>CALVCU010000009.1 GCA_944326135.1 uncultured Ligilactobacillus sp. | reverse complement strand
AAGTTAAAAGCGATAGTAGCTCAAAGAAAAGTTCTAGTTCTTCAAAATCAAGCAGTTTAAGTATGAGTTGTAGCTCTTCTATTACCTCAATTGCTCCATCATCTGTTGCAACAAACAGTTCACAATCTGAATATGTTACTACACAATCATCCAGTGTTCAGCAACAACCAATTAATAATCAGCAAGACACTCAAAGCGAACCTCAAACATTAACTGAATTTGTTAATAAATATGGAATGTCCCCTGCTGCTTACAAAATGCAATATGAAGGTATGTCAGAATTACAAGCTTTGCAATCTACACCAGATGGGATGAAAACATCTGGTGAAATTCAATTACAGCACCAACTTGAACAACAATAGTTTGATGTAAACGATGATATGATGAGATATTTATAATATTAATAGGTTTAAAAATAAATATTTAAGGAGTGATTTTGTGGATTTGGATAATTTGACAGATGATGAAGTAAAATACTTGATATTATATATAAAAAAATCTATCGATAAAACTATCGATGATATCAATAAAGAAATGCCACTGATTGGACGCATTAAAAAAAATATTCAAGTTCTCGATTATGAAAATAATATAAATTATATTTTACATATTTACAGAGGAGAAATAGAAAATAAATATAGTATGCATATTCGTTTTAATGAAAATCATCTTCACTTAGTAAGATTATGTATTAATGGTAGTAATCACATTAATTCAGATGGTACTAACGGCGGTAGAAATCACTTGCATGTTTATAAAAACATTAATAATCAACATGAAGACTACGCATATGATATCATGAAGTATAATATTAATGAGTTTTCAAAAAATGATAACTTGTTAACTTCCTTTGATAAGTTTGTAAAGTTATTAAATATCGAAAAATGATTGGAGGAAATAGAAATGAACGTCGATGCAAATGACCTAAAAAAGCAATATTTAAGTTGGGTTAACAAAAGTTTTTCATATGAACAATTGAACAATAACATTATCCGCATCGATACTCCTTTTTTAGATAATTTTTCAGATGAAGTTGTTATATATGCAATTCCTAAACCTAATAATTTTATAAGATTAACTGACGATGGATGGACTGTAGACAATTTAGAATCGCAAGGTATATATATACATCGTTCACAAAAAAGGGAAAAATTATTAGAAACACAATTAAAAACGTATGGTATTAATTTGATTGATGATGAGTTAACTATAAGTGTAGATATTAATGATTTTCCAATTGCTAAACATAGACTACTTCAAGCTATATTATTTGTTAATGATATGTTTATGCTTTCTAATAATAATACGAAAAATATCTTTATAGAAGATATGGATAAGTATTTTTTAGATAATAACATTAGAGTTTTAAAAAACGCATCTTTTGTTGGTGAAAGTGGTCTAACACATAAATTTGATTATAGTATTCCTGGACTTGGAAAAAAAATACCGGACAAATTAATAAAAATTTTATCAGGTGGCAACAATGATGTCTTTGTTAAATCAATAGTTACCGATGTCGAACAGACCAAGGCTGTATTAGATAATAAAAATACAGTATTTTATACTTTTATAAATGATCAAAAAAATAACGAAAAAGTAGAAATTCGTAGTGATATATTGAATTTACTTAATAATTCAGATATTCATCCTATTTTGTATTCCGATAGAGAAAGTGTTGTCGAAGAATTCAAATAATGAGGATTCACAACCTTTCTTTTCTCTAAAGTTTAGAGACTAAATTAATAATGACCCTCACTAAAAGGGTTATTATTTAGCACATTAATCGAACATATATTCTAAAAAAACAGATAATAAAAAGCCACCATCAATATTAGCATTTTTGGAGAGTGATGGTGACTCATGAAAGATTATTATAAGAGGGCTAGTAATGTCCTTTTCATATTATAACATAAAGGAGGTTTTAATAAATGTGGATGGTTAATAAAAATGGAAAATATATGTTTAGAGAAAGTTATATTGATCCATTAACCGAAAAGAAAAAAATTGTTTCAGTAACAATGACATCTAAATCAAGAGCTGCACAAAAACAAGCTAAGGTTGTTTTGTCTGAAAAAATAGAAGAACGATTAAAAAAGAGTCAGTATGAGGATATTATTACTGGAAAACGCTTTGGAGAAGCAATTTCTGAATGGCTAGTTGAATATAAACAACAGGTTAAAAACTCTACTTACTGTACATCCATTTCTTATATTCGAACCATTCAACGCCAAATATCATCTGATACCCTACTCATTAAAATTTCATCACCATTGATAACTGAAATGATTGAAAATTTACTTTATAAAGATAAGCGTTCAAATATGTATTGCCAGGTAATTTTAGGAAAATTACGTGTATTTTTTAGATGGGCAAAAAAGAAACGCTATATTAAAGAAAATCCTACTGATAATCTTGAAATTAAATGGAAACACTCTTCTACATCTAAAATTGAAAATAAGTTTTTAGAAGAAAATGAATTAAATGCTATCTTAGATTATACATGGAAAAGAAATAAAATTTATGCCTCTCTTTTTGAATGGTTATATCAAACTGGAATGCGAATTGGCGAAGCACTTGCCTTATCATTTAACGATATAGAAGTACGAAATAATATTTATATTGTTCATATTACTGGCACACTAGATTATAGTAATAATCTTCATGTGGAAAATATGAAAAAGACTGCCTCCACTAAAACTCCAGCTGGAATACGTGATATCGAATTATCTCATCGTGCAATCGCTATTTTTAATTTTCTTAAATTTGAAGAAGGTGGTAATGGTCCATTATTTCAGTCAAGGACTGGCAACGTACTACAACCAACTTATTTAAATACATATTTACGAAAATTAAAAAAGATATTAAATATAGACAAACCATTATCTACACATATTTTCCGCCATACTCATATTTCTAAATTAGCGGAACTAGGCGTACCATTGTATGTTATTCAACAACGAGTTGGTCATGATGATTCGTCTGTTACTAAAAAAATATATCTTCATGTCACAAAAAAAGCTCATCAACAATTAGTTGATAAGCTTGATGAATTATAAAAGCTTGGCACACTTTTAGCACACTTACATAATTTTATACTCAATATTAAGATATAAAAATAACGGTAAACGCTGATATATTAACGTTTACCGTTTTGGATTACAAGTTCTTATCCATATCAAAAGTAAATTTAGAAAGTTCGATTCCCTTCATAATTAACTTATTCATATGTTCTTTTGTCATTTTCTTGATCTTAGCAACCATTTCATAGTTCTTTTGTGTTAAGAATTCAGTCAATTCTTCACCACTTAATTTGGCTGCTTCTTGATCGAATTGCCATAACATACGACGTTCAACACGACGGCATTCTTTCAAGTAATCGCGATTATCTTGTACAAATTTACTATAATGACTTTCAACCAACATAGACATGTGACGGTACATCCAGTATGCTGAATCTGAATCTACATCCATTTCCATTGGAGTTTCTGAGAAACTTGGATCAGTGTCATTAGCATTTGTATAGAATGGAATATATGGTGAAAATTCTGGGAAACCAATACATAGCCACATAACAGCTTGTAATTCTTCTGGAACATCATTCCGCAATTGAAGAACATGTGAGTTTTGTGTCCGGTTCAAGCCAATTGGACGATAACGATACATATCTTCTTCAGTTGAGTCTTTGCTATATGGATCATATGGTGTTTCATTATAATGTGAACCTAAATATTGTTCAATATCATCAGGTGTAAATTTGTGACTTGTTCGCATAATAAATGGCAAATCACCTGATTCAGGATCTTCTTCAACTTCTGGGTTAAATAGATGATGTCCATACCATACACGTGGTGTGTTATAATGGCGGTCTTTCTCATCATATGTGCCGAAGATGTGACGGAAGTTCCAACCTTCTTTATCAGGGTTCAAATGATGTTCTTCAACAAATTCTTGAATACCATCTGCCCATTGGAAGTTTTCAGTATCATCAAAATCAACTTGTTCAATCGCAACTTCATTAGCAACTACTGCATATGCATCATCTGGGATACGTTGTGCTAACCAAAGGTGTCCAGTAACAATTTCCATGTACCAAGCTTCATTTTTATCTGCAAATAATACAGAATTACCAGCTGGTGAACCATATTTAGAAATAATTTTTCCTAAAAATTGTACTGCTTGACGTGCAGAATCAATAAATGGAAGTGTTACGTTAACAATACAATCTTCATCCAAACCATCTTTAACAAGTGGATCAAATGCTAATGCACGTTCATTTCCATATGTAGATTCTGTGGCTGACATTGCTACATTCTTTTCATTAATACCACTCTCTTCGTAGTATCCATTATTTTTGTAATCAACATTTGGTACAGCATTGTAACGATAACCATTTTCTGGTAATTCCATTTCAAAGCCGTTTAACCATGACTTAATTTTTTTCCCCTTTTCTCCTTGCCATGCTGGGTGCATGTAAAAACGTTGAGGTGTTAATGGTAAAAATGTATCGTCATTTCGAGCGATCATTACTGAACCATCAGCACTTGCATCTTTACCTACAAGCATTGATGTACAAGCACGTTCGATTTGTTCCATAATAAATGCCCCATTTCTATATAAAGTTAAATTATTTTTAATAAGTTAAACTAATTTTAGCAAACTTACACGATTCCTTCAAACAATAAAACTAAGCGCAATAATTAGTTTTAAGGACAAATAAAAAAACTGTAGCATTAACTACAGTTTTTTTATTAGCTGAGTAATGACTTAACAGTCTCATTGACTAATTTACCATCAGCCTTACCCTTAAGTTTAGGCATTACTGCTCCCATTACTTTACCCAAATCAGCTTTGGATGTTGCGCCGACTTCGTTAATTGTTTCTTGAACAATGTCCTTTACTTCATCTTCGCTTAATTGCTTTGGTAAGTAACTTTCAACAACTTCGATTTCTTTTTTAATTTTTTCAACTGAATCTTCACGACCAGCTTTTTCAAATTCTTCAAGTGAATCTTTGCGTTGTTTTAACTCACGGGACAGAACGGAAATCTCTTCTTCTGGAGATAAGTCATGACCAGCGTTAATTTTTTCGTTTGCTAATGCTGCTTTAAGCATTCGAATAGTACCTAATTTATCTTTATCCTTTGCTTTCATTGCAGCAATCATGTCTTTTTGTAATGAATCCACTAAACTCATCACAATTGCCTCCTTAGAACCAAGTTCATTAGAAACGGCGCTTGTTCTTACGTTTACGAGCAGCTTCTGATTTCTTCTTACGTTTTACACTTGGCTTTTCGTAGAATTCACGTTTGCGATATTCTTGCAAAGTACCTGTTTTTGAAACGGAACGTTTGAAGCGACGAAGAGCGTCATCAAGAGATTCGTTTTTACGAACGACTGTTTTTGACATGTTGTTTCCCTCCCTCCGAGCTTTAAAGTAACCGTCTTAATCCGTACCTAAGCACTTCATCTTAACAGTTCATTTTAATTATACAATATAATCAATTATTTCATCAAGATAAATTTAACAATTTGCAAATAAATATTCCCTAAATAAAGTTGTATTTTATAGCTTTATTAAAGATTTTTTCTCAACAGAATACAAATACCGTTGGTTAACTTTCTTACCTGTAATGCTCTCTAATGCAAGTGCATATAAATTAATTTGTCCTTTGTAATCTGATTTTATTTTATCTAGTGATGAATGATCTGTTTTGTAATCAAATAAATATACTTCACCAGTTTCTTGATCTTCAAAATATCCATCAATAATCCCGTGAACCAAAATCTTTTTATCGGTTTCAACTGCATTATTTACTAAGATTTGAGCTGGTAATAACAGTGAGAATGGCACTTCTCGTTTTACATTTACATGATTTTCACATATTTTCTTTCCTAGACTAGTTTCATAGAAAGAAATAACTCCATCTAAATCAATCTTTTGAGCAACTTCAGTTGTAATACATCCCTCTTGTACTAAAGAAAGTAATAACTCTTGAATCGATTGCTTTGTAATCGGCTTATCTAGTTCTACTTTTTCAAACAACAAGTGAGTTGCGGTCCCAATTTTGGCATAAGATACTTCTGAAACAGTCGTCAAAAAATCTGGTTTATTAAATGAGAATGCACTTGGTTTCTTGTCTTGAGAAATCAATTCCATTTTATCTGCATCGAATTCTGACATTAAATCATTATCGGGATCATTAAATAAACGCCGAATGTCAGTAACAGCTTGATAAGCAGATTCTCTTGTTAAAGATTGTTTTTTATATTTAAAATCTAAAATTGCCTTAGCTTCTGTATTTAAAGTTTGGCTAATCTTTTGTGGAATGATTGTTGCATCTTCATCAACATCTGACTGTTCCTTTTCACGTTCAAAAGCAACTGCTTCGTTTTCCCAAAGTTCAACTGTGTAGTTTAACTCACTATTTTTGATTTTTTCAGGAATATCAGTTTTCTTAAAGTACTTGCTTGTTTTATCAAATGCTAATCGAATATTTCGTTTTATTATTTCCTGATCTTTCAAACTAAATACAGATGTTTGATCTAAAATGGACTCTTGTCTTCCTAGTGCTTGACCGATCCAGTCCATAAAGTTATTAACATCAATTCGTTGATTTTCTTTAATTACCAATTCATCATTAGCTTTTTTAGGCCCCCATACAGCAGCCCACTTATTAATATCTTGGTATGTCCCTACTAAATAAATTTGTTGTTCTGCACGAGTAAGTGCAACATATAATTTACGCATTTCTTCAGCTAATGATTTACGTTTAATTTGATCCTTAATTGCTAAATTAATTGGTGTTGTTTCTTGAACATCAACAGCTTCATCTTCTCTAATTGAAAAATTAGAATCCCGTTCTACTGTATTTTTAGAAGATTCAATAATATTAATTCCAATTCCTAACTGAGCATCAAGAACGTATTTCTTATTCAAATCTTGTAAGTTAAATTTAGTACTTAGATTTGTTACAAAGACAACCGGAAATTCCAATCCTTTACTTTTATGAATTGTCATAAATTTAACAGTATCCTCATTTTCTTGAGGTTTCATTTCTGGCAAATCGTTCTTTTGTTTATCCATCCGTTCAATGAATCTGATAAATTGGAAAAGCCCTTTAAAACTTGTTTCTTCATAGGTTGTTGCCCGTTCATAAAGTGCATGTAAATTGGCTTGTCGTTGAGATCCACCTGGCATTCCGCCAACAAAATCTAAAAATCCAGTTGTAGTATAAATATTCCAAATTAAAGTAGCTAATTCACTTCGTTTTGATTGCACACGGAATGTAGTTAAATCATCAGTGAATTGACAGACTTTTTCATAAAGCTTATCAATTTTATCTGCATCATACTTTTTTAGTGAGTCATGATTTTCATATTTTCCTCTAAAGCTTGTTAAAGCACTATAAAAATCGCCATTAGAATGGTTAATTCTGATATAAGCCAATTCATTTTCATCAAAACCATACATTGGTGAGCGCAAAACTGCTACTAATGGAATATCTTGATGTGGATTATCAATTACTTTAAGATATGAAATCATAATTTGAATTTCAGTAGTCTTGAAATAATTATCAGTCTCATCAATTTCAACTGGAATACCTAAACGCTTAAATTCATCATTTACTAATAAACTATCTTGGTGAGATGAAGATAAAATAGCAATATCTGAATAACGTAGTTTACGCTTATGACCTTCACTACGATCAAATATTTCAGTTCCATCAGCGATTAATTGCTTGATTTTATTTGCAATCATTACCAGTTGTCCTTGAGTCTTATCTTCTAATCTAAATAAAGGTTCATCATTATTTTGATTATCTGGTTTTTCAGAATCTTTCAAATAAATCATGACATCTGCAGATAAATCTTCAAAGCCCACTTTATATGTTGGGTTTTCTGCTTTTAGGAATGCAGCATCATCATAATCTATTTCACCAAGACTTCTATTCATAATTTGCATAAAAATCAAGTTAGTTAATTCTGCAACGTTTTTAACTGAACGGAAGTTTTCTTGAAGGACGATTAATTCGCCGCTGGTTAAATCAGTTGATTCTTCACTTCGTTTAAAGTTTCGATATTTTTTCATAAACAATCCTGGATCAGCTTGTCTAAAGCGATAAATAGACTGTTTAACATCTCCTACCATGAAAACATTGTGATTTGCAATGGCTTGGATTATGGCTTCTTGAACACCATTAGTATCTTGGTATTCATCAAGCATTATTTCAGTATAATGTAACTTTAATTCTTTACGAATCTTCTGTGAAACTTCACTATCGCCTTGCAAAATTTTAAGAGTGAAATATTCTAAATCGCTAAATTCTAACGCATGACGTTTCAATTTTGTTTCTAAATACTCATTTCTGAAATCTAAAACTAAGTTAATTAAAACTTGTACTACGCCCTTAGCACGTTTCAAAACATCCTTTAGTTGCCTATTAGAATATATGAAATATGTGTTTTGTAACTTAACTAATATTTTTTTTGCATCTGCGTAATTTGCCTTGATTTCATCATAGCGATCAATAACGTCATCATCATCTGGAAAATCACGGTTCTTTGAGAAGGTCTTCAATTTTTTACTGAACAGTAACCCAATTTGTTCGCGCAAATCGTCCCAATCAATAGTATCGTTTTCTAAGCTATCCATTATATTTTGTAACTTAGAAATGTCATCTTCGACAATCTCTTTATTAGTAATTATCTTAACATTAAGTTTTCCTAATTCTTTCTCTTTAAGTGAATAAAAATCTTGCATAAGAGGAACTTGTTCATTTTGAAAATCATCCCAATATGTTTGATATTTTTCTAAGGTAGTTTGCAATGCATTTAAAACATTCTTTTTGATAACATTTTTAAAAATTTTAGTATCGGTAAATGTATCTTCGTCAAAATCATAATTTTCAACTGCATCCATTAACCATTTTTCAGGATTTTCATTAGCACTTGCGAAATTATTCATTTGATAAACAACTTCAGTTAAATCATCATCTCTTCGATCAGTAGTGAATAGATTTAATAAGTCGTCATACTCTTGCAAGAGTAATTTCTGCTCTTCTGTTGGTGATTCTATTCCAGCTAAATTTTCATATTTTTGATAAAAATTCTCACGAACTTTCTCCCAAACATCTTCTTTTAAAACATCACTTTCAATTGAATCTGCAAGGACACGAAAATTAGGGTCTAAATTAATTGCATAATAATATTTTTTCAAGAATTTTAAACAGAAAGAGTCTATTGTACTAATATCGGCCACATTTATAGCAGTTAGTTGTTTTTGTAAATGAGTAATCTTTTGTGGGTTTTTGTTTACTGAATTCATTTGTTTAACTAATTCATCTTGCAAAACCTTTGTTAATCGATCTTTCATTTCCTTAGCTGCTGCATTGGTAAAGGTCATAATTAGCATTCGTGAAATTTTTGCATTTTCATTTAAAATTTCTTCTTTGATACGTTCGACCAATACTTTAGTTTTCCCAGAACCAGCAGAGGCGGAAACTAAAATATTATGTCCACGATTTTCAACTGCTTTTAATTGGTTCTCAGTTGCATAATCTTTAAAATCTGCCATCTTTAATCTTTACCCTTCTTTCTCTTGGTATCTAATCCTTCAACTTCATCCTTAATTTGCTTCCAACGATCACTTTCAGACTCAATTTGTTCCCATATATCGCCAATATTAGAATTCAAGTCATTAAATTCATTTCCGATAAAGGTATCAAATGTCATAATTGGCAAGTAGTCTGAATAGTCTAATCCAGTTGCATTACCTAATCTATAAGGTGCTAAATCAATTATTCCGCTAAAAATTGCATCTGTAGCTTGGCTAATTTTTAGTAAATCCATATTTAGTAACTTATTAAATTGTCCATCATTATAAACACGGTTCTTTGTTGTTCGCTTATTCAAACCGCCTTTACTTAATTTAATTTTATAATTATCTAAATTGATTATTTTTTCATCGTTCTGATATGAGGTTCCTAGTGCTTTAATGTAACTTAGATCTGAAACATCAGCACAAAATAGACCATCATACACAAAGTTCTTATCTGAAATACTTTGAGCTTCAACCATATTCTGAGCATTATAATCAGCAAATTTTAATTGTGGTGTACCCAAATGGAAATATACTGCACTACCTAGTTTGATTTGATCCTTTTGTGCATCTTTTAGTGCTGCAGTTAATGCCCGGTCATTTTGTAGCATTTGCAACATTGATTTTTGGTTGTCTCGTAAAATTGCCAAATATGTTAATAGTTGCAAAGAAATCCCGTTAAGTGATTTTACTAAGAACTGATCTAATTTCGTTTTAATTTGGCCAGATTTATAATCTGCAACATTGTAGTAAAGATTATTGTTCTGATCCTCTACTAAATCTATTCGATCCAGTCTACCTTGTAAGAGCAATCTATCCTTTGGATTTGTTAATGAAATAAATTTCTTTCCTTTCAAGACTGCATCTGATCCAAACCCAAAAGTAGCTTCAGATTTAAGGGAAAAGATTTTCTTCTTATGATGTTGACGATAAATTGCACGTGAAACTTTTTTAGCTGATCTTCTTAGTTTATTTTGTAAGTATCGATTACGAGCAGTTTGTTGGAAAACATTAAATTCTGACAATTGATCAACTCGCATAATTACCTTACTCAAAATCTGATCAAAATCGCTTGAACTAAGGTTTGATAAAGTCATACCTTCACTTTGCAATTCATCAATTAAAACAGCCATTATATTGTGGAAGTAGTCCCCAACATTTGCACTTGTTGGTTCATAAAGTGCACGTGGTTTTAGTTTCAATCCATATTTCAAGAAATATTCATATGGATTTTTATAGAATGTTTCTAATCTTGAGATTGAGCCCATAATTTGATTACCATATAACTCATTGACTAAATCAGTGTCTAAAGTTTTATGGTTATTTTCGTCAGCTTCTTGTTCTGGCAAAATCTCATTTTGATAATTCAAACTCTTAAATATTTGTAGTAAACGATTACCTTGATGTTGCTTAATATAATTAAAAATTGCTACCCATTCTTGAGATAATTCTTTTTGATCATGTTTCAATTGACGACATAAGTTCAATAATTCACTACTTGTTGTAGCAAATGTCCCCACATAATCAATAATTTCTGGTCCCATATTTGGTGCTGTAAGCATTACTTTTTGAATTGGAAGATTTAAAGCATCCTTGATTTCAGAAACATATGGAGAAATTTGTAAATCTGTACCATCTGTATCATTAACAGGATATGTGAAAAATAGTTTTTCACTGCCACTCATAAAGGCTAAGTAGTTAGTAAATGGTTCAGCTGCCATTCGTAACTCACATGTTTCAGGAAGATACTTATCAGTGCTTATTTTGGCAATATCCATAATAGTATTTAAAACATTGCGGTCATCTTCCGTTAATAACTCTGCAGTATCAATTCGCATTGGCATAACATCAGCAGTAGCACCGATAATAAAGCAAACCTTTCGATTTTGCATTTGAAGTACATTCGATTTAGAGAAAATAACCTGGTCTAATGTTGATGGAACACGTTTATAGTTTGCACTTTCAAAACCACTTTGGAAGATATTAACAAACATTTCTGCATCAAATTTTTCGTTACCTAATGCAAAAACATATTCATCTAATAATTGACAGAATTGATTCCAAACTTGTTGAGCTCTTGTAGTATCAATAGCTTCACCATGTAATGTTGTAGCCATAGCATCATGATTTTCTTCTTGAATTGCAATCGCTGCTTGTTGCCATTTACTCAATGTTTCTGCAACATGTGCTTTTTCCATGAAATCAAATAGAAGTTGAGCAAAGTCCAAGCCCGTTTCGACTTTCTTTAAGCCCACACGAAAATCTTCAAATAAGTTAACTACTTGTTTTCTTAATTCATTCGCATTTCTATTGATTACAAGTGCCCGTTCTCTTTCAAGTAATTCTTCCTGAGTTTCATTTTCTTTAAGTCCGAGTTCTTTAACAATCCACTCTTTTTTCCAGTCAGATAAAGTATGAATTCCATGTTCGAGAATATAGTTTTCAACAACATCCAATGTGTTTCTGAATGTAGCTGTTTGACGCAAATAAAGTTCACTAGCTTCAGGATCAAAACTCCATTTGCTATTTGGATGATGTTTAATCCACGCTGCTTCCTTAGCTTTAAGCCGATCTAAAGTTCTTCCAGTAATAAATAATTCAGGAACAAACAATTCAGTCTTTAGGAATCTCATTATGGATTGATAGTTAAATCCATGACGTTGAACATCAAAAATTCCTAAAACAAATTCTACTAAGGGGTGAGTACTCATTTTTTGAGTTAAATCAGTAAATAAAGGAATTCTAAATTGATTGAAAATTGGCTCAATTAAATTTTGATATTTTTCAGTTTGAGGAGTCAAAATTAAAAAGTCGCTGTATTCATATGGATGTTCAGTATTTTGACTTTCAGCCAT
This sequence comes from uncultured Ligilactobacillus sp., assembly GCA_944326135.1. Classification (GTDB taxonomy): domain Bacteria; phylum Bacillota; class Bacilli; order Lactobacillales; family Lactobacillaceae; genus Ligilactobacillus; species Ligilactobacillus cholophilus. The sequence continues at coordinate 64,318 of CALVCU010000009.1, read as the reverse complement.
CATTCGCCGAATTTTAGCAGCAACCCATTTTATTTCACTGATTCGATCAATAGTTTGTGTTATTGTAATATCTTCTTTTTCATCTGGAGCAAGTTCATACTCTGCATTAGTTGTTAGTTCATGTGCATTAATCCAATAGTTTTCAAGTTGTTGTAAGTTACTATTAACTCTTGCCTCTTTTGCCCATACAACTTGAATCTTTTGTCCTTTAGCTAACTTTCTTAAACGATGGTATAGCTTACTTGTACGATAAAATAATGCATTAGTTTGTGGAATTTGGACTGAAGCTTGGTCAGTTAAAGGTAAACTAATCATAACTTCTTTAGCCTTTTGCATTAATATCGTAATAATTTTTAATTCAGTAGCATTAAATTGATCAAAACCATCAATTAAGAAATAGTAATTACTCAAATCATGTTGTGCAAGATATTCTTCTAGCAGCTCTAAAAGTTTGGCTGAATCTAAATATGTTTCCAATAAAGATTGTTCACCATCAATCTTAAATGATAAGAATTTTTCGTAAATCAATGTTAGATCTGCTAATTTATCAGCTAAATTATCTTGATGTTTACGTTGAGCACCTTTTTGTAGTTTTTTCAAATCGTCAACTTCCAACCCACTCAAACGTAATTCTAGTAATTGTTTAGCTAATTTTTCAGCAAATCCAGGTTGATTTTGTTCATCACTAAAGATAACTAGATCATCTTTGTTTAATTGATTCAATAAGTGTGTAATCAACATTGATAATCCAGTTTTACTTAAGTTTTGTTTGTTTAATACTGAAGTGTTTCGTAAAAAGTACCATGCTAGTCGTGTAAATGAAAAAATTTGTACACTTGTGCTTGCAAATACTTTATTTTGATCATCTTCATCTTGAATTTTAGATAATACATCAATTTCTGATTCAAATTTAATATGTTCTGGAACTAAATAAAAAAAATTCCCATTTGGATTTTGATTTCTCCATTGCTTTAACTGAGAAATCATTTCCGTTTCATGGTTCATTGAGGCTCTTCCTAATACAAATTGAACTCCCATGAATATACCTCTTTCCGTAGTAATCAATACCAAAATTATAACACACTGCCTCATGATTTATGCTTTGATTCTAATCGATTTAATATTATAATAATAGTTAGTAAAGCGTTTTCTAAAATTAAGGAGGAAAACACATGAATAAAAATATCAAACTCTATGTAATGTCTGATTCGATTGGTGCAACAGCTATGTCTTTAGCTCAAGCTGTAACAGTCCAATTTCCAGATACTAAGTTTCAAGTTAAACGTTTTCCGTTTATCACTACAACCTCAATCTTAAAGGGAATTTTAGCAAGTGCTAAACGAGAAGATGCATTTATTATTCATACTTTTATTACTGAAGAATTAACTAATTATATTAATGATTATTGTCAAAAAAATTCAATTCGTCATTATGATGGTATTAGTAGTCTATTAAATGAACTTCAGGAAAAAACACATGAAGAACCCCTTCGCAAACCTGGGATTAATCATGAAACTGATAAAGATTACTTCAAACGAATTGAAGCCACTGAATTTGCTGTTACATATGATGATGGAAAAGATCCATCCGGTTTTCTAAAAGCTGATATTGTTTTATTGGGAGTTTCACGAACATCTAAAACCCCACTATCACTATATTTTGCTAACTTAGGATATAAAGTTGCTAATTTGCCATTAGTTCCTCATGTTAAAATTCCAAAAGAGATTTTTGAAATCGATAAAAACAAGATTTTTGGTTTAACTAATGACCCAGAAATTTTAAATAACATTCGTAAAGAACGGATGATTGCATATGGATTAAAACCAAATACTCATTATTCAAATATTGACAACATTGAAGATGAATTAAAAGCCGCAAATGAATTGTATAAAAAGATTGGCTGTCTAGTAATTAATGTTGCTCACAAGTCTATTGAAGAAACTGCAACATTGATTTTAGAAAGTTTGCCAGAAAACAAATAAAAAAAACACGCATAATGCGTGTTTTTTTATATAATATGTTGAAATAAATATAGTAATGGTAAACTCACTAATACTTCTAAAATTATTATCACTGTAAATACTTTTTGAATTTTAATCCAGTATGTTTTATCTTTTTTTAGTTTAATAAATCCCCAAATCAGATACACCAATAATACTAATGTAAACCATCCAAAAATTGAAAAATTCAAACAACATAAAATAATTTGAATTAAAATTCCAATAATAAATCCAATCTTAGCATTTTTAATTTTATTGTTTTCCATCTGCTTCATCATCTGTTTTCAATACTGCCATGAAAGCTTGTTGTGGTACTTCTACTTTACCAATTGCTTTCATTCGTTTCTTACCACGTTTTTGTTTATCTAACAATTTAGCACGTCGGTCTGGATCCCCTGTATGAATTCGAGCAGTAACATCTTTACGATATGCTTTAATAGTTGCTCTTGCAATAATCTTAGCACCAATTGCAGCTTGAATTGGAACTTCAAAGTTTTGTCGTGGAATAATTTTCTTTAATTTTTCGACAATTACACGCGCACGTTTGTCAGCAAATTCTCGGTGAGAAATAAAGCTTAAAGCATCAATCTTATCACCGTTAAGTAAAATATCAATTTTAACTAAATCACTTGGTTGTTCACTATCCATTTCATAGTCAAGTGATGCATATCCACGTGTGTTTGATTTCAATTTATCAAAGAAGTCGAAAATAATTTCAGACAATGGCATTTTATAAATTACGTTTACACGTGTATCATCTAAATAATCCATTGTTACAAATTGTCCACGTTTATGTTGGCAAAGTTCCATAACTGCTCCGACATAATCATTTGGTACCATAATTTCTGCATGAACAAATGGTTCATAAACTTGCTTGATACTTGAAGTTTCCGGCATTTCAGAAGGATTAGTTACTTTCTTTCGTGTGCCATCTGTTAATTCTACGTCATAAGTTACAGATGGTGCTGTTGTAATCAAGTCCATATTAAATTCACGTTCTAATCGTTCTTGAACAACATCCATGTGCAATAATCCTAAAAAGCCACAACGGAATCCAAAACCTAAGGCTTGTGAAGTTTCAGGTTCAAATTCTAAGGCAGCATCATTCAGTTTAAGTTTTTCCAATGCTTCACGTAAATCATCATATTTAGCGTTATCAGTTGGATATAATCCTGAATATACCATTGGGTTCATTTCACGATATCCTGCTAAAGGTTTATCAGTTGGATTATCTGCATTTGTAACTGTATCACCAACACGAGTATCTTGAATATCTTTAATTGATGCTGTTAGATAACCTACATCCCCAGCAATTAAGCAATCTCTTTTTAATGGTTTAGGTGAGTTAACCCCTACTTCAGTAACTTCATATTCAGCGCCACTGTTCATTAAACGAATCTTATCGCCAGGTTTAACAATTCCTTCAACAACTCGAATACTTAATACAACACCACGATAATCATCATAAACAGAATCAAAAATCAAAGCTTTCAATGGCTTTTGAATGTCGCCATCTGGTGCAGGAATATCATGTACAATTTTCTCTAAAACATCATCTACTCCTAATCCGGTCTTAGCAGAAGTAAATGCTGCATCAGATGCATCCAATCCAATCACATCTTCAATTTCTTCTTGAACTTTTTCAGGTTGTGCAGATGGTAAATCAATCTTATTGATTACTGGCACAATTTCCAAATCATCATCCAATGCCAAATAAACATTAGCTAAAGTTTGGGCTTCAACTCCTTGTGCAGCATCAACAACTAAAATAGCACCTTCACAAGCCGCTAAAGAACGTGATACTTCATATGAAAAATCAACGTGTCCTGGAGTATCAATTAAATGGAAAATATATGTTTCTCCATCTTTAGCTTTATAATGCAATTCAACTGCATTTAGTTTGATTGTAATTCCACGTTCACGTTCCAAATCCATTGAATCCAATAGTTGGTCTTGCATTTCACGTTTAGAAACTGTATCTGTCATTTCTAAAATTCGATCAGCTAAAGTTGATTTCCCGTGATCAATGTGAGCAACAATTGAAAAATTACGGATATGACGTTGACGTTCTTTCATTTCTCCTATATCCAAAGTGCTTACCTACTTTCGTACATGGTATTTAGTATTATTATATCAAGAATTGAATGCAATTAAAATTCCAGATTAGACTAAAGTATCTGTCAAGTTTTCATAGGTTTTTGTTAAAAATTTATTTTTTCTCTAATTAATCCCTTTTTCATCTGAAATCTGCACCATTCGGATACAAACATTTCTTTTTATCTTGTTCGCCTACAAAAATTCTACGATTAACAATCATCATTTTTGCAGTTCCTTCTTTTAAAGAAACAATACTTCCAAGTGGTAATACATAATTAATCTCCGTTCTTAATCTAAAAAAGTAATTTTGGCTTTGGCTACATCTATAAATGGGTAATTGTACCACATCATTAAACAACTTAAACATATGATAGCTACTAATATTATTATTTTTCCTTGCGTAAAAGAAGCTGAACTCATAAGTGTTATTAAAAAAATAATTATAACTGACGTTATCCATACTCCAAATGCTCTTATCAAATAATATTTCTTCAACGGTCTAAATTTGCCGTGATGAATCGTAATTATGCTATCACTACTTGGTCTTTTATTACATCTAAAAACAATTCTTAGTAAAAGTCCAATTCCTAATGTAGCTACCCAGTAATATGATGTTGGGATGGGGATATTTATCGAGATTTGATCTGCTAGTTTTGCTCCTATCGTTCCAATAGTTAATGCAATTGCAGGTGCTATAGATCCTACCCAACTATTATCTCGTGCTTGACGAATGCTATTCTTTTTCACTTCAATAATTTCTAATGGGCACATCCATAAAAGGAATGGGAAAAAGATATAACGAATTTTTTGATCACAAAATAACACGTAATCTTTCCCATCATCACCATTAATAATTACTCCTTGTTTTGGAATTCGCCATATTTCACCGATTATGCTTTTTCTATTCGAACACATTCGGACTCTCCCCCTTCATTTTTTACTGATTGCTTTTCCTGTCTTATCTAATTCTTTTCCAACTTTATCAAGTCCCGTCTGTAATCCAAGAAAATTATGATCATATGCTAGATTAATAATAAAGAAGCAGTCCCTACTACAACAGCTACCGCAGTCCTTGCTTGCTATATCTCCAACAATCATATCTGCTACATTATGTCACCTACACTTTTATGATCATTATGCACATCAGTATACTTCCCTATTTCAAAGCTAATTCCTTTTGCTGTCTTTACACATTCCCTAATCTTTGCCTTCTGAAACGACGATGATCTCTCAGACCCTGATGGCCTTTCTGATCAGCGTGCGCTACTTTTCCGTCATAAATAGTACCTGCGTATTCTGGCTTTTGATTTTTTAGAACTAGAATATAGCAATCTTTTTTATTTTACGCTTTTAATTTTTTTAATGGTTTATATGAACGATATAAGATAGCAATAATGTATACAGAAATTAACCGATCAAGGAAGTCAGTTAATACTTGTACGATAAAGATTGCCCAGAATTTGCTCAATCCCATTCCAAATAGTAATTGTACAATGATTGAAGAACCAGAAGATGTGATTCCGCCAAAGACAAAGTAAGTGATGATTGTTGAAAGAATTGTACCTGGCAATGAGATTAATAAGGCAACAATCCAAACTTTACTAAAGCTATCTGGACTAATTTTACGATATAAGAAACCTGCTAAGCATCCTAAAACTAATGCAACTGGTGCGTAGTATAGAGAAGTTAAGTCAGTTGTTAATCCCATAATCAAGTTAGTGATACCACCAGCTAGCATTCCCCAAACTGGCCCAAAAAGTGCAGCTCCTAAAATTGTACCGATTGAATCTAAGTAGATTGGTAATCGTAACATTAATGCTAAGTTACTTCCGACAATATTTAATACGATACAAATTGCTAAAATTGCTATTTTCTTAATTGAAATCTTTTTTGAATTATTCATTAATCTTCCTCCATCATAATCATTGGCAAAATTTGATCTAATAATTCTAAGTCTAATTCAGCTACTCGGTTTAAGAATAGTTTCATAAACTTAAATGAATCAACTTGCGTTAAAACTTCTGCATTGGCAGTATGATGGTAGAAGTCTTTTTCATCAACAATTGATTGACCATTACCAATTCCATTATCAGTGTTAATTTGAACATAACTCTTAAAGCCACTGCAGATAGTTGGATCCAATAAGATTGCAATCGTTAATGGATCATTAATAACACATCCGATAACTTTTTCTTGCTTCCAATGAAAATCAAAGTAAAAGCGTGTTATCTTTCTGATAATATCAGCAACTTCACTATTCTCTTGTTGAACCAATTCAATTATATTTGGAGTTAAAACAATCTTTCGAGTTACGTCTAATCCCACCATTGTGATTAAAACTGGTGAATGCTTGTAAACATAAGCTGCAGCATCAGGATCACACCAATAATTATATTCAGCAACTGGTGAACAATTACCAAATGATTTGAATGCTCCACCCATTGAGATTAATTCATGGCAGTTTTCCCATGCTTGAATGTTCTTTTGCATTGCAACAGCAATGTTTGTCATAGGACCAATTGCGATTATTGTGACATCTGAATCAGTCATCAATGTGTCGTTAATAAAATCACTTGCATTTTGACGACAAATTCCATTAGTTACGTCTGGAATACCACTCTCGCCTAAGCCATCATCGCCATGAGTGTCTTGGGCACTGATGTATTCTTTTTTCAAAGGCTTTTCAGCACCAGCATACACAGGAATGTCTAATCGATTAGTGATTTTCAAAATTTTCAAAGCGTTTTTTACGCCCTGCTCTACCGGAACATTACCAGCAACAATTGTAATTCCAATTACATCAAGTTCTGGTGATTTTAAAGCGAACCATAACGCTAAAAAATCATCTATTCCAGGATCACAATCAATGATAACCTTTTTCTTTTTATTCATAATTTCCAACCTCCTTTAGAGATACTTGGTTTTTTATTCTGGGAAGTTCTCGAACCAGTCCAATGTATAATTGATTTGTATAAATAAAATAGTAAATTGTCACATAGCTCCTATTATACAAAATATTTTTGCTAATAAAAGCATTTTAATTAAATTATTATAATTAAATGTTACAATGAAAATATAGAAGGAGAAAATCAACTCAAAGGAGAGATGCACGATGAAATTTGAAGATTTAACTCCTGAGGAACAGGAATTGTTTTTAGAAGTTGCAAAAAGTAAAGTTGAAGATGAAATTTTTATGGAGAATGGTAAGAATTATTTTCCCCTTGTAGCTAAAGGTCTTTTAAAAGAAATACCTAATGCAAATTTCTTATCAGCATCTGTAATTCTTACTAAAAAAGGAAAAGAACTACGTAAACAAATCTTAGATGATAATAAAGAATAAAAATAAAAGACGAGATTCAATTGAATTTCGTCTTTTTTTTATATTCATATATTAATTACATTGATTTTCAATTCAAATTTAAATTTACTCCCCTTATTTTCAAAGATTTAACCCTTATTATTCGTTCATATAAAGTAATAAGTTTATTTATGTTATTTAGTACTATCCCAATTTTTCTTTGCTCAGGAAAACTGGTTATCCAAATATTTATTTGACTTAAAGATTCCATAGTTAATTTATATCTACCTGAACCAACAAGATATTTAAAATAGTTAATTTTTTTAATTGTTCCTACTAAAAAGTTTCCATCATTATTTTTGATATTGATTTTAAGCACATGAGTATGATTATTTGCCCATATTTTTCCTGTAACAAAGGAAATTGGATAATTTTTAATGTCATTTGCCCCATCTTCAGCAATTAAGATATAATTTCCATTATGAGTGTAGCCAGAAACATATCCTTGAACTCCATTTGCACCGTAATAGGGTGTTAATCCTTTTTTTCTATCTTGTCGTTTTACAGGTTTTCTTTTGTTATCTTCTCTATAACAAACAGTTAATAAATTTCTTTGCTCCCAAAGCAATATGTTGCGGAAAATACTTATTTGATACTTATGTTATATATAAAGACAACAATTATTTTTATCTATAAATCCTTTATACAATCACTCATAATTTCCTTTTATATGAGCAAAAATATAGTAAGCAATTTTCTATATATCAGCAGTTACTAAAATTATTACTACCATTAAATTCAAATACTCAAAGTATATTAAAAAAAATAAATTGGTGTTCTTATAGATTAAATCAAATTGCAGAAATAAAAAAAGGAAAACAAAAAAATAAAACTGAAATCTCTACTAAAAAAGATTCAATTAATAAATATCCTGTTTATAATGGTGGTCGTTCTTATTCAGGATTTACTAATGAATATAATAGGTTGCCATCTATTATAATATCAGAAGGTGGAAATTCTGCCGGTTATGTAAATTATGTTAAAGAAAGATTTTATTCTGGAGGACATAATTATTCTTTAAAAGTAGTAAATCAACATTGTAATGAAAATTTATTAAAATATATTTTATTTCGAAATTAAGATATTTTATATAGATTACGAACCGGATCAGGATTACCTAATATTAAAATTAATTCTATAAAAGAATATAAATTATTTATTCCTAGCGATTCAAGTATCCAATTACGCTTAGCAAATTTATTTTCTAGTTTTGAAAAAAATATATATTTACAGGGAGAAAAGATTAATAATTTAAAACAAATCAAAAAAGAATTATTAGATACTATGTTTATCTAATTATATGTTTATCTAATTACAAATAATCTCTCATAATAAAGGTGGCACCAAGCCAAAATAAATTTTATTATGGGAGGTTTTTCTATGCCAAGAAAAACAAAATCACAATATTTACATGAATACTTTAAATCATGGGTAAAATTATATAAAGTTGGAGCAATTCGAGATGTTACTTTGCAAAAATACTGGGTAACATATCGTCAAATCAAAGGATTAGAACCTGATTTAAAAATGGGCGAACTAACTAGACAAACCTATCAAGAGTTATTAAACAAATATGCTGAAACACATGAACGACAAACTGTTATGGACTTTCATCATCAAGTTAAAGCGGCAATTTTAGATGCTTACGATGATGGAATCATTAAACATGATCCAACACGTCGAGCAATTATCAAGGGAAAGAATCCTAAAAAAAAGAAACCTAAATTTTTGAGTGAATTTGAATTAAAACTACTTTTAAAAGAATTAAATCTTGGTGATAAACCATCATTAGATTGGTTAGTTTTACTAATTTCAAAAACAGGCTTACGTTTTGCAGAAGCCTTAGGCGTTACACCAGATGATTTTGACTTTGAACAACAAACACTATCAATTACTAAAACTTGGAATTACAAAGATAAAAAAGGTGGTTTTCAACCTACTAAAAATAAATCTTCTATTCGTAAAATCCAGTTAGATTGGAAATTATGTATGCAATTTAGTGGTTTAATTAGAGATTTAGATCCAACTAAACCAATTTTTATTACTAAAAGAATATATAATTCAACAATTAACTATTTTCTTGAAAAGAAATGTAAAAAAGCTGATGTACCTGTGATTTCAGTTCATGGATTAAGACATACACATGCATCTCTTTTATTATATGCAGGTGTTTCAACTGCAAGTGTAGCTAAAAGATTAGGTCATGCAGATATGACAACTACACAAAACACATATATTCATATAATTGAAGAGCTTGAAAATCAAGATAATGATAAAATAATGCGTCATTTAGCAATGCTTTAATATATATAAAACGACTTACCAGTTATTTGGCAAGTCGTTTTTTAATTTAAATAAACATAGTATCTAATAATTTTTGTTTTATTTTTCTTAATAGATGTAATTTTTTTTCATACTTTGAATCTATTTTAATAAACGTTTTTATAATATTACTAATTTGTTTTTGTTCATTTATATTTTGTGGAACATAAATTTTAATTTTTAATAATACATCTTCATGTATTCTTTTTGATCCTGTACCAGTCGCATAGATTTCAGTTTTTTTATAAAAGTTATCACGTGAAAATAAGTAATAAATAAAATCACTAGAAATATTGTTAATATCTAAACTCGGTACATCTCCAGATGTCACAAAGTTATTATATTTTTCAGGAATTATTGCTAATGCACCATTAAACAAATTTTGTTTTCCATAAATTAATTGTCCAGCTTTTCTTTTATAATAATTTGTAGCGCCTAATTTTAAAGAACTTCTAACTGCTCCAGATGTTACTCCTCTTAAATTCAATTGTACAGTTAATATTTTAGAAGTTTCATTAACTGAAACTTTTTCTTTCAATGGTTTAGATAAAAAATCGGATATTTTTTTATTAATCCATGGATCTTTATAAGATTTAAATCTTAAATTAGGATATTTGTTTTCAGTAAATAGATTATCTAAAAAATATTTTTTCATTTGTGAAAGTAAATTACTCTTTCGTTCATATAAAACTAACAAGTTGTCAATTTTATTAAAAATGTCAGAAATTATTTTTTGTTCATTTAGTTTTGTAAATGGCACCTTTATTTTCTTTAAAATTGGGTATTTTAAATTCCATGTATCAGATGTTAATCCTTGAGAAAATCTAGAGAATAGAATTAAAATAGATTGCTTTTTAAAAAGAATAGAGTAAAACTTTGAATCTACCTGTTTAGTTGGTATTAACACTGTATACGCAGGACTAACAATACCTTCATATAAAGACACACCACTAGCTCCTTGCCACATTCGCATAGAATTATATGGGATATCATTTTTTTTAACTACTTTATACTTTCCAGATTTAATATTTGAATTATCTTTTTTATTAAGATCATTAAATTTTACAACACCATTTGCAAGTGTTACAGAAAGTAATTCTCCATTTAAAGATCTTTCATTTCTTTCAGTAAATAAGTTACCTAATTCACGCTGCTCCCAATCATTAGTAAATCCTTTAAAACGAAGAATTGGCGCTTTTCTTTGTTCTTCTTGATTAGTTTTTGCCATTATTTAAATGCCTCCTTGATGGCTTGAATAATGTCTTTTGACTCATCAGTTATTTGCAATTCATCCACCATTGATAAGAATTCACTTTCAGTTTCCTTAATTTTTTTGTTAATATCTTGAAGTTCTTGAGATACTTTCTTGATATCAACGGGAGGTTCTTCTTCAAAGGTATCAACATAACGTGGAATGTTGAGATTAAAGTCATTTTCTTTAATTTCATCTAAATCTGCAACATGTGCAAACTTATCAATATCCTTTCGCTCTTTATATGCTTGGATAATTTTATCAATATCTTCATCACGCAAAGTATTTTGATTTTTACCCTTTTCAAAGTTCTTACTTGCATCAATAAATAAGATATCTCTACGTTCACGTTGCTTCTTCAAAACCAAGATAACAGTTGGAATTGAAGTGTTATAGAATAAGTTAGCTGGCATTCCAATTACTGCATCCAATTGGTTCTTTTCAATTAAGGCTTGACGAATCTTACCTTCTCTTGCTCCACGGAAAAGTACGCCATGAGGTAAAACAATTGCCATTGTCCCATCAGATTTCAAATGATAAAGTCCATGTAACAAGAATGCATAATCCGCCTTTGTCTTTGGAGCTAATGCACCGTAAGGTTTGAAACGTGAGTCTTTCAATTTATTTTCATTATTATCCCAACGAGCTGAATATGGTGGGTTTTCAACAACAGCATCAAACATAATTGGATGTTCAATTCCTTGAGCATCTGGACCTACTGGCCAATCAAGTTCCAAACTATCAGCATTTTTTAAAGTCATATTTCGATATTCAACATCATGCATCATTAAGTTCATACGCGCAAGATTATATGTTGTTGTATTTAATTCTTGACCATAGAAAGAAACTATCTTCTTTTCTTTCTTTTTAGCTTCATCATCTACTGTTAAAAGTAGCGAACCTGATCCCATCGCAGGGTCATAAACAGAAAAAGAAGCATCGTTGTTCATATCTAATGTAACTAATTTTGCGAGTACCTTAGATACTTGGTGAGGAGTATAAAATTCTCCTGCTTTTTTTCCTGAATTTCCAGCAAATTGGGCAATTAAATATTCATAAACATCGCCAAGAATATCATGACCAGCTTCATCTTGATATGTAAAATGATCAACTAATTCTACAATTTTAGCTAATGATTTTGCACGTGATGTTGTATCATTTCCTAATCGACTATTGCCTAAATTTACATCATCAAAAATCCCACGAAAATCTCTTCTTGCATTTGGATTCAATTTTGCATTTTCATTAAAATCATCAAACATGTTTTGAAAATCAGATGGGATAATTGTATTTTCAGATACTTTTTTAGTAATTGTTGCCCATGTGTCTTGAGGTGCAATTGCATATCCTAAAATACTTGAAATATCTTCAAGGTAATCCTTGATTTCATCTTCAGGAATTTTCAAATATGCATCATTTACTGATTCTCCATCCTCGATGTCTAATAAATCTTGATCAAAAATGTATTTTTCTTGATGATTTGACAAATAACGATAAAACATGAAACCTAAAATATAATTACGATATTCGCTTGCATCCATGTTTCCACGTAATTCATTTGCCATTGCCCAAATTTCATTTGTAATGTTTTTAACTTGTTCTTGTCTTGATTCTGTCATAACCTACCACCTTAATATTTCTTCTTAATTTCATCAGCAAATTCAGTAATTGCTTGTCTTAAACTATTTCGGTACTTAATTCTTGATTTTGAACGAATTTCTTCATCCTCTGCATCAGTACTATATACTGCCGATGCTTCTTTAATAACATATTTTAATTCTCCACTGTTATTCATATCATCAGCACCTTCAATGTGATTTTCAATCATATCGTTTAAAAGGTATGAATCATGAATATCAATTAAGCCCCATTTTTTCTTAAATTTTAATATTTCTTCGCGTTGCCCTTTGTCTGCATTATTTAAAATTAAATCCTTAACATCATTTGGAGAAATTGGATAAACATTAATCGTAATATTTCCTGCTCTCAATGCATCATTAAAGCCATTAATTTGACTTGCATATTTTCTATCAGGAATTTGACTTACAATACGATCAATTTCCTCTCTTGTATCTTCGGCATCTTTATTTTCTCCATTATGTAATTGATTTGCATATTGTGCGATCAATTCTTGCAGATAATCATAATTAACTTCAACATCTTTTATATGTTCCATTTCTAATGAAATTTCAATTGGATCAATGTTTCTTTTATTCGCAATTGCTTCTTTTAAATCATTAGCTAAAACTGTCGTAAGTCGTTCTTCATCATCGCAATTCAATCCAATTTGATTGAGTAATTCTTCAGGATGACTTTCATCGTAACGATCATCTTGTTTAGCTTGAGACATTAAATTATTATATGTTCTTAAATGTGATAACATTTGATCCTCACTTTCAAGTTTATCCGGAACATGAGTAAAGTTTTCAGTGAGTTTCTTCAAAGATTTTACAACTGGTTTTAATTTGTTCAACACTTCATCATATGATAATGCAATTATTCCAGTGTTATTTCCTTCTGCATCAACGCCTTCTACTAAACTTTCCTGTACATTAGCTGAATCTCGATTTGCATATATCTCCAACGCATTATTCATTAATACTTCTGAATGATGTGGCCAACGGTAATTTACAATTCGTCCAAATGGTTTCGTTTGCATATTATGAACTCGATTAGTCCGTGAGTATGCTTGAATTAGATTAGCACCTTTTAATGTTCGATCAACATATAAAGTATTTAATTCTGGAGCATCAAATCCTGTAAGTAATTGATCTATTACAATTACTAAATCTAAATATTTCCCATCCTCAGCAGTCTTATTTAAACGAGAAATAACGTCATCGGTATATCCTTTAGTTGATTGCATATCATACGTTGTACCAAATTCAACATTATAATCATTTATTACTTCAAATAAACTTTTATTAGTATTTAATTGATTTTTACCATTTGATGTATCTTGACTGAATGTAACAGCAATTTTCAATGGATTGTCCATTTTTGCATTTTGTTTCTTAAATTCATGATAAAACATCATTGCCATTGGAGTTGAAGCCTTACCACCACCTACATGAGTAGTAAAAAGCGCATTATATCTCCGCTTGCAAGAACGTTTTTCCCATTTTTCAAGAACATCTTTAACTACTAACTGAACGTGTTTTTCATTCATATCAAATACACTTGAAGTAACTGTATCATCCATTTCTTCAACTGGTAGTCTTTCAATTCGTTCGTTAATTTGTTCACTTGTCCATTTTGGATATTTTTCCTCAAAGTATTTAGGAAGATATTCATTTCGTAATACTTTTTCAGACAATGTAGTTTCAAAATCAACTTTAAATCCTAAAACGTTCTTGTCTTTAATTGCATCACGAATAGTATAACGATGTAATGGTTCGCCAAATATCTTGTAAGTTGTAATCTTTTCCTTATCTTTTGAATCAATATCTTTATCAAAAATTGGAGTTCCAGTATATCCAACCCATCCAGAATTAGGGAAAGCCTTTTTTATTCTTTGAATCATATCACCAGCAGTTGAACGATGCGCTTCATCGACAATAAATACAACATTTTTATCATATTTAAAATCTTTTTTCTGTGAAATTAAACGATCCATTTTTTGAGTTGAAGTAACAATAATCCCATTTTTCTTCTCTTTCAATCTACGAAATAATACTCCAATATTCGCCGTATCCATTATGACACCATCTTTTGCATCACCGTCAGGATCATACGCATTATACTTATCAACAGTCTGATTTGTTAATGCAACTCGATCAACTAAGAAAACAACCTTATCCACCTTAGCTAAACGTTGTGCTAACCATGCCGTCTTAAAGGATGTAATTGTCTTTCCAGAACCAGTTGTATGCCATACATAGCCTAATTCTTGAGGTCCCATTTCAAAATCATGCATTCGTATTTTTTCAATAACACGCTTGGTTGCATATACTTGATATGGCCGCATAATTTTAATTGCTTCTTTATCTTTGGTTCCATCCAAAATCATATAATTAGTAGCCATTTGATGTGCCATTGGAATTGACAAGAATTGATTTGTAAATTCTTTCCAATCTAAAACTGGTTTATTGTCTTTTTCATTTTGCCATCTAAATGAAAAATCTAAATTAAATGATTTACTTGTTGTATTTGCCATATAACGCACATCATGCGGAGTCATTGCAATAAGTATTTGAACCGTTGAGAAAATATCCGTATATTGTTGCTCATCAATATATTGATACATTTGCCTTAATGCTTCACGTGCATCATGTCCAGCTGCTTTTTCTTCGATTTGAATGATTGGCAAACCATTTATTAATAAAGTAACATCAAAACGGCGTGGAGGTTTTCCTGTAACTTTTGCTGGTCGTTTAATTTGTTTAACTACTTGATAAACGGTATTACCTGCTCCAATTTGGTCTTGATCAAAAACTGTTAAATATACATGACGACCATCATCTAAATTAACTTCAACTTGTGAAACTCCACCTAATCCATATAAGAATTTTCCTGCTTTATATGGAGTAGTTAGATTATTGATTTCACGCTTAACCTGACTAAATTCAGTATCCGATAAAGGTTGATTTAAACTATCTGCATTATTTTTTTCAAGAATATGTTTAAAATTTTCCCATAATTCTTCAGTGTATCTAATATTAGGAAGATATTCCCATTGTTTTTCGCCACCAAGATTTTCAAGATAATCGATTAATTTGTCCTCAAATTTCAATTCATTTTTATGTATCATAGTATCCTCTCTCCAAATTACATTAAACACTATAATATTTTATCAAATAATTTCCTTATTTTAGAGAATAAGTAATTTTTTATAAAATAATTATTTCTCGATATTTAAATTATTTAATAACTCCATACTTAATTTGTCTAAAAGCGTCAACTTTTCTTGTGTTAAAATTTCAAACTCCTTCAATAATTGATAATAACTACCTATTTTTGCTTGTATTTCCAAAGATGGTAATTGAATAGTAATATTTAAAATATTACTTTCTTTTATTAACTTTAGAACTGTTCCTTCAAGCATATTATGAATTTGTTTTTGAATTAAAGTTGACTGATTAAATATAAACAATAAATATCGAATATCTAAACTAGACTCTTTTTTTGGAATAATCCTTAGAAAACGTTGCGAAAAAACCTTTCCAGCATTCTTCTGCGAAACAATTGCCATTTTAAAGTCTTGCAAACTTACAATTAAATCTCCCTGCTTTAAAGTTACTCGATTTAAAGCATCATCACTAGATGACTTTGAAATTTCAAAGGTTTGATTTAAATCATAATTAAAATCAGCAATTGAATATGAAATTGCATCTTGCTTTTTCAATTCTCTAGAATTTAACCCCGTTTTGGTATCAATAACTTCACGAAGTTTCATAGCACCCTCCTTTGAACTTTAATTAATATTCATTCAATGATTATATTATGGCATCTTTTTTATAACTTGTCAATGAACTTTAAGCAAAGTTCTAAATTTTTTTGAATAAAAAAAGAACAGTACTTTTATACTGTTCTCTTTACATTAAAAATCAAAATTTACACTTCTGAACAGCCAATTTGAAACTAGCAAAATCATTTGCATTTCCAATATAACTTGGATTTATTACAATTGGTTGAATAGCGTTTCTTAAATATACTCGAATCAAGCATGTGCTTAAAATTAATTTTAAATTACAATGATTTTTATTATTCGCAATATTACGATTTTCATTTACTACTTGTATTTTTCTTATATTTGACAGTGAAATCATACGATGCTTAAATGCATGATTATAAAACATTTCTTTTGTAGTAACTTTCAAATATGGCCGATTAATATTAATTAGATACGGTAAACAATAAACTCCCCAAAAGACACCTAATACTAAAATCAATAATGCAGCACCACCTGATCCTACACTAATACTTACAGCGCCCAAAATAATTAGAAAAATAGCCAATACAATATAAATAAGAACTTTACTCTTACTAATTCGAATTTCAGCTCTTGCACTTTCCTTTTCTTTCATCTTTAAGACTCCCCATACACTTAGTTATTCCTTCTCTAAAATCAGTATATCAAAGTGTGCATTTAAAACTAAAAAAATGTATAAAAAAAATCGCACCCCGTCGAGTGCGATTTTTATCATCAAAACAAGTCACAACGTCTTGCAACTCATTTCAACTTTTATTTTTTGTCTATCTTAAAGAGTACTTGAAGCACCACGGTAAATAGCACCACGACGGCTATCTACAGTAACTGTTTCGCCTTCCTTGATAGCTTCTGTTGCGTTTTCAGCACCAACAACTACAGGAATTCCCATTGAAATACCTACAACTGCTGCGTGTGAAGTTAAACCACCGTTTTCAACAACTAAAGCTGATGCTTTTTCAATTGCTGGTAAGTAGTCTTTGTCAGTTGTCTTTGTAACTAATACGCAACCTTCTTCAGCTTTTTCGTTTGCTTCTTTAGCTGATGTTGCAACTACAGCTTTACCGATAACTGTTTCTTCGCCAACACCTTGGCCGTTTACTAATGCAGAACCAACTAATTGGATCTTCATGATGTTTGTTGTACCTTTTTCACCTACAGGAACACCAGCAACGATTAAGATTAAGTCGCCTTCCTTAGCAAATCCAGCCTTCTTAGCTTCTTCTGTAGCTAATTCAAACATCTTATCTGTTGATGCAGGTTTTTCAGCAACAACTGGGTATACACCCCAGTTGATTGTTAAGCCACCACGTGTCTTTTCATCAAATGTTACAGCTAAGATATCTGCATCTGGACGATACTTAGAAATCATACGAGCTGTGTAGCCTGATTCTGTAGCAGCAACAATTGTCTTGATGTTCAAGTTGTTTGCAGCTTCTGCAGCAGCATGACCGATAGCTTCTGTAACATCTGTCTTATCGAATGAGTTGATTGCAAAGTTCTTGTATTGACGTAATGCATTTTCTGCTTTCACATCGATACGAGCCATTGTAGCAACTGCTTCTACTGGGTATTCACCGTTTGCTGATTCACCTGAAAGCATTGTTGCGTCTGTACCATCAAATACAGCGTTAGCAACGTCTGAAGCTTCAGCACGTGTTGGACGTGGGTTTTCTTCCATTGAGTCAAGCATTTGTGTAGCTGTAATAACTGGCTTACCAACAGCGTTACATTTCTTGATTAATGATTTTTGAACCAAAGGAACATTTTCAGGTGGGATTTCAACACCCATGTCACCACGAGCGATCATTAAACCATCTGAAACTTTCAAGATTTCATCAAAGTTGTCGATACCTTCTTGTGATTCGATCTTAGGGAAGATTTGAACATGTTCTGCATGTTTTTCTTCAAGTAATTCACGAATGTCTAAGATATCTTGTGGTTTACGAACAAATGATGCAGCGATAAAGTTGATACCTTGGTCTAAACCAAAACGAATATCGTCTGAATCTTTTTCTGTAATACCAGGTAAGTTGATTGATACACCAGGAGCGTTAACACCTTTACGTGAACCTAATACACCTTCGTTTAATACTTTACATACTAATTCTTTGTTAGCTTCATCTTTTTCTTCGATTTCCATGTCGATTAAACCATCATCGAATAATACGTGGCCACCTACGTGAACATCGTCAAAAAGACCTGGGTATGTAACAGCAATCTTTTCTTTTGTACCTTCAATTGATGAATCCATTGAGATACGTACTTCGTCACCAATGTTGAATTGGATCTTGCCTTCTTTTTGAACTGTTGTACGGATTTCAGCACCTTTAGTATCAAGTAAACGACCAACCTTTTTACCTGTTACTTTTTCAGCTTCTGCAACTAAGTTCATGCGACCTTTGTGTTCTTCGTGGTCACCGTGTGAGAAGTTAAAACGGAATACGTTTGCGCCAGCTTCAATTAACTTTGTAATTGTATCTAAATCATTACTTGCTGGTCCAAGTGTGCTTACGATTTTTGTTTTTTTCATAAGTCTGTTTCTCCTTTAATTAAAATCTTAAACGATCATTTAAATCTAGCAATGAAACATCTGTCTTATGCTTGTGATTTTCTAATGTATCGATAATGTCTGTGGCAACTAATTTGTTATTGTGAATTCCAATAGCTAATCCACCTTTGCCTTCAAGTAATAAGCGTACAGCATAATCACCTAAACGACTAGCTAAAACACGATCCTTTGCAGTTGGTGTTCCACCACGTTGGACGTGAGCTAATGTAACAGCACGACTATCAAAGTCACCATATTGATCTAATTGTTCTTTAAAGTCTGCAGCAGACATTACACCTTCTGCAATAACAATTAAAGCATGATCCTTGCCACGTTCTTTGTTTTGCTTGATCTTTTCAGCAATTGCCTTAACATCATAATCACGTTCTGGAATTACGATTGCATCTGCACCAGCAGCAATTCCAGCCCATAATGCAATGTCGCCAGCTCCGCGACCCATAACTTCAACAACAAATGTACGTTGGTGTGAAGTTGCAGTATCATTAATGCGATCAAGGGCTTCGGTTGCAACATTTACTGCTGTATCAAAACCAATTGTAAAGTCTGTTCCTGGAATATCATTATCGATTGTTCCAGGTACTCCAATAGAATTAAAGCCGTGTTTTGTAAGCTTCAATGCACCGTGATATGATCCATCGCCACCGATAACTACTAAAGCATCGATCCCGAATTTCTTAAGTTGTTCAATACCCTTTAATTGAACTTCTTCCTGAGCGAACTCTGGAAAACGTGCAGAGTAAAGAACTGTACCACCACGGTTGATGATTCCATCAAGTTCTTCTGAATTCATTTTAAAGATGTTGCCTTCAACTAAACCTTTAAAACCGTAGTTGATACCATATGCTTCGAGACCAGCACTCATTGCAGAACGAGCAATGGCACGAACAGCAGCGTTCATTCCTTGTGAATCGCCACCACTTGTAAGAATACCAATGCGTTTCACTTTTTTCACCTCAAGTAATAAATCTGTAATATACATTCTCCGTCTTTTATCTTATCACATTTATGATTGTTTTAGAATGATAAAATTTTTGATTTTGGCATTTACAACTATAAGTTATTGTAATACTACATTTGATTTACCTAGAAAATCGCATAAAGCTTGGATTGTTGCTTCTGTATCACTTAGCCAATATTTGTTAGACATTCGAATTTTTTGCTTGCTTTTTTCTTCATAAATTATTACTGGAATTTTTCCATGAAATTGTTGCATTACATGCAATAATTTTTCTTTACGTTCTTTATCTAATTCTTCGATTTTTAAATAAAAACATTTAGAATTAATTTTACTTGCATCATGAACTTCATTGACGATGTAATTTAATTTTTCATTGCGTTCATCGATTTTCCCAGTTACAAAAATAACATTACCCTCTTGTAACAAATTACCAAACTGTATAAATTGTTTAGGAAATACAGTCAAATTGATTTCACCAGTTGCATCACTTGCTGTCACAAACGCCATTTGCATTTGTTTCTTAGTTCTAATCACTTTCACGTTTTTAATATACAAAATTGATTTTGCATATATTCCTACTTTCAATTGTTTAACAGTTTCTGTCTGATAAATTTCAGTTAGTTTTTTATACTGATCAACTGGATGACCTGAAATATATGTTCCAAGATACTCTACTTCTTTTTCTAACAACTCATTTTCAGATAAACTGACTTTTTGTTGCATTTTTTTTGGCATAAGTTGTTTCATTAAATCAACATTATCACCACTTAATTTAATTGTTTCTAGTATTCCCGGAACTTCACTTAATAATTGATTTCGTGTTTCACCAAATTCATCAAATGTACCTGCATAAATCAATGCATCCAATACATCATCACTTAGGAAACGTTCATCAATTCTCCGAATAAAATCAGCAACACTATGGAAAAATCCATTTTCATTACGCTCAGATAAAATTATTTGAATCAAATCTGTTCGTATCTTCCAAATACTTCTAAATCCAAAATAAATTACATGCTTTTTCAATATAAAATATTTTTGACTTTGATTGATATCTGGTAGATGTATTTTGACACCCTTTTGCTTTGCTTCAATTACATAATCACGCGTTTTACTACTGTTTCCAATCACTGAATTTAAAATTGCAGCATAGAAAGCAGCTGGATAATGTGCTTTAATATATGCTAACTGAAATGCTAATTTTGAATATGCCACAGAGTGCGAACGGTTAAATCCATAATTTCCAAAATGCTCAATAAATTCATAAACTTGAACCGCGTCATATTGACTATATCCCTTTTCGATAGCCCCATTAACAAACTGTGTTCTCATCTTATCAATTACAATTTGCTTCTTCTTACTCATCGCTCTTCTTAGCAAATCAGCTTGTCCAAGAGAAAAGCCACCCATAACAGCTGCAACTTGCATAACTTGTTCTTGGTAAACAATAATTCCATATGTTTTTTGCAAAATTGGCTCAAGCTTTTCATTTAAGTAGTTAACTGCTTTACGTTTATTTTTACGTGCAATAAACTCATCAATATTTTGAATTGGGCCAGGACGATACAACGCATTGGTTGAAACTATATCTTCAAAATTTTGTGGTTTGAGTCGTTTTAAGACATTTCGAATCCCATCAGATTCAAATTGGAAAACTCCTTTAGTATCTGCATTCTGAAACAGCTTTAAAGTAGCTTCATCATTAAGACTGATTTCCCTAATATCAAAATCTGCATCATAATCATGTTTAATAAACTGAATTGCGTTTTCTAATATCGTAAGGTTACGCAAGCCCAAGAAATCAATCTTCAATAATCCAACTTCTTCAACCTGTTCTTTAGCAAATTGAGTTAAGTAAATTCCTTCTGATCCTATTTGCAATGGCACAAAATCACATAAGTCATGATCACTTAAAATAATTCCCGCAGCATGGGTACCATATTGTCGAGGCAATCCTTCTAATGCCAAAGCAGTCTTATAAATCAAAGCGTTCTTTTGACTATCAGCAATTAAATTACGCAACTTTTGTGATTTATCATAAGCATCTTTCAACTTGATATTGTGCAATCTTGGTAATGCATTTGACCAGCTTGAAATTTCATATTGATTTTGTCCCATTACACGACTAACATCTCGAATGACTTGGCGTGCATTTAAATGAGAATAAGTAATAATCTGTGCCATATGATTTTGGCCATACCGTTGGTGAACATATTCAATGATTTCATCACGTTTTTGATCTGGAATATCTAAATCAATATCTGGCATTTGTGCTCGTTCCTCATTAAGGAAACGTTCAAAAAGTAAATCATATTTAATTGGATCAACATCAGTAATGTATAAAACATACGCAACTAATGAACCTGCAGCTGATCCTCTTCCTGGACCAACTAAGATATTATTTTTATGTGAAAAATTAGTTACATCCCACACAATTAAGAAATAATCATCAAATCCCATTCGATGAATAACTTCTAATTCATGGTTTAACCGTTCCTGATATACATTTGAATTTTGAATCTTTTCATGTTGAATTCGCTTTTGCAATCCCCTTTGACAAAGATTCTTTAAATATGATTCCGAAGATACTCCATTTGGAGTTGGATAATGTGGCAATTGAGTTTTTGGAAAATCTAATTCCACATTAATTTCATCAACTACCTCGCAATTTTGCTCATATGCATCTTTTAATCCTGAATCCACATATAATTTCATGAATTCTTCTGGACTCTTTAGAAAATGTTTTCCGTTTTGAGGTACTGCTAATTGTTCATCTGATAACTTTGAAGTTTTGCCAATACACTTCAATACCTCTACATTGAACTTTTCTTCAGCTTTTAAATATTTTACAAATGAAGTCGCAATTAAAGGAACTTGGACTTGGTTCTGTAATTGTCGTAAATTATAAATTAAATTATCATCCATAAATTCATTTACGCCCAAAAATACATTTGATTGACTAAACAAAGAAATGAGTGCATTCAATTCATTTTTTGCCTGTTCAAATTGATGACTCATTATTGATTTATCAACCTTAGAATTTTCAGGGACAATTGCAATGATATCCGCAGTAAAATTCTTAATTTCAGATAAATTAATTGGAGCATCACCAGCTTCAAAACCTTCTTTAGACATTTTAGCTGATGAAATTTTTAATAAATTTTGATATCCATTACGATTTTTAGCAATCAAAATTAATTCATTTTCATCTTGATCTTTACCATTTAACTTTAATGTCAAACCAATCAGCGGCTTAACCCCATACTTTTGACATGCATGATAAAAATCAAGCACACCATACATTACATTATTATCGGTTAAAGCTAATGCTTCATATCCTAATTCTTTTCCACGACGGACAAAATCATCTATTTTCAACGTACTTTGAAGTAAACTATAACTACTAATAACTTGAAGCGGACTAAACAAATTCAATACCTCCTTTCAAAATCATCAATTAATACCTATATTATATCAAATCACCTAGAATTCTTTTAAATTTATATTTGAAAAAAAAATTAAACTATACTAGACTACTATTAAAGAGGTGTTCAGAATGGCTAAACAACTTACAATTCTATTCTGGTGTTTAATTTATGGTGAAGTTTTTGGATACATCATTTCAGCCTTAGATGGCGCATCATTTGATCCTGTTATGAGTGGTGTATTTCCTATGATTGCGGGATGGATTTTAGTTAATATCATCTCACTTTTCATCAAAGCACCTAAAACAAAAGAAAATAATAAAAGTAAATAATCAAATTAAGAGGCTATGATTAAAAATCATAGCCTCTTAATTTTAATTTATTTAATACTTTCTAAGTAAATTGAATCTGGGAAGATATTTGTTGAATGTGATGGATCTACATCATTACATAATTTAATGGTCTCAATTACCACATGCTTCACATCATCATCTTTACTATCATAATTATTAAAATCACGATACTTATTTAGATATTGATCGATCGCATCTAGTTGGTCAATTTGATCCTTCGCACTTTGAGCATCATCTTCCTTGATTTCTGTTTGTAACTCAGAACGTACATTTTTTAATAGTTGATACATTTGTTGCAAATAATCATGTGTATTTAGATCTGTATGACGATTATTAGTATCACACAAATGAAATGTTAATTTGTTAACATTTTCACTATCTAAAACATCATTAATCATTTCATCTACTGTCATTTCAATCGACCCCTAACATTTATTATTACGTCAACATTCTATGTTGGTTGTCATTGAAATTCAATTATATAGATCAACTATCAATTATTCTGCTTTTAAATCCTTAAAAGTTAAATGTTGATCATCATCTAATGAAATCATAACCTTTGAATTAGGCTGAACTTTACCCGCAATAATCTCCTTAGCCAATGGAGTCTCAATGTTAGTTGTAATAAACCGTTGCAATGGCCGAGCACCATATGCTGGATCATATCCTTCTTTAGCAATAAATTCCTTTGCTTTATCATCAATTGATAATTCAATTTCTTGTGATTTAAGTCGTGATGAAAGTTGATCAATAAATTTATCAACAATCTTTTCAATAACACCCAATGTAAGTGGACTAAACATAATGATGTCATCAATTCTGTTTAAAAATTCAGGTTTAAAATGACTTTGTGCTAACTTCATGACCTTTTCCTTAGTTTCATCTGAAATCTTGCCATCACTTTCTGAGCTATCAAGTAAGATTTCTGAACCCAAGTTTGATGTCATAATCAAAATCGTATTCTTAAAATCAACAGTTCTTCCTTGTCCATCTGTTAAACGACCATCATCTAACACTTGAAGAAGAATATTAAAGACATCTGGATGTGCTTTTTCAATTTCATCAAATAACACAATTGTGTAAGGATTCCGGCGAACAGCTTCAGTTAATTGGCCTCCTTCTTCATAACCAACATATCCTGGAGCAGCACCCACTAACCGTGAGACTGATGCTTTTTCCATGTATTCACTCATATCAATTCGAATCATATGTTTTTCTGAATCGAATAAATCATCTGCCAATGCCTTTGCTAATTCTGTTTTACCTACACCAGTTGGTCCTAAAAACATAAATGATCCTAATGGTTTAGATGGATCTTGTAATCCGGCACGTGATCTTAAAACTGCATTTGCAACAGCATCTACAGCCTCATCTTGACCAATTACACGCTTATGAAGTGTATCAGCCAAATGTAATAATTTTTCACGTTCTCCCTGCACTAATTTAGCAACTGGAATTCCTGTTTGTCGACTAACAACTTCTGCAATTTCATTTTCAGTTACAGATTCTTCTACCATCCATTCGCTTGGACGTTCAGATTCTTCAAGTTCTTTAAGTTGTTTTTGCAATTGAGGAATTGTTGCATGTTGTAATTTTGCAGCTTTTTCTAAATCATAGTTGCTTTCTGCATTCTCTAAATCATGTTTAGCTTTATCTAATTCTGCTTTTTTATCACTGACCTTTTGAATATCATTCTTTTCGTTTTCCCACTTCAATTTAAGCTTATTAACTTTTTCCTTTGTATCTGCAAGTTCTTTTTGCAGTTCTTTCAAACGTTTTTGAGATGCAGCATCTGTTTCTTTTTTCAATGCTGCTTCTTCAACTTGTAATCTCATTAATTGACGATTGCTTTGATCAAGTTCTGTTGGCATTGAATTCATTTCAACTTGAATTTCCGCACAAGCTTCATCAACCAAATCAATTGCCTTATCTGGTAAGAAACGATCTGTAATATAACGATTAGATAATGTTGCTGCAGCAACTAAAGCATTATCATGAATTCTTACTCCATGATGAATTTCATAACGTTCTTTCAAGCCACGTAAAATTGAAATTGTATCTTCAACAGTTGGTTCCTTAACTAAAACCTTTTGGAATCGACGTTCTAACGCCTTATCTTTTTCAACATATTCACGATATTCATCTAAAGTTGTTGCACCAATCAAGTGAAGTTCTCCACGAGCAAGCATTGGTTTTAATAAATTACCTGCATCCATACTTCCCTCTGTTTTTCCTGCACCAACAATATTGTGAATTTCATCAATAAATAATATAATTTTGCCTTCACTTTTTTGAACTTGTTTTAAAACTGCTTTTAACCGTTCTTCAAATTCTCCACGATACTTCGCACCAGCAATTAATGAACCCATATCTAAAGAGAAAATTGTTTTATCACGTAAATTTTCAGGAACATCTTTTTTAGCAATTCGTTGTGCTAATCCTTCAACAATAGCAGTCTTACCTACACCAGGTTCTCCAATTAATACTGGATTATTTTTACTCTTTCTAGACAATATACGAATAACATCGCGAATTTCATCATCACGACCAATAATTGGATCTTGTTTTCCCTTAACAGCTTCTGCTACTAAATCAACACCATATTTTTCTAAAGCTTGGTATTGTTCTTCTTGATTCTTACTTGTCACTCGGCTACCTCCTCGTAAACTTTTTACAATTTCAACTAACTTATTATAAGTTGCACCTTGCTTTTCCAAGAAAAGTTTAAATGGATTATATTGCAATTTCATCAACGCTAAAATTACCGTATCAACAGCAACAAAATCATCATTCATTTCTTTTCTTAAAGTGTCAGCTTGTTGTAGCAATTGGAATAGATTCTGACTTAATGTTTGTCCATATTGAACATTTCCCTCAATTGATGAAATATGATCAATTTCATTATCTAATTTTTTATTAATTGCATTTATATCTAACCCAGCTTTTTGATAAATCTCTTCACCAAGTTCATTTGGTTGTACTAAAAATTTAAACAAATGAGGTACGTCGATCTCTTGTTGATGTCGTGTTATCGCAATTTGTTGCGCCTCAGCAATCGCATCTTGAACTGCTTGTGTTAATTGATCATTATTCATATAAATCACTCCTATTCGCAATAGTTAAAGTAACTTTTTATTTTTTATTTAAACTGATTCAGATTGTATGCTATAATTTACAAATATTATTTAAAGTTAGGACGTGTTTTTATGACTTATCTCCTTTTAGGAATAGTCGTATTTATTGCCGCGATAATCCAAAGTACAAGTGGATTTGGCTTTGGAATCTTTTCAATGGCTCTACTTCCACTATTCCTTCCATATAAGGAAGCAAATATTTTAACTTTGATAACTGTTTTTTGTTTACAACTTTTTACAATAATAAAATTTAGAAAACACATTAACTTCAAATTAGTTATCACACCTGGAATTGCTGCCATTATATTTGGTAGCATTGGTGTACACCTAATGCTTAATTTAAGTTCAGCTGTTATGGATTTAATCCTTGGAATCTTCCTTTGCAGTCTTGCTTTTTATATGATTTTTATTGCAAATCGAATCCATCTTAAAGAAAGTATTTTCAATGGATTCCTAGCCGGATCTTTTGGTGGATTCATGGATGGCATGTTTGCTATCGGAGGACCTCCAATGGTTGCATATTTTGATTCTATAATTAAAAGTCCAATAGAATACCAAGCAACCCTTCAACTATACTTTTTAATTACTACCGTTAATGTGATCTTAAATAATATTTTTTGTGGTAATCTTACTTCCTCATTAATAGCTCCCTTATCAATCTCAATTATCTGTTGCTTAGTTGCTACTAGTATCGGAATCCATTTTACTCAAAAAATATCAATGAAAATTGTTCGTCGTTTAGCATATACAGTCATGATATTTGCTGGAATTTATCATTTCATTAAAATTTTTATTTAAGTATAATTAGGAGGCTGTGACTGATGTCATAGCCTCCTAATCTTTTTTTATATTTAGAATTTTTCTTTTAATTTATCAAAAAATCCTTCATTTACTTTTTCACCTGATGCTTGTGCAAACATCTTCAATGCTTCTTTTTGTTTCTTTTTTAACTTCTTAGGAGTTTGAATGCGCACAGTAACCATTTCATCACCATTACCTGAACCACGTAATTTAGGAACTCCCTTACCCTTCAACCGGAATTTTGTTCCTGTCTGTGTTCCAGCTGGAATGTTTAATTTTACATCACCATGAACAGTCTTAACCAAGATTTCAGCACCTAATGTTGCTTGAACAAATGAAATTGGTTGGTCAAAATAAATATTTGAGCCTTCACGTTTGTAAATTTTACTTGGTGCAACATCAAAGATGATAAATAAATCACCATATGGGCCACCATTATATCCTGCTTCACCTTGTCCTTGTAAGCGCATTTGGTTGCCATCTTCTACACCTGCAGGTACTGTAACTTCAACCGCATGCTTTTCGTTTATACGCCCTGAACCATGACATGTTGGACATTTTTCTTTGATTTCTTTTCCAGTACCATGACAAACATCACATTCTTGTTGTGTCATCATACGACCAAGTGGTGTTTGGCGTTCAACTTGAATATAACCACTACCATGACATTTTGAACATGTCACAGGAGATGTTCCAGGTTTAGCACCTGTACCATTACATGTCTTACATGCTGCTTCACGTGTATATTCAATTTCAGTTTTCTTACCAAAGATGGCTTCTTCAAATGTTAAATGCATCTCATATTGTAGGTCACGACCTTGTCGAGGTGCGTTTTGTGCATTTCCACGACTTGCACCGCCTCCAAAGAAAGAGCCAAAAATATCTTCAAATCCTCCTTGGCCACCAAATCCACTAAATCCGCCAAAATCACCGTATCCATTACCTGCTCCAGAAAATCCTTGACCAGTTGATCCAAATTGATCATACTGTGCCTTTTTCTGTGGATCACTTAGAATTTCATAAGCTTCATTAACTTCTTTGAATTTTTGTTCTGCCCCTGGTTCATGGTTTAAGTCAGGGTGATATTTTTTAGAAAGTTTACGATATGCTTTTTTGATTTCAGCATCGCTTGCATCCTTACTGACTCCTAATACATCATATGGATTAATTTGTTCAGCCATTACTTTCCTCCAACTAATTATTATCTTGTTTTAGATTACCATTTATTCATTAAAATAAAAAGTCAAAGACCACAATGGACTTTGACTTTTTATTAAATTATGACAAATTAGTTCTTGTCATCTGGATCTACTTCTTTAAAGTCTCCATCAACTGTATTGTCATCAGAGTTGTTGTCTGATGAAGATGAAGCGTCACCTGCATTGTCTTGTGCACCTTGTGCTTGTTGAGCTTGTTGTGCTTGTTGGTATAACTTAACTGACATATCTTGGATAAGTTTTGTTAAGTCATCTTTCTTAGACTTCATTTCATCAACGTTGTTTGATTCTTGAGCCTTCTTCAATGCATCACGTGCTTCTTCAACTTTCTTAACTTCTTCATCAGATACCTTGCCCTTGATTTCTTCAAGAGTCTTATCTGTTTGGAATAACAATTGGTCAACTTCGTTCTTCAAGTCAACTTCTTCTTTACGTTTCTTATCAGCAGCTTCGTTTTCCTTAGCTTCCTTAACCATACGATCGATTTCTTCATCTGATAAACCTGAAGAACTCTTAATAGTAATCTTTTGTTCCTTGTTTGTTCCTAAATCTTTTGCAGAAACGTTTACGATACCGTTTTTATCAATATCGAATTTAACTTCAATTTGAGGAACACCACGTGGAGCTGCAGGAATATCTGTTAATTGGAAACGACCTAATGTCTTGTTATCAGCAGCCATTGGACGTTCACCTTGTAAAACATGAATATCTACTGCAGGTTGGTTATCAGCAGCTGTTGAGAATACTTGTGATTTAGATGTTGGGATTGTAGTATTACGATCAATTAATTTTGTAAATACACCACCCATTGTTTCAATACCAAGTGATAATGGTGTAACATCAAGCAATACAACATCCTTAACATCACCTGTAATTACACCACCTTGAATTGCAGCACCTAAAGCAACAGCTTCATCAGGGTTTACAGATTCGTTTGGTGTGTGACCTGTTTCGTTCTTAACTAATTCTTTTACAGCTGGAATACGTGTTGAACCACCAACTAAGATAACTTCATCAATATCTGAGTTTGATAAACCAGCATCTTTCAAAGCGTTTTGAACAGGAATACGTGTCTTTTCAACTAAATCATGTGTTAATTCATTGAATTTAGCACGTGTTAATGTTGTTTCCAAGTGTAATGGGCCATTTTCGCCAGCAGAGATAAATGGTAATGAAATTTGTGCAGATGTTACACCTGATAAGTCTTTCTTAGCCTTTTCAGCAGCATCCTTCAAACGTTGCATTGCCATTTTATCTTGTGATAAGTCAATTCCATGTTCATTCTTGAATTCTTCAATTAACCAATTCATAATTGCTTTATCGAAGTCATCACCACCAAGGTGTGTATCACCATTTGTTGATAATACTTGGAATACTCCATCCCCTAATTCAAGGATAGAAACATCGAATGTACCACCACCAAGGTCATAAACTAAGATCTTTTCGTCTTTATCAGTTTTGTCCAAACCATAAGCTAATGCAGCAGCTGTTGGTTCGTTAACAATACGTTCAACTTTTAAACCTGCAATCTTACCAGCATCTTTTGTTGCTTGACGTTGTGCATCGTTAAAGTAAGCAGGAACTGTAATAACAGCTTGAGTAACTTTTTCGCCAAGGTATGCTTCTGCATAATCCTTAATGTATTGAAGAATCATTGCAGAAATTTCTTGTGGTGTGTAGTCTTTTCCATCAACTGTTACTTTGTAACCAGCTTCACCCATATGACGCTTAATTGATGAAATTGTGTCTGGGTTTGTAATTGCTTGACGCTTTGCAACTTCACCAACTTGTGTTTCACCATCTTTAAATGAAACTACAGAAGGTGTTGTACGATTTCCTTCTGGGTTTGTAATAATTTTTGCTTCTTTACCTTCAAGAACAGCAACTGCAGAGTTAGTTGTTCCTAAATCAATACCAATAATCTTTGACATAAAATTTACCTCTTCCTAAATTATTGAGCTACAACGACCATTGCAGGACGTAATACGCGATCCTTTAACATATATCCATCTTGATATACTTCAACAACTGTATCTTTTTCTTGTCCCTCTTCAACTGGAACCGTCTTTACAGCTTGATGTTTAGTTGGATCAAACTTTTCACCTAAAGCTTTAATCTTTGTGATTTCATTATCTTTTAAAGCTTTTTCCATATCATTAGCAACCATTTCAATTCCACGCTTTAACTGACTTGAAGCTTCATCTTCAACTTCAGATTGTAATGCACGATTTAAATTGTCCATTACAGGTAAAATTTCAGTTGCCAACTTTTGTCCTTCATATTTTAATAGTTGAGCTTGTTCATTTTTAAAACGTTTCGTCATGTTTTGCATTTCTGCTTCAGCACGAAGAAACTTATCTTCCATCTCATCATATTTTTCTTGAAGAGATGCAATTTGTTTTTCTAGATCTTTAACTTCATCTTTTGATTCGTTTTTTTCTTTTGGATTTGAATGTTTTGTTTCTTTTTCAACATTCAAATCTTCTGCGGCTTTTTCCTCTGGATGTTTTACTTCGTCAGCCACTTGAACACCCCTTCTCTATTCTTTAAAGTCATGATAGTAATTTATTAGTCTTCTTGACAACTCATCACGGAATGTGTCCATCATTCCAATCATCTTGGAATATGGCATGTTTGTTGGACCAAGAATTGCAATCAATCCATGTCCATTATTTCCGTCGTCATACGTTGCAGAAACCAAACTATAATCTAATGAATTACCTTCATCCTTATCATTTATAGTAACAGCAATATCTTTATCAGTCTTTTTCAATAATTTGTTTAAATCAACTGAATGATCAA
This sequence comes from uncultured Ligilactobacillus sp., assembly GCA_944326135.1. GTDB lineage: Bacteria > Bacillota > Bacilli > Lactobacillales > Lactobacillaceae > Ligilactobacillus > Ligilactobacillus cholophilus. Next base: position 32,599 of record CALVCU010000009.1, on the reverse strand, counting down.
TTAAAGAATAAAGTGACTTTATTTCCTCTAAATTATCATCATTCACAAAGTTCAACAAATTACGTTTTCCACTAACATAAACATGCTCACAAACTGCTTTGTCTAAGATACTACCAAATGTATTCAAGAACCCATCATATTGATGTAAATAAGTAACTATCTTTGGTAGAATTTCATTCAACTTATCGCTGACTTGGTTTAATGATAAACCAACAATCTCATCATTAATAAGTTTAATTACTGACTCAAGTTCATCACCATGAATATTATCTGGAATAGTGAATGTCTGACTTTGGACTGAACCATCACTTGTTACAAGCAAAATCATTACTTGACGATTATGTAATGGTACCAATCTAAATCCTTCAATTACTACATCACTAGATTCTGGTTTTAAAGAAATTGCTACATAATTAGTCATCTGTGATAATAACTGTGCAGATAAAGCGACAATATCATCAACCTTCGAAAATTGGTTATCAAACGAATTCCGAATATTATTGATTAAATCTTGATCCACTTTATCAGGCTTGAGCAGATTATCAACGTAATAACGATATCCACGCAATGATGGTATTCTTCCAGAACTAGAGTGTTGCTTTTCTAAAAAGCCTTGATGTTCTAGAGCTGCCATTTCATTACGAATTGTCGCTGAACTTACATGGATTGGTAATTGTTCTTGCAACTTCTTAGATCCGATCGGCTGACCGATATTAGTATAATTCCGAATAATAGCTTTCAGAATTGATAGCTGTCTGTCTGTTAACATTTACAATCACCCCTTTAGCACTTAACACCCTTAAGTGCTAAGTCCATTATTATATTACATAATATTTGTAAGTTAGTCAAGGCTTTTACCCAATTTTTTAGCAGATAAATGATTAGAGTGCTAATTATTTTCAAAATATATTTTTGTAACCTTTTTATCCTCATTTAATTGCTCTATTAATTCATCAACACTCTCAAATTTAATTGGTGCGCGTAAATATTTATCCCATTCAATTTCAACTTGTTCACCATAAATCATTTGATCAAAATCGAATACATTAATTTCAATCGTTAATGGATTATCACCAAAGGTTTCATTATGACTTACAGATGCCATCCCTTCATACCAACGATTATCGTATTTTACTTTTACTGCATATACACCAATTCCAGGAATACATTGTTGCTTAAATGGTTTAATATTTAGTGTTGGGAAACCTAAAGTACGCCCACGAGCTTTTCCATGAACAACGTCCCCATCAAAATTAAATTTATATCCTAATAGACAATTTATTTCTTCAATCTTTCCCTCATTTAAAAGCCTTTTTATCTTTGTAGTCCCAATTTTTTCATTTCGCATTGTTTTTTTAGATACTTCAATAACTTTAAAACGATTTTGGGCATATTGAGGCAATGTTTGCATATTAGCAATTTCTCTTTTTCCATAAGTATAATCAAATCCTGCAACTAAAATTTTGGCATGTAATCCAACCATATACTTATCTACAAAATCTTGTGGAGATAATTTAGCTAAATTCTTATCAAAATGAGCAATATAAACTATATCTGCACCATATTTTTCAAACAATGAAATTCTTTTTTCAACAGTCGTTAAGTAATTAACATCATCTGGTTTTATTTTTTTAAAAAACATTTTAGGATAACAATCAAATGTCATCACTGCTAATTTTAAATTTGATTTAACTGCTTGCTTTTTTGCCTCACTCAATACTGCTTGATGTCCTTGATGAACCCCATCAAAAAAGCCCATCGCAAGCACAATATTTTGATTTTCAATTTTACTATAATCTATTGGTTCACTTATATGAATAACTTGCATTATTCAATTCTCCTTAATCTGTTAAATCAATCATTGTTTGTGGCTTATAAACCTTTTTATCCTCATCAAATTTATATACTGCACGTGTTTTATTTTTATAATTTAATACAATCACAGGACTTGATTTCTTTAAATACTTAGGTTGCAAAAATCCACCATTTTTAACAATTTTCCATTGAAAATCTGTTAATGAAATTGAATCTAAGCCCTTTAATGCGTAACTTATTGGAAAAAGTTTATCTTCTAAATTATCAGCATTTTCTAATTCTGATAAACTTATTGTTTGAGATAAGTCAAAGCCACCACTTTGTAGTCGAGTTAAATCAGACATTACTGCTGATACTCCTAATTTTTTACCTAAGTCAACTGCTAAAGTTCTTACATAAGTCCCCTTAGAACATTCAACTTCAAAATTTATTTTTTGAAGTCCTTGATTTTCATCAAATTCACTTTCACCAATCATTTTAAATGACTTAATATTAACATGTCTTTGAGGACGTTCGACTGTTTCACCAGCACGTGCATATTCATAAAGTCTCTTCCCGTTCACTTTTACTGCTGAATACATCGGTGGAATTTGAACAATATTTCCTGTCATACTATCCATTACTTTTTGAATTTCACTATCTGAAAAAGGTTTTTCAATTAAACTTTTAGATATAATCTCGCCATCCAAATCTTCAGTAGTAGTAGCAAAACCTAAAGTTACTTGTCCGCGATATTTCTTTCCAGATTCCATCAAATAGTTTACTACCTTAGTAGCTTTACCAATGCAAATTGGCAAAACTCCATCAACATTTGGATCAAGGGTTCCAGAATGCCCTACTCTTTTTGTTTTAAAAATTCTGCGACACTTAATAACCGCATCATTACTTGTCATATTTCTTTCTTTAAATAATGGTAATATACCATCCATTTACTTCACTTCTTTCTAATACTAAGAAAAGACTGCGATTTTTACGTCACAGTCTTTTCTAAAATATTTTAAAAATTATCTTGCTGATGTAGTTTATTTAAAAGCTCATCAATGTGATCACCATAACGTACTGATTCATCCTGTTTAAATTTAATTTCAGGTGTTACATAGACATTTAAACGATGTCCTAACTCACGTCGGATTAATCCAGTTGCTTTATCTAAACCGCGTTGAGTTTTTTCAGCATCTGAAGCTAAATCAGACAAAATACTATAATAAATCGTTGCATGTTGTAAATCACCAGTTACCTCTACACCGGTAATTGTTATGCCTTGTACTCGAGGATCACGAACTCTTTTTTGCAAGATATCGTTAACTTCCCTTTGAATTTCTTGAGAAAGTCTGCCAATTCGAACTTGTTGTGCCATTTCTAACAGCCTCCTTTACTATTCAACTGGAACTTCTTCCATGACAAAGGCTTCAAGTTGATCTCCTACTTTAATGTCGTTATATTTTTCAATCATTAAACCACATTCATATCCAGATTTAACTTCTTTAACGTCATCTTTGAAACGTTTCAAACTAGCTAATTTTCCTTCGTAGATAACAACACCATTACGGATTACACGAACACCACTGTTTCGACTAATGTATCCATCGATGACATATCCACCACCAATTGTACCTAACTTAGAAACCTTATATGTTTCACGGATTTCTACTTGGCCAGTAACTTTTTCACGGTATTCTGGTTCAAGCATACCCTTCATAGCAGTTTCAACTTCGTCGATTGCTTTATAGATAACATTGTGTAATCGGATATCAACACCATCTGCATCTGCTTGTTGCTTAGCAAGTGGAGTAGGACGAACATTAAATCCAATGATAATAGCATTTGAAGCTTCAGCTAATGTAATATCACTTTCATTAATTGCACCTACAGCTTGGTGAATAATATTAACTCTTACGCCTTCTACATCAATTTTTTGGAAACTTTGTGCTAAAGCTTCTACAGAACCTTGAACATCGGCTTTGATGATCAAGTCAACTTCTTTCATTTCTCCATCCTTGATAGTATCAAACAAATTATCAAGAGTTACGTGAGTTGTCTTATTACGTTCTTTAATTAAGGCTTGTTCTGCACGTTTTTCACCAGCAGCACGAGCTGTCTTTTCATCATTAAATGTAACAAAACGATCTCCAGAATCTGGTACATCATTTAAACCAGTAATTTCAACTGGTGTACCAGGCTTAGCCTTGTGAATTGAACGGCCATGATCATTTGTCATTGTACGAACACGTCCAAAAGTATTACCAACAACAATTGGATCTCCTACATGTAATGTACCTTGTTGAACAAGTAATGAAGCTACTGATCCCTTACCTTTATCTAATCGAGCTTCAATAACAGAACCTGCACCATGTTGCTTAGGATTTGCCTTCAATTCCATCATTTCAGATTGAAGAAGAATCATATCAAGCAATTCATCAATATTTTTGCCAAATTTTGCAGAGATTTCAACAAAAATTGTATCTCCACCCCAATCTTCTGGGATCAAGCTATATTCAGTTAATTGTTCCATTACGTGATTTGGATTTGCACCTGGCTTATCAATCTTGTTAACTGCAACGATAATTGGAACACCAGCAGCTTGAGAGTGGTGAATAGCTTCAATTGTTTGTGGCATAACACCATCATCAGCAGCAACAACAAGTACAGTAATATCAGTAATATCCGCACCACGTGCACGCATGTTTGTAAATGCAGCGTGTCCTGGTGTATCTAAGAATGTAATTGTCTTACCTGCATGCTTAACTTGATAAGCACCAATGTGTTGTGTGATTCCACCAGCTTCACCCTCAGTAATATGTGAGTGTCTTAAATGATCAAGTAAAGTTGTTTTACCATGGTCAACGTGTCCCATGATTGTAACAACAGGTGGTCGATCTTCCAAATGTTTATGGTTCTTTTCTTCTTCTTCAAAGAATTTATCGATATCAGAAACATCAACTTCGACTTTTTCTTCTGCTTTAATACCATAATCATCAGCTAAAATTTCAATCGTATCTTTATCCAATGATTGGTTTTGGTTCACCATAACACCCATCATAAATAATTTCTTAATGATTTCTGCTGGTTCACGGTGAATCTTTTTAGCAATATCAGCAACACTCATACCTACTGTATAAACAAGTGTTTCTGGCAATGGCTTATTCTTCCGTTGTGTAACTGGAGCTTTCTTTTGAGCATGACGATCTTGACGACGTTCTTTTTTATTTTTCTTTTTGTTTTTCTTGCTAAATTTATTGTTTTGGAAATTATTATTATTTCGTTTATTATTTTTGTTAAATTTCTTTTTATTATTTGAATTATTAAACGAATTTGAAGCTTCAGCAGATGAATTTTGCTTATTATGATGCTTTGCTTTATTATTCATTTCTTTATCATTGTTGTGACGAGCATTATTTTTATGCTCATTCTTTGCATGTTCGTTATTCTTATTTACTTTTACAGAATTATTATTGTTTGACTTAGAAGTTTCTTTTGTATCGTTTTTCTTCAAATTATTTCTCACCGTTTTCTCTTCATTTTCATCAAGCATTGACATATGATTTCCAACTTTAATGCCATTCTTTTTAGCTATATCAATTATATCTTTACTATTAACATTTAATTCTCTTGCAATTTGATAAATTCGCTTTTTACTCATTTAAGTCCCTCCATTTCGCGTATTGTCATTGTGTTTTCAAAACGCAAATGAGAGATTTATTACTTTGAAAACAGCAATGATTTAATTTTTAATCCAAAACCCGCATCAGTAATTGCAATACTTGAACGGACCTGTCCAATTGCCACACTTAATTCCGCACGTGTAAAGTCCATTGATAATGGGATTTCATAACTATTACACTTATCAATAAATTTTTTCTGTGTAGCTTTTCCGCTATCAGACGCTAAAAAAACAATTTGTGCTTGCTTATTCTGAATTTGCTTTAGAACAAGTTGTTCCCCTGTAACATTTTTACGGGCACGTTGTGCAAGTCCAAGCAAATTTAAAATTCTTTTTTTATTCATGGCCAAATAACTTAATTCGAGCAACTTTATGATCTACATATTCGATTAATTCATCATAAAAATCATCTGAAATTTTAACTCCAAATGTTTTATCGAAAGTCTTTTCATCTTTTGCTTTTTTAGCTGTGTCTACATCCAAATGAATATATGCTCCACGACCATTTTTCTTTCCTGTTGGGTCAATGAAAACTTCATTTTCTTTATTTTTAACTACACGAACTAATTCCTTTTTAGGAAGCATTTCGCCAGTTACAATATCTTTTCTCATCGGAATTTTGCGTTGTACCATGATATTACCTCTTATTCCTCTGTGTTTTCATCAATTTCAGTATCAATGGAAATATCTTCGGGCATATTACCATCTTCTTCTGCTAAAGAGATATCTTCTTGGATATTTTCTTCTTGCATATCTGATTCAGATTTAATATCAATCTTATAACCTGTCAAACGAGCTGCTAAGCGGACATTTTGACCTCTTTTACCAATTGCTAATGATAATTGATCATCAGGAACAACAACTACACAATTGTGGTCATTTTCATCATCAAACCGAACTTCAATTACATCAGCTGGGTTCAAAGCATTAGCAATATATTTTGCTGGATCTTCATCCCATTTAACAATATCCATGTTTTCGCCCTTTAATTCATTAACAATTTGTTGAACACGTTCACCACGTTGACCAACACAAGTTCCAACTGGATCTAAATTATCGATTGTTGAACGTACTGCAACTTTTGCACGATCTCCTGCTTCACGTGCAATTGAAACAATTTCTACTTCACCATTATAAATTTCAGGAACTTCTTGTTCAAATAATCGACGTAATAAATCAGGATGTGAACGACTTACAAATACTTGAGGTCCTTTAGAACCATTTTCAACTTTGTAAATGTAAACCTTGATCTTATCATGTGATTTATATTCTTCACCATCGATTTGATCTTTATGAGAAAGAACAGCTTCAACTTTACCTAAGTTTACATAAATATATTTATTGTCTCTTCTTTCAACTTCACCAGTTACAATTTCATTTTCATATTTAATGTATTCATTGTAAATTACATTATGTTCTTCTTCACGCACACGTTGCATAATTACTTGTTTAGCTGTTTGTGCAGCAATTCTTCCGAAGTCTTTTGGTGTTACTTCAAATCTAATTTGATCACCAATTTCATATGCTTTATTCAATTGCAATGCATCATCTAAACTAACTTCTAAACGTGAGTCAAAGACTTCATTTACAACATCTTTGACCGCATAAACATGAATATCGCCCTTTTTGCTATCAAATTCAACTTCAACGTTTTGAGCTTGGCCATAGTTTCTTTTGTATGCTGAAACCAATGCATTTTCCAAAGCTTCAATCACAATTTCTTGTTTAACGCCTTTTTCTTTTTCAAGAACATCTAAAGCTGTTAATAATTCTTTACTCATTAAAAAAATCTCCCTTAGTATAAGATGTTTAAAATTCAATTGCTAAACGAGCCTTCGCAATTTTTTCACGAGGGATCGTAATTGTTTTAATTCTTGTTTTATCTCGATATTCCAAAGTTAAACTATCTTTAGTTAGTTCTGTCATTGTTCCTTCATAAATCTTACTTTTATCAATTTGTTGATATAAAGAAACATGAATATACTTCCCAATGGCACGCTCATAATCTTTTTCTTTTTTCAATGGGCGTTCAGCACCAGGGGAAGAAACTTCTAGATAGTATGCTTGGGGAATTGGATCTGGATCACAATTATCAAGTTTTTCACTTAATTGATCACTTACCAATGCACACTCATCTATTGTAATGCCATTTGGTTTGTCAATGAACACGCGCAAATACCAATTTTTGCCTTCTTTAACAAATTCAATATCTACCAATTCAAAATGATAGTTATCTAAAATTGGTGTAACTAAATCAGTCACTGTTTCTACTACACTGCTCACTAAATATCCTCCTCATTCAATATAAACTCATTCCACTAAAAAGAGTGAGCATCACTGCTCACTCTTACCGAGTTATAAAAATACATCTTTATTATATCAATCAGATACTAAAAATTCAAGTTAATTTGCTAATACCCTCTTCTTTTTAAAAATTAGATAACCACATAAAACAACAAAACTAATTAAAGAAATAGTCCAAGAAGCTTTTGCCAATTTAGTATATTCAAAAGAAACTTCAAATGTATTTTCTCCCTCTTTTAAATTTACTAATGTTGCACCATCTTGAGCTTTTTGCACAAAAATCCGATCTCCATTCTGTTTAACAACTTCTCCAGGATAATAGAATACTGGTAAAAATGCAGTCGTCGCATTAGGTGAATCATATTTATAAATTACTTTATTAGCCGTTCTTTTTATTTTTACAGAATGCCAGCTTGCATTAGCACAAATTTTTTGATCATGAATAAATTGTAAATCATATCCCGCATCTTTAGGTGCATAATCATCTAGTCCATTAAAATTAGGATTTTTAGATACTTCTTTAACAAATTTTTCCGAAGTATCTCCATTGTTTAAACCATTTATATTTCCAATCATATCAAGAGTTCCAAAATGACATAAAACGATACAACAAATGGTCATCGCAAATAACTGTAATCTTTTTTTATTATGATGACTTTGATTTACAAAATTTCCAAATAGCGAGCCAAATGAAAATGCTAATAAAAGTGATGCTATTCCAATTAAACGCCATGGAAATTGAATTACATGTAATAAATTCTGGAAAACATCCCATGGAAATAATGTAGTAGACATAATTGTAAAAATAGTTCCTAATAATAAGGTATCTCTACAAAATCCCTTAATCTTTTTCAAATTAAATAATAAAATAACAATCAAAACAATATAGACAAAATTAAAAGTAATTACACTGCTAACTTCATTGCTAATTGATTTGCTGATTAAATCATTAGGCTTCAATGCTGCTTGGAATAAATTGTAAACTACAGGTTTGCTAATATCTACGCTTATTAACATCTGTAACATTGGTAACAAAAATCCTAATCCTAATAGTAACGTCATTCCAGTTGCTTTCAATAAAGCTAAAAGTCGTTCTTTATTAATTTTTTTGCGTAAAATATTAATGAAGAAAAACATTAAAATTAACAAACTTGCTAACACTACAGAAATTACATGACTATATACTAATAATGTCATTCCTAGTGTTAAGGCTATCCATTTAGGTTTCTTTTCATAAAATATTTGGTATATTCCTAATAATACTAGAGGGAAAAATGTAATTCCTAACACTTCCCCTATTGCCATTCGAAAATATATATCAGAAGTACGTACCATCGAAAACGAATATAGGACAGCAACAAGCATTGCTCCTAAAGTAGATTGTTTCATTTTTTTACTGCAATAATAAGTTAATTCAAGTGTAACAAATGTTATTATTGTAAAATACAAATAATAAGCTAATACTACATCATTGGTTAACTTATATAACAAATACATTGGATAAACTAATACCCAAGGATACATTAAATTTACTATTTGCCCAGTATGTGCAAAATATTTAAAGTTAACTGGTGAATTAAAGATATTTTCCAAACTTAATATTCGTGAAATATGAAATTCTCCATCAATATTTGCTTTAATAATTGCTTGCCCTGTACTATTTGTAAAAAAATAAATATAGCAAAAACTTAATATAATAAAAAACAATATACGCAAAACATTTTTCTTAATACATTGTTTTTTACCAACTTCCGTACTCATATATAAACTCACTCCTCAAATCTAATAATTTTATTATATCAATCATCCAAAATTTTTTTCATAAAAATCATAAATTAAATATTTTATTAAAAATAAAAAGGTACTAGACTTCTCTAGTACCTTAAATCATTCTTTAATTAAAAATTAGATATAAACTTACCTTTGCTATATTAATAAAATTATCAAAAAACTTGATAAAGGAATTTGATGGCATAACTATATAGCAATCTAATTGATCAAACTCTCTTTTTATAAATTCTTTTGCCAATTTTTTAGTAGAAAATTTTTTAATATAAACATTATTTGTACGATAACTATTTTCAGCTTCAATTTCACTATGCGTTTTCCAACAAATAAATTTTTCTGGACGATTTAAATAGTTCCATTCTGAGCAAATACGATTATCTTCAGTATTCACAATGATATACAATATGTTACCTTCTTTACGTTTTATTAAAAACGCTACTAAAAATCCAAAAATTCTTTCTTCAATATGATTTTATAGGTATTTAATAGATATGTAAAGATATTTTTTATAAATTAAACTATCTGATATTCGATTGATTTTATATAAGTCACTAAATTGTTACAAAAAAGGCCCATAACATCACTGTTATGAGCCTTTATTTTTAAAACATGCTATCAAATAAACTTAATTGATTTTCATCTGGTAAATCATCTAAAACATGTTGTTCATTCATAAATTCAATAATTGATTGAGAAACTTTACCTCGTTTAGCTAAATCTTCTTTTGAAAGAAATGGTTTTTCTTCACGTGCTGCAATTATTTGTTTAGCAACATTTAGTCCTAAACCTGGGAGTGCAGAAAATGGAGCTAGTAATGTTTTTCCATCATCCATAATTAACCAATCTGAAGAATCAGATTTATTAATATCTACCATTTTAAATTTAAATCCACGTTCAAGCATTTCATTAGCTATTTCTAGAACAGTTAATAAGTTCTTTTCTTTAGTTGAAGCTTCCATTCCTTTATCATTTATTTCCTTCATTGCTGCTTTTACAGATTCCTTTCCATGTGCCATCGCAACTAAGTCAAAATCATCTGCACGAACTGAAAAATAAGCTGCATAGTAAATAATTGGGAAATAAACCTTAAAGTAAGCAATACGTAAAGCCATTAAAACATAAGCAGCAGCGTGTGCCTTAGGGAACATATATTTAATCTTCAAACATGATCCAATATACCACTCTGGAACATCTGCTTCTTTCATTTCTTTTTGCCAATCGTCAGGAATTCCTCGACCTTTACGTACGTGTTCCATAATTTGGAAAGAAGTTTCAGAATCTACGCCAAAGTGAATTAAATCCATCATAATATCATCACGACATCCAATAATTTCACTCATTTTAGCTGTTCCATTTTCAATTAATTCTTCTGCATTTCCTAACCAAACATCAGTACCATGAGATAATCCTGAAATTTTTAATAATTCGGCAAATGTAGATGGATGCGTTTTTTCAAGCATTCCACGAACAAATCTAGTTCCAAATTCAGGGATTCCCAGTGTCCCAGTTTTAGACTGAATTTGCTCTGGAGTTACACCAAGAATTTCCGTTCCTGAAAACAATGCCATAACCCCAGGATCATCTGTAGGAATTGATTTTGGCTCAATTCCAGATAAATCTTGCAACATACGAATCATTGTAGGATCATCATGCCCTAAAATATCAAGCTTAAGAATATTATCATGAATTGAGTGGAAATCAAAGTGTGTAGTTCTCCATGGTGCACTCAAATCATCAGCAGGATATTGAATTGGTGAAAAATCATAAATTTCCATATTATCTGGAACTACTAAAATTCCAGCAGGGTGTTGACCAGTAGTACGTTTTACACCAGTTGCTCCCTTTGCAAGACGATCAACTTCTGCACTTCTTAAAGTTTGTTCTGTATCTCTTTCATATGCTTTTACATAACCATACGCAGTTTTATCAGCAACAGTACCAATAGTTCCAGCCCGAAAAACATTATTCTCACCAAATAGTACCTTAGTATAATTATGCCCAATTGGTTGGTAGTCACCTGAAAAGTTTAAATCAATATCAGGAACCTTATTTCCCTTAAAACCAAGGAATGTTTCAAATGGAATTTCTTGTCCATCTTTAATCAATTCTGTTCCACATTCTGGACACTTTTTATCAGGTAAATCATAACCAGACCCATACTCACCTTTAGTGTAGAATTCTGAGTATTTACATTTAGGGCAACGATAATGTGGTGGTAATGGATTTACTTCAGTAATTCCAGTCATTGTAGCAACAAAACTTGAACCAACTGATCCACGAGAACCTACTAAATATCCGTCCTTATTTGATTTAAATACCAATTTTTGTGCAATTAAATAAATAACCGCAAAACCATTTCCAATAATAGATTTTAATTCTTTATCTAATCTTGCTTGTACTAATTCTGGTAGCGGATCACCATACCAATCATGAGCCTTATTTAGCGCTAACTCTCTAATTTGCTCATTTGCCCCAGGCATATTTGGTGTATATAACTTGTCTTTAACAGGAGATATATCATCTATTTCATCTGCTAGCTTAGTTGGGTTATCTATAACAATTTCTTTAGCAGTTTTTTCATCTAAAAATGAAAAATCATCTAACATTTCATCTGTCGTTCTAAAATGAGCATCTGGAAGTTTATGCAATCTATTTAAAGAGTTAGCTCCACCTTGAGAATGAATCAAAATCTTACGATATATTGCATCTTCTTTATTCATATAATGAACATCACCAGTAGCAACAATCGGAATTTGCAATTCATGAGCTAAATCTATCATATTGGAGATAATTTCTTCTAGATTTGCTTCATCTTTTACTAATTCTTGTTCAATTAGTGGTTCATACAATGGTTTTGGCTGAACTTCCAAATAATCATAATATTTAGCTTTTTCTTTTGCTACGCCATATCCCTTCTGCATCATTGCAGTAAATACTTCACCATTAGCACATGCTGAACCAATCAATAATCCTTCACGATACTTATTTAAAACTGACCTTGGAATTCGTGCTACACGATAAAAGTACTTCGTCATTCCATCAGACATCAATTTAAATAAATTTTTAAGTCCTTCTTGTGTTTTGGCTAAAATAGTTGCATGGAAAGGATGTTCATGTTTATATGCATCATTTTCACCTACATATTTATTGAAATCGTCATGATATTTTATATCATAATTTTCTTCTGCATCTTTTAACATTGCATAGTAAATGTAACCTGTTGCTTCAGCATCATATATAGCACGGTGATGATGTTCTAGATTTACATCTAATTTTTTAGCCAATGTATTTAGTCTGAACCCCTTCATCTCAGGATACAAAAAGCGTGCTAATGGTAATGTATCAATCCATGGTTCTTTAATCAAAGGCAAATGATGACGTTCATATCCAGTATTCATAAAATCAACGTCAAAAGTTGCATTATGACCAACAATTATGCATCCTTTACAAAATTCCTGGAACATTTTAAAGACTTCTTCTTCAGATTTAGAACCCTTCACCATGTCATCAGTAATACTTGTTAAATTGATTGTAGTTTGTGAAAGCGGATGACCAGGATCAATGAATTGTTCAAAACGATCAATAACTGTACCATTTTTCATTTTAACTGCCGCTAATTCAATTACTTTATCATACCGTGCAGAAAGCCCTGTTGTTTCCGTATCAAAAATAACATATGTGCTATCTTTCAAGTTTACATGTGCTTCATTATATGCAATTGGCATACCATCATTCACAATATCAGCTTCTACACCATACAAAATTTTAACGTTATTCTTCTGACCAGCCGTATGAGCTTCAGGGAAAGCTTGCAATCCTCCATGATCAGTCACCGCAATTGCTTTATGTCCCCATTTAGCTGCTTGAGAAACATAATCAGAAATACTATTAGTTGCATCCATTTGACTCATATTAGTATGTAAATGTAATTCAACTCTTTTTTCCCCATCGGGCATCGTATCTTTACGTTTCTCATGTTTAACTTCCATAATGTCATATGCATTAATAGTTAAATCTCTCATAAAGCTATCTTCTTGCACACTTCCACGAACTTTTATCCATTTTCCTACTTTTAAAGCTTCAAAAATTGCTTCATCATTCTCATCTCTCGAAAACTTTTTAATTACAAAAGATGAACTATAATCCGTAACTTTTAAAATTAGCAATTTACGTTCAGAACGAAGTTGTCTTATTTCACGATCAAATATATATCCTTGAACAACAACTGAACGCTCTTCTTCATTTATTTCAGACATTTGCCGAACTGGAACATCATCACTTATTTTTTTACCTAAAACAATTGGTCCATCTAAATTAACATTTTCTTTTTGCTTGCTCTTTCTCTTTTCAGATTGTTTCTTAATTGCTTTCATTGCTCTCTGTGCTAATTCAGCATCAGATTTAGCTTTCTTTTCTTTAAACTCATTTATTTTGGCTTGAGATTTAGAATCATCAATTAAAGTAGAGAAAGTTAACTTAGGAAAACCAACTTTACTATATTCATCTTCAATTGGACCTAAAGCTTGACTTGTCAAAAAGTTCTTAACGATTTCATTTTCTGCAACAATTACAGGCCTACCATCTTGTAAAGATGGTACCTTCCCACGAAAAACTTCACTAATCATCGGAGAATGAACTTCACTATGTGATACTGCCCATTGCCAATATTCTGCCAAATTTTTATTTGTTACTTCAGGATTCTGCGTTTTAATCAATAAATGAGTTTCAGCAATTTCTTTAAACGCAACAGAAATGTGATTAACCAAATCAACATATAAATTAAACGGCAAAATATTATCTACTTGCAAACAAAAATCCCAACGCTTTGAATCTATATGAACTTTAACATTATCAATAGCGGCATCTTTTAAAAACTCTTTATCATTTTCATTAGGCTGCCAATCTATTTGTTCTAACAATTTATTAAATAATTCCTGTTTACTTAAAGCCAATCTTATTCTCCTCTCCTATTTATTAAGTCTAAAAAAGACTGCAGCACTCAGCCCAGTCTTTTTTAGATTTCCAGTCGGGCTAAATTAAAACCTTAAATTCCAACTAGTATTATAACTACTTCGTTGTAAAGTGATTTAAATTAATTAAACTCTTAACTATTATTCCCTTATCCTAGAAATTAATTTACATTTTTCAATAAAATTTTTAGTGAAGCAATCAATTCATCAACTTTAACTTCGATGGTTTCACCTGTTTGGCGTAATTTAATTTCAACAATTCCTTCTTCAGCTTTCTTACCAACAGTAATACGTACTGGTAATCCAATTAAATCTGAATCAGCAAATTTAACGCCTGCACGTTCTTTACGATCATCAACTAATACTTGGAAACCTGCATCTTGCAAGGACTTTTCAATTGCATCAGCTAATTCAACTTGTGTTGCATTCTTAACATTTACAGGAATTAAATGAATGTCAAATGGTGAAATATTACGTGGCCAAATCATTCCATTTTCATCATGGTTTTGTTCAATTATTGCTGATAACAAACGAGATACACCAATACCATAACATCCCATAATCATAGGAATTTGACGACCATTATTATCTAAAACTGTTGCACCTAATTTTTCTGAATAACGTGTACCAAGTTTAAAGATATGACCGATTTCAATTCCACGAGTAAATTTCAATTTACCTTCACCATCTGGTGATAAATCGCCTTCCTGAACTGTTCGTAAATCAACAAATTCATCAACATTAAAGTCTCGATCTATGTTAGCGTTTTTGAAATGATATCCATCCTCGTTTGCACCTACAGTTGCATTTACCATACTTTCCACATCTAAATCAGCATATACATTAATATCTTCAGGAACTCCAATTGGTCCTAGTGACCCAAAATTAGCACCCAAATATTTTTGTGCTTCATCTTCTGTAGCAGGACGTAATTCATTTACATCTAAAAAGTTCTTTAACTTCACTTCATTTACTTCATCATTACCACGCATCAAAATCACGACTGGATTTTCATCTGCAATAAATAATAATGTTTTAATTTCATCCTCAGTATTATTCCCTAAAAATTCAGCGACTTCATCAATTGTTTTAATATCTGGAGTTTGAATCTTTTCTAATTCTTTTGGCGTTTCATGCGATTTTTTTACTGTTCTTAAATTTTTTGCTTTTTCAATATTTGCGGCATATCCACTATTATCTGAATATACAACAGTATCTTCTCCAATTGGAGTAATTGCCATAAATTCATGTGAATCCTTGCCACCCATTGTACCAGAGTCAGCAATTATTTCGCGGAAAGTTAATCCTACACGATTAAAAATATTTCGATATGCATTTCCCATATCATTAAATACTTTATCTAAACTCTCTGTATCAGCGTGGAAAGAATAAGCATCTTTCATAATAAATTCACGTCCACGCAAAAGTCCAAATCTTGGACGATTTTCATCACGATATTTAGTTTGGATTTGATACAACGTTAGTGGTAATTTTTTATATGATTTTACAGAATCTCGCACGATAGTTGTAAATGTTTCTTCATGTGTTGGTCCTAAAATAAAGTCCCGATCATGACGATCTTTTAACTTGAAAAGTGTTTGTCCATATGTATCATAGCGTTCTGATTCTTTCCATAATTCTGCAGGAATTACAGCAGGAACAAGCATTTCTACTGCACCAATATTATCCATTTCTTCGCGGATAATAGTTTCAATTTTTTGTAAAACTCGATTTGCAAGAGGAAGGTAGGCATACATTCCAGCAGTAACTTGCTTAATATAACCAGCTCTTAACATTAACTGGTGACTAACTGCCTCTGCATCACTTGGAACTTCCTTTAATGTTGGAATCAACATTTTTGATTGTTTCATGAAAGTTTCTCTTCTTTCGTTCAATTTTTAAATTCTTTTTCTAGTCTATCATATTTTTTTAGAAGAAGTAACGCCGAATATCATTCCATGTTACTAAAATCATTAAAATCATTAACAAGGCAAATCCAATCATTGTAATCACAACTTCTTTATTAGGATCAATTGGTTTTTTCCTAATACCTTCAACAACATTCAAAACAATTTTTCCACCGTCTAATGCTGGAATAGGCAATAAGTTCATAATACCTAGGTTTATAGATAAGAATGCCATTAAATTAATTACACTCAATACTCCATAGTGAGCAGCTTTTGAAGTCATTGAGTACATTGCAACTGGTCCACCAAAGTCATTTAAACTAAATCCATGTGTAAACATTTGACCTAATGCTGCAAAAATTGCTACTATAATTTGCCAAGTCCGTACAAATCCGTATGATAAAATTGCACCAATAGAATGGTTAGTCTTAATCTTTTCAGTAATTCCTATTTGTCCAATTTTTTCTCCATTTTGTTTTACAACCTTTGGCACTAACGTGATTTGTCGTGTTTTATTTTTATTCTTCACAACAAGAGTAGTTTCTTTACCGCCGCGACTGCTAATTGCATTTACTAATTCTTGCCAATTATCAGTTTTCTTTCCCTCTACTGAAACAATTCGATCATCAGCTTTCAATCCAGCTTTTGCAGCAACTGAAGATGTTTGAACAGTTCCAATTTGATTTGAATTAGTTTCTACTTGAACTCCACCTTGAATAAAAGCAATTAATCCAAATGCAATAATTGCAAGAATGAAATTATTAAATGGACCTGCAGCGTTTGTAATTAATCTTTTAGGAACGCTGACAGATTGATACTGGACATCAAGAGGAGCAATTTGAATTTCTGTTCCATCATTTTCGATGATCATTGCATCATGATCGACTTTAAAACGTTTTACTTGTTCTTCATCGCCATTTTCATAACCTTCAATCCATAAACCTTTTTGTAGGTCCCAATCTGTAACAATTAATGGCAATGCGTTTTTAAGTATTTTCTTTTGGCTTGTATTGATTTTAGTTACAATCTGATCATCATTTAAAACTAATGATACAGGTGCACCTTTTTGCAATGTATCTTCATCATCTTCAAGGCCAGCCATTCTTACATATCCTCCTAATGGAAGAAGCCGCCAAGTGTACGTTGTTCCATTTTTATGATATGCAAATATTTTTGGTCCCATTCCAATTGAAAATTCACGTACTAAAATACCTGATTTCTTAGCAGCATAAAAATGTCCAAATTCATGTACGAAAACTAAAACACCAAAAACAATTATAAATGCAATAATTGTGACAATCATTTTTTGGCTTAACTCCTCTCTTAATGAACTAAATCAATCCTGCAAAGTGCATCAAAGGTAATACAAATAATAATGAGTCAAATCGGTCAAGAATTCCTCCATGTCCAGGTAAGATCTTACCTGAATCTTTTACTCCATAATGACGTTTAAATGCTGATTCAATTAAATCACCAAATTGTCCACCAATTGAAAAGATTAAAGTTAAAACTAACATAATTGGCATATTGTATTTAAATACAGATTGTTGCATGTAAACATAAATACCAACAATTATTACTGCTGCTAGTGTTCCACCAATTGAACCTTCCCATGTTTTATTTGGGCTAATTTTTGGAGCAAGCTTATGTTTTCCAATTTTCCGACCAATTAGATAAGCTCCACTATCTGTAATCCAAACAATTAATAATGCATATAAGAGCATCCATAAACTTTCAGTACGTGCTTGAATCATAAAATGGAAGCCAAATCCTGCATATACAGCACCTAAAATTAATGCACCTGCATCATCAAATGAAAACATATTTTTTGACATTACTGTAAAAGCTAGCAAGCAAAGTAAGAATACAAAAAATAGATCTATATAACTTTCATTAGCTGGCAAAAAATTAAGCCAGTTTCTAGGTACTAATAAACTCGCAATCGCAAAATAACTAATAAATGCGGCAGGAGAAACGACAAATAATTTCTTCATGGATACAAATTCTGTCATTGCCACAATTCCCATTGCAACTACTAAAATATTAAATGGAGTTCCACCAATAATTAAAAGTGGAATAAATATTAATAATGCGATAATCGCTGTTGTTACTCTTTGTTTCATTATTTACCTTCCTTTACGCCACCGAATCTCCGATCTCGATGTTGATACTTATTTATATCTTCAATTAAATCGCTTGGTTTATATTCTGGCCAAAATTTATCTGAAAATACTAATTCACTATAAGCTAATTGCCAAAGTAAAAAATTGGATATTCTTTCTTCACCACTTGTCCTAATTAACAATTCTGGATCGTTATATGGTGCAACGCTTTGTGTCATTAATGATTTTGAAATAACATCCTCATCTATTTCATCAACTGCTAATTTTTGATTTTTTACATCTAATGCAATTTTTTTCACTGCTGTTATAATCTCAGCACGACTACCATAATTTAATGCAAAATTTAGAATCATTCCTGTATTATTTTTAGTCTGTTCGATTGCATCATTTACCGCTTTTTGCGTTTTTTCTGGTAGATATTCCGTATATCCCATAACATTAACTTTAATATTATTTTCAATTAATTCAGGAACAAAAGTATCAAAAAATTTAACTGGCAAATCCATCAAAAAATTAACTTCTTTTTTAGGTCTTTTCCAATTTTCAGTTGAGAATGCATAAAGCGTTAATACTTTAACTCCTAAACCACTTGCTGTTTTTGTAATATCTTTAACAACTTCCATTCCCCGTTTATGTCCTGCGACACGTGGTAAGCCTCTTTTTTGTGCCCAACGACCATTGCCATCCATTATAATAGCAATATGTTGAGGCATTTTATTTTCATCTAATTTAATTTCCTCTTTTGTATCATTAGAAAATTTATTAAATAACTTATCGAACAATATTTTGCCTCCAAAATTAAACTAAATACGACAAAAGGGGCAAAATTAGACAATCGTCTATTTTACCCCACAAAAATTAACCTTCTAAAATTTCTTGTTCCTTATCTGCAACAATTTGGTCAACTTTCTTAATTGCCTCATCAGTAACTTGTTGTGCTTGATCTTCTAAATCGTGCAATTCGTCTTCTGATAATTCACCATTCTTTTGTGATTTCTTTAAGCCTTCTCGAATATCACGTCTAGCATGTCGTACAGAACCCTTTGCTTTTTCACCAATAGCTTTAACTTCTTTTGCAAGTTCTTTACGACGTTCTTCTGTTAATTGAGGAATAACTAAACGAATGACAGTTCCATCATTAACTGGATTTAATCCTAAATCTGATGCTAATAATGCATGTTCAATATCGTCTAGTGAAGATTTATCATATGGTGTAATTAGTAATACTCGTGCTTCTGGAATAGAAATTTGTGCAATTTGATTCAATGGTGTTGGTGCACCATAATATTCAACCATTACTCGGTTTAAAATACTTGCATTTGCTCTCCCAGCACGAATTCCGCCTAATTCATGACTTAAAGCATCTTGGGCTTTAAGCATTTGTGCCTGTCCGTCTTGAATAATTGGATTTGTAATTTTCATTATTATTTTCCTTCCACAGTTGTTCCGATATTTTCACCTTCAACAACTTTCTTTATATTACCATGTTGATTCATATTGAACACAACCAATGGAATATTGTTATCCATTGATAATGTTGAAGCAGTTGAATCCATAACATGTAAACCTTTGTTTATAATATCTAAATGAGTTAGTGTTTCAAACTTAACTGCTGTTTGATCTTTCTTTGGATCGGCAGAGTAAATTCCATCAACGCCGTTTTTAGCCATTAATATTACATCTGCATTAATTTCTGATGCTCTAAGTGCGGATGTTGTATCTGTTGAGAAGTATGGTGAACCAGTGCCAGCAGCAAAAATTACAATACGACCCTTTTCTAAATGACGTACTGCTTTACGGCGAATATATGGTTCTGCAACCTGTCTCATTTCAATCGCTGTTTGTACACGTGTAGGAACATCTAAGGATTCTAGAGTATCTTGTAATGCTAATGCATTCATTACAGTACCTAGCATACCAATGTAGTCTGCTTGAGCACGTTCAATTCCTAATTGAGCGCCAGTTTCACCGCGCCACATATTGCCACCGCCTACGACAATAGCAATTTCAACTCCTAATTCATGTACTTCTTTAATTTCTTCTGCAACTTTACGAATTTCAGGTGGATTAATACCTTTACCAGCATCGCCTGCCAATGCTTCTCCACTTAACTTTAATACCACACGTTTATATTTAATAGCCATGCGTATCCTCCTATTAACTAAATATTCGTATGTAATTTCCAATTAATTTTAACATATTATCATTAAAGCGTAAATAAGTTTAAACATTGTTAATATTTCAACTTTTAACTATTTTTACGAATTAAATAAAAATGATCCTACTCAAAGAATAGGATCATATCTATTTAACTTACTTAGTGTTGTAAAGCAATTAAATTAATAATATCTTCTGCAGGAATTCCGTGGAAGTAGTTATTTAAATTAATATTTTCTAACGTTTCCTTCAATACGTCAGCATTATATTCTTTTCCAATCAATGCTTTTTCAACATCTTCTACCTTTTTAATACCAAAGAAGTCACCATAAATTTTAACATTCTTCACATGGCCATCCTCAACGTCAAATCTTGCATCAATCGTACCACCTGTGAAGTGTTTTCTTTTTTGCACTGTAAACTTAGGTGATTGTCCATATACCCAATCCCAATTGTTATATGTTTTGTCTTGAATCTTTTTGATTTCTTCTTCGTCAGATTTTGTTAAATGATACTCAAATTTTTGAGCTTCTTCAATTGTATCAACATTCCAAATTTTCTTAATCAATTCATCACGAAATTCAAAGGTATTTAAATTTTGGTATTCAGGCTTTAAATATTTTTTGATGTTTGTTACACGTGCACGAACAGATTTAATTCCCTTAGATTCAATTTTATCTTTAGGAACTTTCAATGCATCAGCAACAGCATCAGTATTTACATCAAACATCAATGTTCCGTGACTAAATGTACGACCATTTCGCGTATACATTGCATTTCCTGAAAATTTCTTTCCCTCAATTACAATGTCATTTCTTCCTGTTACTTCAGCTTGTGTAGCTCCCATTTCATGTAATGCATCAACGATAGGCTTGACTAAATCTTTGAAATCACCAAATCTTTGATCATTTGCAGGCACAATAAAACTAAAACATAGATTTCCTAAATCTTGATACATTGCTCCACCACCTGAAAGGCGTCGAGTAACCGTAATATTATGATTTCGGCAGTATTCATCATTGATTTCTTCCATTGTATTTTGGTTTCGACCAACAATAATACATGGATTTTCAATATAAAATAACATAAATGGTAATGTAATTTTATCTGAATTCATTAAATATTGTTCTGTAGCAAGATTAGTTCTAATATCGTTTGTTTTCATTGCGTAGTATTGCATTTTTTACCCTCCAAGTAACTTATTTAATTATAAAAATAGGAACTATAGGAAAATCCCCATAGTTTCTATTTTTTAAATATTTGTTGGAAATCCTAAGCCAACATCTGCTGCATCCCAAATTGCTTCTGATAATGAAGGATGAGGATGAATTGTTAGTGATAAGTCATCAATAGTATTTCCAGATTCAATTGCTAATGTTAATTCACTAATCAAATCTGAAGCATCTTCACCCACAATTTGAGCTCCAACAAGGATATTGTTTTCTTTTAAATAGATCAAACGTACAAATCCATCAACTGCATCCATTGAAATTGCACGTCCATTTGCAGTGAATGGGAATTGGGCTTGTTCTACTTCTAACCCCTGATCTTTTGCTTCTTGCATTGTTAAACCAGTTGTTGCAAGCGGAATATCAGTGTAACAAACAGCAGGCATTGCATGGTAATCAACAGTTGCCTTTTTCCCAGCAATTGCTTCAGCTGCAACCTTGCCTTCGTATTCCGCTTTATGAGCTAATGCAAAACCTGGAACAACGTCCCCAATCGCATAAATATTTGGCACAGTTGTTCTTCCTTGATTATCTACCTTAATCAATCCATGATCATCTAGTTCAACACCAGCATGTTCAAGGCCCATATTCTTAGTATTTGGCCGACGACCAACAGATACTAGACAATAATCGCCGACTAATTCCTTTTCTTTTCCATCTACTTCAAAAGTAATTGTTACTTTATCAGCTGTTTGTTCAGCTTTTTTTGCTAAAGCATTAGTATAAATGTCAACACCTTGTGAACTGAAATGTTTTTCAATAATTCTGACCATATCAGCTTCGTAGTTAGATAAAATTTGGTTTGTACCTTCTATAATTGATACATGTGCACCTAAATTGGCATATGCAGAAGCTAATTCGCATCCAATATAGCCACCACCAACAACAATCAAGTGTTCTGGAACTTTCTTTAAATCTAGTGCTCCAGTAGAGTCAATAACACGATCTTCATATTTGAAGTTAGGAATTTCAACTGGATGACTTCCTGTTGCAATGATTAAATTTTTGAATGTATAAGTTTGTGCATTATCATCCTTGATAACACGAAGACTATGTGCATCACGAATATACGCTGTACCCCAAATTACATCAATATGGTGCTTTTTAAATAAACTAGCTACTCCACCTGTTAATTTGTTAACAACGCTTTGTTTCCAAATTTGTGTTTGATCAAAATCTAATTTTGCAGCAGTAACTTCCAATCCCATTTTTTGAGAATTCATTGCACTTTGGTAATGATGAGCTGCTTCAACTAATGCTTTAGATGGAATACATCCAACGTTTAAACAAACTCCACCGATAAATTTATTTTCAATAACTGTAACTTTTTGTCCTAACTCTGCAGCATGAATTGCTGCTACATAACCACCAGGGCCGGATCCAATTACAACTGTATCTAAATCAATTGCAAAATCTCCTACTACCATTAATTATCCCTCCATCAATAATAATTCTGGGTCAGCTAATAACTCTTTCAAGCGATTTAATGCTTGTTGTGCTGTTGCACCGTCAATAGCTCTATGATCTACTACTAATGACAATTTCAAAACTTTCCCAACTGTTAATTTTTGATCATCTTGTGGATCAACAATTGGTTGATTTTGAATTCGACCGATTCCCAAAATTGCAACTTCTGGATAATTAATAATTGGAGTGAAGTATCCTCCACCAATTGAACCAATATTAGTAATTGAAATAGATCCATTTTTAACTTTATTAGAATCTAATTCTCCACTTTCAATAAGTGTCTTATCTTGATTTATTTGTCGAGCAATTTCAAACATACTCAAGCGATCAGCATTTTTTATGTTTGGCATAAATAATCCTCTGCTTGTTTCTGTTGCAACTCCAATATTAATATCATCTTTATAAATAATTTCGGCATTATCCATATCAACAGATGAGTTTAAAATTGGATATTCTTTTGCAACGATTGCCAAAGCTTTAACTATATATGGCATAAATGTCAAATGTACGCCTCGCTTAGCAGCTTTTTCTTTAATATTATTTCTTTGGTTCCATAGTTTATCAACAACTACTTCATCAAATAATGTAACATGTGGAATTTCGCTTACAGATTGAGATACTAATTTTGCTGTTGCTAAACGAACAGAATCCATCTTTTCACGATGTTCATGCATACCTTCTTGACTTTGAGCGTTATTGATTTG
Organism: uncultured Ligilactobacillus sp.; assembly: GCA_944326135.1. Classification (GTDB taxonomy): domain Bacteria; phylum Bacillota; class Bacilli; order Lactobacillales; family Lactobacillaceae; genus Ligilactobacillus; species Ligilactobacillus cholophilus. The sequence continues at coordinate 8,474 of CALVCU010000009.1, read as the reverse complement.
GTTTACAGAACGTTCACGTAAATCTTCTGTTGGAACAACTTTCTTACCTGTTTCACCATTGTTCAAGTAATTTTCAACATCAGATTTAGTAATTTGATTATGATTTCCTGTTCCAGTGACTTTAGTTAAATCTACACCCTTTTCACGTGCAAATGCTCTAACTGAAGGCATTGCTAAAACAGGTAAACTATGATCTTGTGGTGTTAATTTTTTCTTAGCTGGTACAGCTTTTGGTTGTGCATTAGTATTAGCTTTTTCTTCTTTAACTTGCTCTTTCTTATCTGAAGATGAATCATCTGCAGCATCTTCATCAGAGTCTGTTTTAATTTCAACTAATGTATCCCCAACGTTTGCTGTATCACCTTCAGGAACAACAATCTTTTCAACAACACCTTCAACAGGTGAAGGAATTTCTTCAACAGATTTATCATTTTCGATTTGGACTAAGTCAGCATCTTTTTTAATAGTATCGCCAACTTTAACTAGCCATTTTCCAACTGTTCCTTCCGCCATTCCTTCTCCGACATCAGGAAGTTTGAATTTATAAATACCCATTCATATCTTCCTTTCTAAAAATTAATAGTTTCTCGTACTTTTTCTACAATGTCTTCTTTATTAGGAATCCATTCATTTTCAGCTTCACTAAATGCATAAACTGTATCAGGTGCACTAACACGTGCAATCGGAGCATCAAGACTTAAAATTGCTTTTTCTGCAATAATAGATGAAATTTGTCCGCCGATTCCAGCCATAGCTTGTGCTTCTTGTACAATTACTACTTTTCCAGTTTTTCTTACACTCTCTAAGATTGTTTTTTCATCAATTGGAGAAACTGTTCTTAAATCAACAACTTCTACATCGATATTTTCTTCTTTTAATTCTTCAGCAGCTCTTAAACATTCTTGCACCATATATCCATATGAAACCAATGTAATATCTGAGCCTTCACGTTTTACAACTGCTTTATCTAAAGGAAGTGTGTATTCTTCTTCTGGAACTTCTTCTTTAATTGTTCTATATAGCTTCATGTGTTCCAAAAATACAACTGGATCATCACAACGAATTGATGAAATTAATAATCCTTTTGCATCATATGGTGAACTTGGAATTACAACCCTTAATCCTGGTATTTGTGCAACTAGACCTTCTAAACTATCAGAGTGCATTTCTGGTGTATGAACACCACCACCAAATGCTGATCTAATTGTAATTGGCATTTTCTTTGTACCACCAGAACGGAAATGTTCACGTGCAATTTGACCAACTACTTCATCCATACATTCATATAAAAAGCCAAAGAATTGAATTTCTGGCACTGGACGAAAACCTTCATAAGCTAATCCAGCTGCTAATCCAATAATTCCAGATTCAGCTAATGGTGTATCAAAAACTTGGTCTTTACCATTTTCTTCTTGAAGACCTTCTGTAGCTCTAAATACACCACCGTTTCTACCAACGTCTTCACCAAAAATCAATACTTTTTTATCACGTTTTAATTCTTGGTCTAAAGCATTTGTAATTGCTTTAATCATTGTTAATTTAGCCATGTTAATTTTCCTCCTTTTCGCATGCATCAATTTTTTCTTGAATCATTTCAGGAGTTTCTGCATATGATAATTTATAGAAATCACTCACAGTTTGATGAGGTGCTTGTTCTGCTTTATCAATTGCTTCATCTATTTCTTTATTAATTTGCTCTTCCCATTCTTTTTCCATCTTTTCATTCCATAGATTTTGATGGTCAAGATATGTTCTTAATCGAATTAATGGATCTTTTTCATGCCAATTTTTTTCTTCATCTGCAGTTCTATATCTCTTAGGATCGTCACCTGATAATGTATGAGGTTCATAACGATATGTAAGAGTTTCAATTAATACTGGACCTTTACCAGAAACTGCCCATTCACGAGCTGCCTTAGTTACTGCATAAACTGCCAATGCATCCATTCCATCAACTTGAATACCTGGAATACCAACTGCTACACCTTTTTGAGCAATTGTTTTTGCTGCAGTTTGCTCTTTTCTTGGAACTGAAATAGCATATCCATTATTTTGAACAATAAATATAGCTGGAACTTTATATGCACCGGCAAAATTTATTCCTTCATAAAAATCACCTTCTGAAGTTCCGCCATCACCTGTATACATATATGCTACATTTTGAGAGCCATTTTTCTTTAAACCTAAACCGACACCTGCAGTTTGCACACTTGCAGAAGCAACAACAATTTGTGGAGTAGTTGCTTGTACACCTTCAGGAATTTGTCCACCCATATAATGACCAATTGACCATAAAAATGCTTTATATAATGGCATTCCATGTTGTACCCATTGTGGAATATCACGATATGCTGGTAAAAGAAAATCATCCTTTTCCATTGCATAGTTTGAACCCATTTCACTTGCTTCTTCACCTGCTGTTGGTGCATAAAAACCTAAACGGCCTTGACGATTAAGTTTTGTAGATCTCTCATCTAAAACTCTTTCCCAAACCATTTTTTTAAATAGATCAACTAATTGTTCATCTGATAAATCAGGAAATAAATCTTTGTTAACAATATTTCCCTTCTCATCCATTATTTGGATTGGTTTCATATTAGGCTGATTCATATAGTCATTTAAGTTAATTTTTGACATTTTAGACCCTCCTTTAGATTATCTAATTATAATTCTTATATCTTTTATTTTAATCGATTACTCTGTTGATGTGAATTAAAATGATATGTAAATTTATAAAACTAATTATTTTATTTTCTAATCATATTGAGATTAATTTGAAAGGCTATGATATGATAGCTTTTTATTATTAACTTTTTTTTAATTTAAAAGAAATATTTGTAAAAATTATGTTTTTTACTGAATATATTAAAATCATGGCAAAAAAAATAAGACTTTCCCCAAAGCCTTATCCCTAATGATTAAATAAGTTATTCACTTAGTCCTTTTCTCTCTAACACTTACATTCTTAGTATATGTATTTTTAAAGAGAAAATTTCAAAAGTTCTTGAAACTTATTTTGGACTTCTTGAAATATAATAAATATTGCGAACAATATTTATTATGTAACATTTTTGTAATATATATATTTTATATATAAAAAAAGACTAGGAAATTCCTAGCCTCTTTTATATTATTTACGACGACGTTCTGGAATACGTGCAGCCTTACCTTGACGATCACGTAAGTAGTATAACTTAGCACGACGTACACGACCATAACGTACTACTTCAATCTTTTCAACACGTGGTGTGTGAATTGGGAAAGTACGTTCAACACCTACACCATTACTGATTTTACGAACTGTGTAAGTTTCTGAAACACCTTCACCACGGCGCTTAATAACTACACCTTCAAAAATTTGAATACGTTCGCGTTTACCTTCAACGATACGTGCGTGAACACGTACTGTATCCCCAGCACGAAATTCTGGAATATCATCACGTAATTGTGATTCAGTAATCTTCTTGATTAATGGGTTTACTGACATCTTTTTCTTCCTTTCATCAATATTCATGTCCAGTTGCAGCGGAATATTGTTATTATGGCAATCAGCCAAATATTACTTTACCATACTATTAATTAACTTGTAAAGACTATTTATTATTAAATTCTCTTAACCATTTTTTATCTTGATCTGTAAGCGGGTAATCTTCTAATAAATCTGGGCGTCTTTCAAACGTCCTTCTAAGTGCTTCCTTATGTCTCCATTCAGCAATTTTTTGATGATTACCACTAGTTAATACTTCAGGAACTTTCAATCCTCGAAACTCTGCTGGTCTTGTATATTGAGGATACTCCAATAATCCAGTAGAAAAAGAATCTCCAATTGCAGAATCTGTATTACCTAGCACATCCGGTAATAATCGTACAGTAGCATCGATTATTACCATTGTTGCTAATTCACCACCAGTCAAAACATAATCTCCCAATGAAATTTCATCAGTAACTCGCGTTCTAATTCTTTCATCATATCCCTCATAATGTCCACATATAAAAGTTAAATGTTTTTCCTGTGATAGCTCTTCTGCAACTTTTTGATCAAATTTACGTCCAGCAGGATCTAAAAGAATGACTTTCCCAGGCTCTGGGTGTTTTTGTTCTACCATATCTAATGCATCAAATATTGGTTGTGCTTGCAATAGCATTCCTGCGCCGCCACCATAAGGCGTATCATCAACATGATGCTGTTTATTAGTAGTAAATTCACGAAAATCTGTAACATCTATATTTACAATTCCCTTTTCTTGAGCTTTACCAATCATTGAACTATTCATCGGACCATCAAACATTTGAGGAAATAAACTTAATATATCAATTTGCATTAATCATCTAACCCATCTAATAAATCAATAATTACTTTTCCGTCTTCACATTGAATTTCTTTAACAACATCTTTAATTGCTGGTATCAATAAATCACGCTTTCCTTCTCTTTTAATAACCCAAACGTCATTTGCACCAGATTCAATTATTTCATTTATTTTTCCTAATTTATTTCCTTCTAAATCGTATACATCTAGCCCTATTATTTCATGATAATAATATTCGCCATCTGATAAAGAATCTTGCTGCTGTTCAGAAATTTTTAAATCATTTTGTTTTAGATCTTCAACTAAATTTATATCTTCTAATCCTTCAAATGTTAACAAATCAAATTGTTTATGTTTTCGATGTGATTTAATAATTAAACTTTTCACTAATTTTCCATTTTTAAAAGCATAAACTGTTTCGCCAACCGCAAATCGTTTTTCAGGGAAATCCGTAACAGCTTGAACCTTAACTTCACCCTTAATTCCATGTGTATTCACAATTTTTCCGATTTGATAATAATTCATTTGCGTCTCCTTTCTAATTAATAATGACATATCAATTAACAAAAAAACCTCTAAACAAAACATACCTGTCTTATTCAGAGGTCCAAAAATTAATCTGCAATGTTCAATTTGATCCGCAAAACATCGTCAATCCGAATGCCATAAACCAATGAACGAATCGCTTGAATTACTGTTCCATTTTTACCAATTACTCGGCCAACATCTTCAGGACTTAATGTAATATTATAATTAATAAAACGATCGTCTTCTGTGATGTCTATCGAAACATCGTCAGGTTTAGTGACTAACGCTTGGACAATTGTAATTAACAATTGCTTAACCGTTTCTTTTGTCATCTAATTACCTTATTTCTTTGAGTATTTTGCTTCGTGGAACTTCTTCATTACACCTTGACGTGAAAGAATGTTACGAACAGTATCTGATGGTTGAGCACCATTGTTTAACCATTCCATAATTTCTTCTTCTTTAAGTGTAACTGTTTCTGGTTCTGTTAATGGGTTGTAAGTACCAACATTAGCAATAAAACGACCATCACGTGGTGAACGTGAATCTGCAACTACGATACGATAAAATGGACGTTTCTTAGAACCCATACGCTTTAAACGAATTTTTACTGACATGTTGCACCTCCTAATAATTTATCAACAATTAATAATATACCAATTTTTTATTTACCTGTAAAGGAAAAATTCTTGACAGGCCATATTTTTTTATTTTTTTCGACGACGACGTGCTTTTTGTAACTTTCTAAGTTTCTTTTTCTTGTTTTTATTAGCCATTTTCTTCATTGACATCTGGGCTAATTTCCCAGACATTCCATTTCCTAATAAACCTTCCATTCCAGAAAAATCACCCTTAGATACTTTGCTCATCATTTTACGCATTTGTTTAAATTGCTTAATCATTCTATTTACATCCTGAATTGGCATTCCAGAACCTGCTGCAATTCGACGACGACGACTTGGATTTAAAATATCTGGATTTTCTCGTTCTTCAGAAGTCATAGAATATACAATTGCTTTAGTTCGTTCAACATTTTTAGGATCAACATGTAAATTCTTTAATGCTGGATTATTTGCCATTCCTGGAATCATCTTAATTAAATCTTCCATTGGCCCCATTTTTTGAACTTGACCTAATTGTTCTAAGAAATCATTAAAGTCAAAAGAATTAGCTTGCATCTTATCTCTTAACTCAATTGCTTTTTGCTCATCATAATCTTTTTGAGCTTTTTCAATAAGTGTAAGCATATCCCCCATCCCTAGAATTCGAGAAGCCATTCTATCTGGATGGAATACATCTAAATCAGTTAATTTTTCACCTTGACCAATAAATTTAATTGGCTTACCAGTTACAGCACGAATTGATAAGGCAGCACCACCACGAGTGTCACCATCTAACTTAGTAAGAACAATTCCTGTTACATCAAGTTGATCATTAAAGCCCTTAGCAACTTCAACAGCACTTTGTCCAGTCATTGCATCCACAGTTAAAAGAATTTCATCCGGATGAACTAACTCTTTAATTTTAGATAATTCATCCATTAATTTTTCATCAATCTGTAAACGTCCTGCAGTATCGATTAACACATAATCATTTTTCTTTTCATGTGCTAATTCCATTCCTTTACGTACAATTTCAACTGGATCAACATCTGTTCCCATTTCAAAAACTGGAACATCGATTTGTTCACCTAAAATTTTTAATTGATCAACCGCAGCTGGACGATATACGTCTGCTGCAATCATTAATGGACGTGCATTTTCTTCATTCTTTAGTTTTAAAGCTAATTTTCCTGCAGTAGTAGTTTTACCTGCCCCTTGAAGCCCAACCATCATAATAACAGTTGGAATCTTAGATGATTTATTTAATGGGACTGCTTTTTCACCCATTATTTTAACTAATTCTTCGTTAACAATTTTTACAATTTGTTGTGCTGGAGTTAAACTATCTAAAACTTCTGCACCTACTGCACGCTTGCTTACTGTTTTTATAAAATCTTTTACTACGCTGTAATTAACGTCAGCTTCAAGTAAAGCAAGGCGAATCTCACGCATTGATTCTTTTACATCATTTTCAGTAATTTTTCCTTTACGTTGTAAACTATGTATTGCATTTTGAATGCGTTCGGTTAAACCTTCAAAAGCCATTAATAATTCTCCTATTCTTCTATACTTTCTAACTGATGTGCTAAGTATAATAATTTTTTATCATCAGCATAATTAGCTTGAATGTAATTTAAAAGAGCATCTAAGTTTGACGCATTTTTTTTAAAATTTTCATATAAATGCAATTTACTTTCATACTCTTCTAATATTTTCTCTGTCCGTTTTATATTATCATAAACTGCCTGTCTAGAAACATCATAATTTTCAGCAATTTCTCCTAATGAATAATCATCACGATAATATTGTGCTAAATAATCCATTTGTTTTGTTGTTAATAGCGGTTCATAAAACTCAAATAATGCATTTATGCGATTAGTTTTTTCAATTTCCATTAATATCACCTAATCCTTCTTAGGAGTAATTAATCCTTTAAATAATCCATATGCAAAATCTTCTGTGTTAAAATCACGTAAATCGTCTACTTTTTCGCCTAAACCAACTAATTTTACTGGAATATGAAGTTCATTTCTAATTGCAAGTACAATTCCACCTCGTGCAGTACCATCTAACTTAGTTAAAATAATACCAGAAACGTTTGTTACATCTTTGAATTGTTTTGCTTGTGTTAATGCATTTTGTCCAGTAGTTGCATCTAAAGCTAATAAAACCTCATGAGGTGCATCAAGCAATTCACGAGTAATTATTCTCTGGATTTTTTCTAATTCATTCATTAGATTTACTTTATTTTGCAATCGACCTGCTGTATCAATAAGTAAAATATCATAATTTTCTTTTTTAGCTTTAGTAATTGCATCAAACACTACTGCAGCTGGATCACTTTTTTCTTCTTTTTTCACAATATCAACACCAACTCGCTGTGCCCATTCGTCTAATTGTTGTATTGCGCCTGCTCGGAAAGTATCACCCGCAGCTAATAAAACTTTTTTCCCTTCTTTTTTAAATCTATTTGCTAATTTACCAATTGTAGTTGTTTTACCAACACCATTAACTCCTACAAAAAGGAAAACTGTTAATCCATCTTTTGAAAAATGTAATTTTTCATCTTCATTTTTACCAGCTTCTTCGTATAAATCAACTAATTTTTCAACAATAACTTCAGAAACTTCATCTTTTGTTTTAGCATTTTGAAATTTAACTTCATCACGCAATTCATCACTAATTTTCATAGCTGCGTCGAATCCAACATCCGATTCTATCAACATTTCCTCAAGATCATCAAAGAAATCTTCATCAACATGTCTAAAGTTAGCTAATAACGCATTAATTCTGCCCTTAAACCCAGCTCTCGTTTTCTTCAGCCCATGTGTATAATGTTCTTTTTCATTTTTTTCTTCCTTTTCTTCATTAGTGGCAACTTCTTCTTGATTAGCGTTATCCGTTGTGATTTCCCATTCTGTCTCAGTTCCTGTTTCTGTTTCTGTTTCTGTTTCTGTTTCTGTTTCTGTTTCTGTTTCTGTTTCTGTTTCTGTTTCTGTTTCTGTTTCTGTTTCTGTTTCTGTTTCTGTTTCTGT
>CALVCU010000008.1 GCA_944326135.1 uncultured Ligilactobacillus sp. | reverse complement strand
CTGCTGTCCAGTCCAAGTATTTTCTCCATTTAATTTATTAGCCCAAGCTTGATCTGCATAGTCAGAAACATCACTTTCATATTTTTGTGCAATACCTTTTATATCTGATAGTGTTTTTTGTGTAGTAGTGATTTGTTCTCGAAAATCAGAAATATCTTTTTCAACTTGTGCTTTCCATTCTTCATATTCACTATCAAAAGGCCCAACTCCGTTAGCAAAATTAAATGCAATATTAATCATATTTTGTTCTACATCAAAGAAACAATCTTTAGACGTAATTTGTGAACCATCTGATAATGTCAAAATAAAGTTAAATCTATAACGACCAGCTTCACGTAAAAATCCAGTATTAAATTCAATATTATGAACAACACTTTGATCACTATTAGTTGGTGGCTTTAATAGAAAACCATTTCCGCTTGGATATTTACCGCTAATTGATACCGTAGCATTTTCAATAACTTTATCCCATGAACAAAAAACAAATGGAACATAAGATGCACTACCATTATCGCCAACTTTTCCATGGAAAAATTCATTTAAATTTAAATAAGTATCTCCAGGTTTATTCATATCAATTTTAATTCCTAAAAAATTACCAGCCTTACTTAGGTAAGACTGGGCTTGTACTTCTTGGTATAATCCTTCACTTGGAAGGAATGATTCAAGTGGTCTATCACTCATATTATTCATCTCCTATTAATTTATCTAATGCATCTGCAATATATTGAACATCATTTTTTATTGCAGTCCAGTAATTATTAATTAAATCTTTGTCAAAAAATAAAATAGTTGGTATGCTTGGAACTTTATAATCATAATCAACTATACCTAATTTACTTTCAAAATCATCAACCATATTAAATAAATATTTATTTAATAATTTAGCATTATCTAAAAATTGTATTCTTGCATTACGATTTAAATAGGGAAGTAGTTGTAAATCAAAATTAATATCATATGAATTAAAATTTAAATCAATTTCAGCTTTTTTGTTGATTTTATCAACTAAGCTTTGAATGTAACTAAAATTTGATTGATTTACTTTATTTAAAGTTCCAGGAGTCCCATTCCATAAAATTATATTATTAATATTTAACACTCCCTTTAAACAATATAATTAAAACTACCATTAACATTTTCTTCAATTGTTTCTATTCGAGTCCCATTTAAATCTGAAATTGAATTTATTTCCAATTCACCAGTTTTCTTAATAACAAAATTTAAAATATAGTTTTTATCAGCTGAAACAATTAAACTATTATGACGATCAGCAGTAGGATAGAAACTTTTATCAAATGTAATTAAAGTAGTTTCTGCAGTTAAATTATTTAAATTAAAATCTATATACACGATTCCATTATTTAATGTTGCATTGACATCACCTGTAATATTTCCTGTTTTAATATCATAGCTTTTACTTATTGTAGTAGAAACATCACCAGTATTTGTACCAACATGAGTTATCATTGCTCCAGAAATAGCTCTATCAACTGTATTTTGTAATGAATTATTAATTGATAGAATATTAGGTTTCAGTGAATTCAAATCTATTTCTCCACTTTGAGTTGGATCAAAAGGATATATTTTATATCCTGTAATTTCAACCCATTCTTTTATATTCATTGGGATAACTTCTAAATAAATTTGTGATCCAAATTCAGGTGTATCAGTCCCATAATAAGTTACAGTGATTGAAAAGCTTGGATTAACTTGCATAGTAGAACGTGCTGCATTTGCCATTGCGGTATTATTCGTTACTTTATCGTTTGAATATATAGCTCCTACTTTTTCTCCCCACTTCTGGATTGAATCATCATTTGAAACCCAAAAAGGTTGAAAATATTTTGGATTATTATTCTCATCAGTTGCTCCAACACAATATAATTTATTCACAATTGAAGTTGAATCTCCAGTTAATTGAATAGTATCAGTATCATGTCTATAACGAATAGTTTTGTTAATTTTGTGCAAATATGCATCATGACTCCAAACAATGACATGTTTATTATCAAATGTAACTTCACACCCCCATTGCTGTTTAATGGTGCTTAATCCAGTTTTTGCATCAACATTTCCAAAGTCAGTTAATATTCGATTACTAAAGTTTCCTCTAGTTTCCCATGTAAATCCTTTAACATTTCCATCAAATAGCCAATGCATTGCATCTTGAATTGACATGCTTACGTCCCCTTTTTTCTGTTCAGCATGTAGAATATATTGACATTCAAATCCAACATGAGTAGCAGTAATTTGAATCGTATTATATCCATCAGAATATTGAGGATCATAAGTCTTGATGATATATTGTTGTCCACGAAATTCAATTATATTTTCATTAGTAAGTAATGAATATCCATAAGAATTAGTAACGTAACATGTAAATGTTAATGAATATTCATTATCTTTACTCCATGAAACACAAAATGTGCTAAAATCTATGCCTTGTAGGATAGCCTTATGGTGCATTTGTCTATCCATAATATATACTTTTTCAGGTAGATTCATTATAGGTAAATAAATGGGAAACTAAAGTTAATATCAACATCAGATGCACCATTAATCTGAATATTATTCCAACCTTTAGCTAATGTAATATATCCTAAATCAGTATTAATTCCAAAATCATTTCCATTAAGAAAACTATCAACACCATTTAACACAAAAGTATCATTTTTATTAATATTCTTATTTACTGAAATGCTTGTTTCAGTTGTTTTATTTAAGATTTGTGGCTTACCATTACATGTTAGTGTGATTTTTAATTCATGGCGATTAATATATGGATCAATATCTATATCAGAATCGTTATATACCCAAAAATTATTACTATTAAATCTATATTTAATTTCTCGTTCATCATTATTCGTTTCATTCATGCCATACTGATAATCAGTTCCAGCAAGTTCGTCACTGTTTTTAATGCTATATCTAAAACCGCTGGGATTAGTAAATTCAATATCCGCAGTTCCATGAGTAAAATTAATTGTTGTAATTGTCATTGGTTTAACAAAAACGTAATAACAAATATTAGGTTCTACTTCATCGTGAATTCGAATAGGTTTTCTAGAATATAAAAGCCGATAGAGTTCGCTGACTAATAATTTATAGTCATAAACGTCTCTACCAGCTAAAAAAACTTTAACCTTAACTGTTGACGGTCCATAAAATGCACTATATGTTAATTCACCATCAGAACCAACAATCTGTTTAGCTTTTGGTGTTAATTGTGGTGCAACTTTAGTGATTCCCATTGCTTCAATTCCACTAATTTTTTCATTAATTTCAAACTCATTTTCACCATCTTTTTTTATATAAAGTTTTTCAATAGACATAATTAACACCTCCTAATATGACTGAAAGTTCGAACGTTTTTGATCCATACCAAATGTACGGTAGAAAGCATCCTTACATACTTGAGTATTATTGCTGCCACTATTCATGATATCTAATTGACCATTAGCAATATTAATTAACATTTCCATTAATTTATTATTCTGTTCTAATAATTCTTCAATACGATCGTTGTTATTATTTAAAATAGGAGTTTTTGCTTGTTCTTCAGCAGCAAACATTGAAACTACTTTTCCTAGTAATTTATAACCACGGGAACGTTTTGGACTTGCTAATGGTATTGCCATTTCAGGGCCATCTTCACCAAAAATACTTGGTACATCAGCAATACCGCCATTAGCAAATCTTCGGTGTCCTGATGGACCCCAGCCTCCGCTATTTGCGATATCATGACGCCAGTTGCTGTCGTTGAACATAGCGTATAATTGATCTTCGCCAGATAGAATATTATTGTGTCCAGATACCATCCAACTTGCGAATGTACTTGGAACGTATTGAAGTAACCCTTGTGCAGGGTGTCCTGCACGACTGTTTACATCATCAATTTGTTGTTTGATTGATTGGTTACCACCTGATTCTTTATTAATCCTCCATAAAATAAGACTAATATCTGAATCGCTTAAATCAACTTTCATATCTTTAGCGACTTTTTTTATTGTATCAGTCCAGTTCTTTGCACCAGCTCCAATGTTTTTAGCATCTACACCGCCAACTGATGACTCTTCATGACTTTTAACTTTATCGATTAATTTACTAATAAAATTACCAATACTCTCAATCGATTTGTTGACTGCTCCTTTAGATAAATCTCTTGGAAAATCTCCTAAATCTTTTACAGAGTCTAAATTAAAAGCTTTTTTAGCAATATCTTTTATTTTTTCTATCGGTTTACCAATATTTTTGATAACTTTTAAAGCGTCATCTTTAACATCATTAAATAAATCAGATGCTCCCTCAGAAACTTTCTTCATAAAGCTTGATAAATCAGAAGTACCTTTTGCATATCCTGGTAGTGTTCCAATATATCCACCAGATAATAACTTAGCAGTATCTTCTGCATTAAGAATTTCATCTCCAGCTTCTAGGTCTGCAAGCTGTGCACCTTGAGTCCCTAAAACGTCAAATTTACCTGAATATGGTTTATATCTCAATTCTGGTCCAGCTTCACCAACTAAAGCTTTTCCATTGTTTTCAACTCCACCACCTGAAGCATAAGCTAATCCACTAACTTCTGAATATGAACTTGAAATGGAATCAGCCTTAATTTCTTTAACTCCAAATGGTTTAGTTAATTTATTGAAGAACCCAATAATATTTTTCCAAATTTTGCTTAATCCACCTGCTTGATCGCTATTAGCTTTCATAGTTGAATTAGCTTGTTTTGTCATATGACCAACTACACCCTGTGATTGTCCACTAGCTGCATCTTTAATTTTATCTCGTTGATCATTAGCTTTATTAACAGTTTCGTTACGTTGCTTTTCAGCTGCAGTAATTGAAGAATCACGTTGCCTTTCTGCATGTCTGACAACTTTATCACGTTGTTCATCTGCAGATTTCACTGCATTATCACGCTGTTTTCTAGCATGATCAATAATTGCATCACGTTGTTGTGTAGATGCTTTGTCAGTACCTGAATATTCTTTATTAGCAGCATTAACAATTTTGTTATATTTATCATTTGCTGCTTTAACAGCATTATCATGAGTTTGATTTGCTTTTTTTACAATTGCATTATATTGTTTATCTGCTATCTTAGTCCGTTGACTATATTCTCTGTTTGCAGCACTAATTGTTTTATTGGCTTGATCGTTAACAGTTTTTATAATTGCATTAGCAGTAGAGCTTACGTATTTTTTATTATTATTTCCTGCATCACGAAATGATTTAGATTGTTTATTTTGTGAATCAGCAACATCTTTAGTAGATTTAGCATTAGAATTTTTGATGTTATTATAAACATCATCAAAAGTTTTCTTAACAATTTTTCCAATATTAGATTTTTTAGCTTTAGATTCAGTATCTTTCCAAAAACTATTCCATGTTTTACCAGCATTTTTAGTAGCAGATTTTAAATCTTTTTGTAATCCATTCCAAATTTTATTAGCTTCTTTTGAAATATTTTTAGCATTTTTTGATACTGTTTTACTAATATCACTCCAAAGACCGTTCCATTTTTTACCAACTTTAGACGCCATACTTTCAACGCCACTAGCCATTTTTTTGTTAAGACTATTCCAATCTTTTACAATGCTATTGCATCCTTTGCTAATAGTCTTTCCCCAACCTGATACGGTTTTAGAAATGCTTTTAGTAATACCGCTCCAGCCTCCGGCTTTATTCCACCATTTAACTGCACCATGTGCTGCATCTCCGATTACTTTACCAAGGGTATTACCAATCATTCCGCCAATCATTCCACCAACAGGACCGCCAAAAGCAGTTCCAATTCCTGTTCCGATTAACGAACCAGCACTTGAGCCAATATCTTCAAATTTTTTCTTACCATTTTTTTCAAAAATAGCTTTGGTTAAATCAATAGCTTGAATACCAATATTTAATCCATTACCTACTTTAGCAGCCATTCTTGTTCCTGCTGCTAAAGCTCCTTGTTCAGCAACAGGCGTTTTGGCAAAAATTTTAGAAAGAAATGAAGTTTTTCCAGCACTTTTTTCAGCCGCACCAGTTGCATCTTTAGCTAAATCTCCAGCATCTTTGGCTACGTCTGATGAAGTTTTAGAAGATTTCTTAAACATGTTTTTGAAAACATTAGTTTTACCAGTTTTCTTTTTAGCTGAATTTACTGCATCATCTGCAATATCTCCAGCCGCTTTAGAAACCTCACTACTTATTTTCTTTTTGTCAGATAATCCAAATATTTGTGATAAGAAATTACCACCTTTAGTTTTACTAATACTTTTTGCAATTCCTGAAATTGCAGATCCTACATCATATAATGATTTTGCAAATCCTGATACTTTTTTTGCTATAAAAACAGTGCCAATTACTTCTCCAATGGTTTTTATTGCATCTTTATGTTTAGCAATATCAGCAAGTGCTTTTGCTAAATCATTAGCTACATTACCAGTTGATTTATCACCAAAAGCACTTAGAATTCCTTTAGAAATAATTGAGATAGTGCTCTTAAAAGACTCCCAAATTCCTGAGCCTAATTGTCCTACAATAGTAGCAATAGATTTTCCCATTGAAGTAAAAGCTCCAGAATTTTTTTCAATGTATTTAAACATTGATTGAAGTTTATCTCCAACGCTTGCCATTCCATTGCCAACAGTTTTTACCATATCTCTAAAGCCTTTTGTATCAGCAACTTTAGACATACTTTCAGCCATTTGAGATACTGTTGGTAATACTGCAGACGCTAATGTCATTTGAACATCTTGGCCAACTGCTTTAAAACGTTTCATTGCATTTTCAGCAGTCCCCATGTTTTTTTCAGCTAACTTACCAACATAATCATTTTTAGAAGAATTTGCTACTTCTTTATTTAGTTCTTTTAATTTACTTGCATTTTCAGCAAGAATCATGCCAGCTTGTTGTCCAGTTGTACCAAATAATGAATTGAATACAACGTTTTTATCTGATGTTCCCATGCTTTTAGTTTTATCACCTAAAACGCCCATCACATCAGATAAGCTCTTTAAATTACCTTTAGAATCAACAATATCTTCTTTTTTTATTCCTAATTTATTTAGAACATTATCCTTATTATCAATACTTTTAACGGCGGTTGATAAACTATTAATTACTTTACGTAATCCAGTACCTGCTTTGTCAGCTTCAACACCATTATTGCTTAAAATACCCATAGCACTAGCAGTTTCAGATAAACTAATACCAGCACCATGGGCAGTAGCACCAACATATGACATTCCAACACCTAAATCTTGGAATGATGTAGATGTTTTATCAGCAGCATAAGCAAGATCATTAACAGCCACTTTAGTTCGTTTAGTCATTTCAGAAGTTGACTCTAATGCTTTACCATTTTTGTCAACCTTCATACCAAATGATTCCATCACATTTGATGTGACGGAAGTAACATCTTTTAAATCATCTCCACTAGCAACACTTGCTTGGATTTCTGACCGCATTGCACCTAATGCTTGCTTTGATGTATCACCACGTTTTACTAAATCTTGATATGCTTCTGCAATTTCTTTCTGTGATTTTCCATATTCTAAAGAATATTTTCGACCATCTTTTTGCATTTCAGCTACATTTTTAGTAACTTCTGCAGTTTTTTCTCCACCAGTTTCAAGTAAATTAGCTGTTACTTTATAAGTGTTCTGCATTTCAGAAGCACTTTTACTTACAGCAACAAAACCTGCACTTAAACCACCTACTGCTGTAACTGCTATTGCTGTTCCTGAAACAACTTTTCCAGCCATTTCTTTTACGCCAGTTCCTACTTTTTTTACAGAAGTAGAAGCTTTATCATAACTATCACGCATTTTAGCAACTGAAGCATGTGTATTAATAAAACTAGAATTAAGCTTTGATTGTGCTTCTTTAGTCTTAGCCATTTCTGTATCCAATTTTTGTAAGGATTGTGCAGTTTGCTTATATGCTTTTGACTCTTTACCTTGATCATCAGCAATTGAAGTTAGCGAACTTTCCAGTTTCTTATGCATTATTTGCATTTTATCAAGTTGATTTGCATATAACTTAGATTGCTGATAATTAGCTTGATATGTTTTTCCTTCTGCTTTCAACTTTTCAATCATTAAATTAGACGACGTTGTCATTTCGCTTAATGATTTTTTAGTCTTATCAATTCCATTAGTATAATAATTTAATGAATTTTTAGCTCTATCTTGTTGAGCAGACATGTTAGCTAGTTGTTTTTGAGCCATTGATAATTGTTTACCCAAACGTGCATAAGCTTCAGAACCTTTGTTGGTTGATGTATCTAAAGTTGACATTTGGTTTTTCAATTTTTCAATATACTCTTGTTGCTTTTTTATTGAATCTCCTAGTCCTTCATATCTTGCTTTAGCAGCTCCTAAATTATCACCAACTGATTTTAGCATTGCATTTTGAGCTTTCCAAGAATTCATCAAAGTATTAACTTGGTTTTTTAAGCCTTTAATAGAACTAACTGCTTGCATATCATCTATTGTGATACGAGTTGCCATTGTTGAAACAGTGTTTCCACTTGCCATGTATTAACCTCCTTTCATTAAGAATTATTGCCCATTATTAATGACATAATATCTTGTTCTCGGTTTTCACGAGATTCAGCTAACAGAATCTCATTAAAGCGATAGTAATTTTGCCTTTCATAAACTTCTGGCTCCATTTTAAATTCAATCAATGCTTGTTTTTCCGCATACTGCAAATCTTCAAGCATATTTTCCCATTCTTTTACTCTTCGGTATGGTGTGATTTCTTTTGTTTCTTTTGTTCCGCCTCTACTTCCATTGCTGTCATTCCGTAGTTGCGGACCATAAAAACCGATTGTGTAAATTCAGTAAACCACATTTGAAAATCAAAGGTATTTACTTCTTCATCAATTTTTTCAATTTGTTCATCACTTAATCCCAAAACATCTTTTAGGATTTCTTTTTTAGCACTATTAGCTTCAAGTGCTTCTTTCATAATTGTGTTATCGTCTTTATTATCTAAATCATAAGACTTTGTAATCGCTAAATTTGCTTTAGCAACTTTTTCTACTACACTATTAGTTACATTAATTTCAATAGGTTTTTTGATTCCCAATACTTTTACATCAAATTTATTTTTTTTCATTTAAATTACCCACTTTCCCTTAAACCTAAAAATTATTTACCTGAATCGCTTGTGCCAGCACTAGAAGCAGTTCCTGTTCCTGTTGTTCCTGCTGAAGCTTGTGAATCAGAAGCTTGTACAAAAATAGTTTTTATCATTTTGTCGTAATCAAATCCTGTATAACCAGTATTCCAAAAACTATATACTTTAACACCATTACCTGTCGTAACAGTTTTAATAATTCCTCCAGATGTTACTGTATTTGTCACACCGCTTGTTGATGATTGTCCAACTTCGGAACCTACACCTAATGCTGTATATGTTAATGCATCTGCTGAAATCTTATCTGAATTAGTATTTGTATCAATGTTTGTATTTCCCATTGTTACCGCACCATCATAAAAGCCAACATAAGCATCATTGCCATCCCAATCATTTGCATGGATCAATAATGCACAATGATTAGATTCAGCATCTGTCATTCGTGTAAATGCTCCATTTTCATCTTTTACCATACCTGTGATTTTTTGCATTACTTCAAATGGAATACCATTAGCACCTAATGCAACTGATGGTTCTGGTGTACCAGCAGAAGCTCTTGCTACTGCATTTGACCCATATGTTTTTGTGATTGAACCTTGTAGATTTGATAAATCTGCCTTTGTAGCACCACCAGAACTATTTAAATCAACTCTAAATACTCCTGGGACATTACAATTTGTTTTTAAACCACCTTGTGCATCATCTGTTATTACTTGTTTTGTTTTTGGATCAATACGAGCAATCATCCAATCTTTTAACCCAACAAAAGACATTTATACTTCATCCTTTCTTTGTAAATGCTTAAATTGAAATACTTTTGTTATTTGTTCTGTGTCAGGATCCATTGAATGTCCTGGACTATAAATACATTGCCAATTTTTTTCTTCAAATTTATTTAAAATTGGTAATTCTAAACTATCAAAAGGAATTTGTGTTCCTTTTTCATAAAAAATATTAATAGCAACTGTCTCTTCCATATCATTTGTTCGATTACTACCATAAGTTGTAGGCGTATCATTTACTTCTGTTATTAATACAACAGTATGTGAGACATCTTTTTGAACACTTGAGGGCAAATTAAAAAGGTAAATTCCATCTATTGGAAGTTTACCTTCATCTATTGCTTGCTCAATTATTATTTGAGCTCTTTGCCCTGCTGTTGTTGCCACCATTTACACCACCTCCATTAATAATTTGTTGATAAACTTTACGTTGTGCTTCTAAAACTAATGGTTTTGCTTTTTCAACAGCATGATCTTTAAAATGTAACTGTGAAACACGTTTAGGTGTCATAACTTTTTGACCATCATTAACAATTCGTGCAATATAGGCATGATCTTTATCCCAGCCTACATCTGTTGCTCCGTTTGGAAGGTTATCTACATTTTTACCTGGTTTATAAGTTATAGCATCTCTTAAATGTGTTTTATGCTGATTATCAGAATTATATGGCGTTTCTTCTACTAAAACTTTTTTTAATGCTTCAGCACCTGCTGTTGTCATTGCTGTTTTTTCAGCAACCGATAACTTAGCTCTATTTTCGATAGAATTTATCCAAGAATCTAATTGCCTTTCAAAATCCATATCATCCGCCATTTTTCGTCACCCTTTCACCTGTTACAGTATCAAAACCATCAATTCCTTGGTCAGTATCTTGGTTAAAAACTAAATTTTTATAAGTTTTCCCATTAAATACCATATGTGTGCAATCGAGTAACCGCTCATCATGCCTTATAATAAACGTCTGTGAATCGGTATTACCTTGACCCATCAATATATATTGCTGAGTCATTGTATTCTTATACAGCCCACCCCAAACCTCTCGATCGCAAACAAAATTTTCAATATTTATTCCATTTATACCTTGTGAAGATTCAACATGTCCGAATTTTAGCCGATTTCTTAACCTACTTGGATTGACTTTTTTCATTGCTATCTTCCTCCATTAATTGAATCTTTAAACGGTAATCATCTTTCATTGAATTAATCAATGAATAAAGTGCCATTGGAACTTCATATGTTTGTACTGTCGTTGTTGCAATACGATTTACGTATAAATGTGAAGCTTCTAAAATTACGGCCGTGTTAAATAGTTCATTATTGTCGAAAAAATCATCTATTTTTTCTCCAACTTGACCAATTATGTCATTTCTAGCTGTTAAAATCAGACTTTTTAATAAATCATCATCAAATGTATCTTCAGTTGGAAGTCTCAATGAATTTTTTAATTTATCAATGTCATCTTTTTCAACATTAACTTTTAAATCTTGGATTGGCATATTTTTTCACGACCTTTCTATATTTAACCTTCACTATTATTTTCTGGTGCAGAAACCATTACTGTACAAATAGCAGTCTTATTTCCATCTTCTGTTGTAGCTGTAATCTTAGCACTACCTGCACCAATAGCAGTTACTTTACCTAATTTAGGTGTAACTGTTGCAATTGAACTATCTGACGTTGAGAATGTAACAGTTTGATCTGTCGCATCACTTGGACTTACAGTAGCTGTTAATGTTGATGTATCACCAACATTTAAGCTTAATGTTTGTGGGTTTACATCAACGCCAGTTACTATTTTGACGCTGTACCTGTTGCACCTGCTGAAACAGTTGCTAAACGGAATGCACTTGCTAATTTAATTTGGTGATCAAACCATGCTGTCAATTGGAAGTAATTAATTCCCTTTTGATAATCTTTATATTGTTCATATAATGTTGAATCAATTTCATAGTTCAATTGAGCAAAACTAAAATCACCTACAATTGGAGTTGTTGCAGCAGAAGTAAATGTAACTGGTGCTCCTAATACTCGTTCGGGTTGTGCATCATAAAGTGTTGAATTGCCATTTGATAATGTTTTAATGATATTGTAGTAATCTGAACGACTCATTAAAATATGTGCATTGTCTTGGAATGCATCATCTAAATCAGCAAGTGCTTTAGTAATTGCATCATACAAATCTGAACCTTCAATTTTCTTAATCCCAACAGAGGCATCATAGAATGACATATGTTTTAATTCTGCAACTGATTGTGTTGTAGCTAATGAAACTGAACGTTCTTTTAATTGCAATGCTGAAGATAAGGCATTATTAATATATTCAACTAATGCTGTATCTGTACCATGAAGAATTGTATCTGATACACCAGCTCGAACTTTCATTTCATTACGACCAAATTTAACTTCGTCGCCCTTTAATTCCATTTCTTTAGCAGCTTCTCCATCTTGAATAAATGCATCATCCTCTAATTCAAATGCAATTCGTGGAAGAATTAAATTTGTAATTGTTGATACAGTTTCTAATCCACGTAATGGGTTTGTTGCCATAGGTTCTGAAATCAATTGGTTAGAAACATTAATTGGTAATAAATCTCCACCCTTTGATGTTGAATCATCTTGTAATTGTTGCTTAATACCTGCCCATTTTTCAGCAAATTCTGTATTATCAGGTTTTACAGTTTTACGAATATATGCAGCTTCTGCTTTAATTAGTAAATCTTTTTCGTTTTTAGGCTCTTCTGATTTTTTAGCTTTAAATTTAGCACGCTGTTCATTTTGTTTTACATTGACCTGCTTTTCTAATGCATCATAACGTGTTTGTAAATCCTTTTCTTTTACTTGTAAATCTTCAATTTCCTTACCAATGCCTTCAGTAACTGGTGATGATGCTTTTTCTACAATTTCTTCATCAATCTTCTTAATTTGTTGTCCAATATTATATAAACTTTGTTGCATTTCAAATAATTCCATTTATCTTATCCTCCAATGTGTTTAATTTATTTTCTATTATTTTCTTATGCTTATTTGCGTTTAATAATGCTTTTGATACTTTATCTTTATCTAATGATTTTTTACACTTAATAATTTGCTTAGGTACATTTCGATATTTTTTAGCTTCGTCTAAATCAATAGACGCAGCCATTTTATTAGCCTCCAAAATTTCATCTGCTAATCCTAAATCAATAGCTTCTTGTGCTGTTAACCATGTCTCTTCATCCATTAATTTTTGAATTTCTTCAGCATTGACTTTACCATTAGAACGTTCAACATAAGTTTGAACACTTAAACTTCCAATTTTATCTAAGTCATCCGCTTGTTTACGTAATTCGCTCGCATTTCCTTGACAAAAAACCCATGGAATATGGATCATTAACATTGAATTAGCAGGCATATAAATTTTGTTACCAGCCATTGCAATTACACTAGCAATACTTGCTGCTAACCCATCAATATATACATCTATATTTGCTTTTGAATTTCTCAACATATTAAAAATGGCGATTCCTTCAAAAACAGAACCGCCTGGACTATTAATATGTAAATTAATGGTTTTAACATCACCAATCTCTTTTAAAGCATCTCTAAAACTTGAAGCTGATGTATCTGAATCTTGCCACTCATCAGTAACAATTTCACCATCAATAAAAATATCAGCTTCATCATTTACTTGTTGTTTGATGGTTAGATATTTTGGCATTGTCATTTGACTCATCACCTCCTCTCGTTGATCTTGTATTTCTTGATTCTAATGGAATATCAATTGGATATAAATCACCTGATATCCATTGTTTATTAGCATACTCATTATCAACAGGCGTCATATCTTCTAATTTTCGTAAATCATTTGGTGTTGCAATACCATTTCTAATCATCATTTGATAGAAATTAGTTCTTGCAGCAGTATCACCACGTAATAGCCCATTAATATTAAATTTAAAATAATATCCTTTAGCACGTTGTTGTTGCGTCAGTAGTTTACGATTGAATTCCGCTTCATATTGCTTAACGATTGGTAATAAAGTCATTTGAACAAATTCAATCATTTTCTGTTCACTAGATGTACTAGAACCGTCTAAAAAAGATAGTGGAACATTAAAAGCATTCGCAATTCTTGAACGTGTGATATCTTCTGCATCCTTTAAATCTCCTGGTTGAAAATTAGAAGCAAAGCGATCATATTCAAAACCTTTTTCTTGAACAACCGCACCACCATTTTCTTTTATCATTTTAACGAAATCGTTAATCATTGCTTGACGTTTTTCAGGTGAGATTGAACGATCGTATTTTATAATATATGCATCTTTTTTATCCATTTCATTTAGTGAAAAATCTTCCACTGCCTTTTCAAAATTCAATGCGTTTCTCAATACATCTAATGGACTTATACCTTTTAATCCTGTTAGTGGAGTTATATGGCGAACATGAATGATTTCAGTATTATAGACATACGTATTTATTTCATCATTAGTTATGTGATACCAAATACTGTTATCGTCTAAATTTCTCATTACTGAAACACACTCTGGACGAATTGGCCATAAAGCACAAGGCTGTCCATATTTATCACGTTCAATAAGTAAATATCCATTTCCATTAATATCGCGAGAAGTTTCACACTGATTTAGTAATGAAAAAGCAGTTTGATTTTTATTTGCTGAACCAGTTAGCAATTCAACTAATGGATCATTGTTAACTTGATCATAGTTTTGATATAAATGTAACGGTAAACTAGACAATGTATTAGCAAGTCTGGTTACTACACTAAAAATTAATTCATTTGTTTCTAACGACTGATTACTAAAACCCCAAAAAGGATTATCTGCAAAATTATAAGTATCAGATAACCAATTATTTGAACTATTAGTCGTTTTACTAAAAATATTTTTAATTTTATTCCACAGGCCCATTCAAGCACCCCCTTTCTAGCGAAATGAAATAAATTGAGTTGTTGGTCCACTATATTCAGGTTGAACTAACATATCTATAACATCAACGTGTGCATCCAAAAAAGCGGCAAAACCATCAATTTTACGATTGCGTGATGTTTTGGTTGGCAACCAGTTGTCGTTACGATCTTGACGTAACTTCACATTATTTAGATACCATTTAAATAATTTCTGTTCATTAAACACTACTTTTCCATCTAAAAGTAATTCTTTAACGTTTTGTAATGGTCCACCTAAAGTAAAAAAGCCTTGACGAACGATATTTGT
Source organism: uncultured Ligilactobacillus sp. (assembly GCA_944326135.1). Lineage (GTDB taxonomy): Bacteria > Bacillota > Bacilli > Lactobacillales > Lactobacillaceae > Ligilactobacillus > Ligilactobacillus cholophilus. Next base: position 16,674 of record CALVCU010000008.1, on the reverse strand, counting down.
TTCAAAACCAGCTTGTTCTAATTCTTTATTAAGCCGAATTGCCTTAGCTGGATCATAATTAATTTTTAAAATGTTATATTTATCAGCTTGTTCTTTAAACCATTCTAAAACATAACTATAATCAACATAATCTCCAGGGATAATTTCAATATCACCTGACAATTCCCAATCTCTAATACGTTCAGGATTCTTATCTATTTTATATCGTGATTCAGGAATCCATGATTTTTCTAAAACAAAAACGCCACCATTATCAAGTGGGAATTCAAGACATGCTGAAGTAAAATCTTCTGTATCTGATAAATCATAACCACCTATACAGTCGCGTCCTTTTAAATCTTCTAAATTTATATGCTTATTGTTTAATGCTAAAATCTCTGGTGTAATTAAGCTCAATTCATCAACATCAGAAAAAATATTGAATTGTTTAGTCATCCAATCTGCTTTTTCTTTTGGTGAACGTCTATCACTTTTATAATCATTAATCATATCAGCTAATGACATTAAACCAATATTAGGATTAGCTTTAACCCACATTTTAGGATTATCTGCTTCATCAGGATTATCTAATCCTGCTAAATAATAGAATGTTCGTTCATCAATATCATCATCATAGTTCTTTAAACAATCATGTCCTTGATCGATAAAATCTATCAAAGGACCATCAAGAACATATCCAGCAGTAGTAATATATACAATCAAAGGTTGTTTTCTCATACCACGAGAACGTTTCATAACATTAATTAATGTATAATCTTCATATTCATGTATTTCATCAAATACAGCAAAATGTAAGCTCTCGCCGTCTTTGTTATTTTTTTCAGCAGACATTGCTACAATTTTACCGTTTGTTTTTGGAAAACGAATTTCTGAACGATTAGGTACATATCTTTTACTTAACCATGGAGAAGCAGTAATCATACTTCTTGATTCTTCATATAAAATTGATGCTTGTTTTTGAGAGTTAGCTAAGAAATAAACATTAGGACCATTTTCTCCATCATATCCAACCATATAATCAGCTAGTCCAGATTCAAGAGTTGTTTTCCCATTTTTACGGCCTAAAAAAATAAGACTTTCACGAAATCTCCTTAATCCAGTTCGTTTATCTACCCAACCAAACATAAATCCAACTACAAAATGTTGCCATGGTTGCATTACTAACTTTTTCAAATTACCTTTAGATGGTTTACATTTGGTTTCTACAAAACGAATTGGTCTCCATGCTTTTTCTTCATCAAATTTCCAAGGATAATTTTTATCTTTAGAACGTTCTAAATCTTTTAAATGTCGTTGACAAGCTAATTTTACCCATTTATTTGCTACAATTGATCCTTCAGCTACCATTTTGGCATAATAAGTTGTTAATAATAAAGGTGCAGATTTTGTTAAAACATGTCCCAACTCCTTTTCATTGTTGATATATTCTTCCACCCACTGAGCTATTTTTTGATATGTCAAATCAAGTGGATTTTGAGATAAAATATTAGAAGTCATCTTCATCATCCTCATCATTTTCATCTAAATTTATTGCCATTGAAGCTCTTGCAGCAGGTGTTAACCCTAAATTTTTAGCTAGTTTATCAATTTGTTGTGATAATTGAAGTTTCATTCGCAAATCTTGACTTGGTTTACCATCTTGACTTCTACCATTCTTTTTTAATCGAGTATTACATGCTTTATATTCTGCAAGCAAATCACAATACATTGCTAACTCAGTAATATCCGCTTCATTCAATAATTTACTTTCATCAAATAGGTTCACTATTCGATTAAACTCCTTTTTCGCACCTCCAGATAACCAAGTTGGCGGATTCATATTTTCATTTGAAAACGCCATTCTTTTTTCGTTTTTGGTACGTTTAGAAAGCTCTTTTTTTGTTCTATTATTAGGATTTCCGTTTAGAATTTGAAGATAAGCCGATTGTGCTTGTCTTGGCAACGAAACCGCCTCCTTTCTAGCCCCAGCGAAAAAATAAAAAAATTTAAAAAGCGAATTTATTGCGAGCGAAAGTCCGTGTCCGCTCCTAGCAATACTTCATTAAAAAATTTTTACCCAGGGGGGCTATAATAAATCTTCGTTTGCAGAAAATGAAATGATATCATTCCGCTTTTGAATTTTATTTTTTAATTTCTTTTGAGATAATTGCTTATTTCTTTCGTTGTGTTCTTTGTTGTGGCAAGATTGACAAATCGTTTCAAGATTATCCATTTCTAACCTTTTTGAATAATCAGTTCTTAATGGGACTAAATGATGAACGGTTGTAGCTTGTCTTACAATGCCGTGACGTTTGCATATCTGACAAAGATAATGATCACGTTCAAGCACTGCTAGTCTAACTTCTTTCCATTCATTTGAATGATAGAACTCATCATAATATTCATCATACCTATGAGTCGCCATTTATAATTCATCTCCATATAAAAAAGACAACAGCTAAATGCCATTGCTTTATCTGTATTATTCAACACTATCATAATAACTCCTTATCAGTTCACTCAAAGTACACAAATTGTTTTCGCTTTGTACGCTGATTGTTTACTAGTTGTTTATTTTTGTACAATATTTCTACGAAATAAAAAAGAGATAGCATTATATGCTATCTCTTCTTACTCCATATCTAATTTTATGATATTCTAATAACAAAGTTTACCCTTAGAGTTTACGAAATGACTACTAATTACTTTTAACTACAATAACCAATGGAGTAATTGTAATGAATTATAACAACTTAGTCACTATAATACAAGAATATCTTTTTAACTCGTATATACAATTAAAAATACTAAAAATCACTAGCTACTAATTTTATTTAACAAAATACCACCACATCAAACTATTTTAAAATTGATTTTACAAGTTCTTTTATGTCGTGAATGGTTTTCTTTTAAGCAAGATAACCCTTAACTTTTGAGTCATCATCTAATTTATTTAAATCTTCATCAAGATTATCAATTCTTTTATCGATTTCATTAATTACATCAACAGTATCATCTACTACTTTTTTAGTAGCTTTATCAGCCACTTTTTCTACACTCTTTTCTTCATGAGCAATGCGACGAATTTCATGCAATGCTTCTTCTTATTTAATAAAATGTTTTGCTTTACTATCAGTATCGTCCATTTTTGCTAAATCTTCATCAAATTTATTAATGCGTGAATTAATTCTTTCTAATAACTTAATTTCTTTTTCACCATAATTTAACATAACAAAACGCTCCTATAAATTTAATTTATATCTTAATGCAGTTAGTAATATATCATAAACATTCTTTATGTAAAACATAAACTATTATTAATTACACTTATATACATGTAAATCTTTACATCCCTTTTGCAATTCAAAGCAGTCTGCAAATTCATTATATGCTTTATCACGTAACTTAAAATATTGTGTATGAGAACAATAAAGCTTTTGCTCTACTTGCCAATCTTGTAATCCATCTACATATCTGCTTTTTAAAATCATAAATGATGTTTGTGAACAACTTTGAAATGCTCGTGAAACACCATTGATCATATCTCTTGCAGCAATATATTTAACCATATTATCTTCATTATGATTTCCACCATCACGATTAATAGGCATATCTGATATTTCAGGCGATTTTAAACTTGATGGACTTTCATTTGCTAACCTTAAAATTCTTGGTAATTTATTATCAAGAAAATCTTTCACATTCTCAGCCGTTTTTTTATAATCAATATTATCAATTTCAAGTAATAAATCCACAAGCGTCACTTCCCTTAATTTGTTATAATAATATTGTCGATATTATTAAAGTGACGCCAATCATGGCGTTTATTTTTTTGCAATGATAATTAAAATCATTAACACAGGCACACAAAATGCAAAATTAATTAGCTCCATACTGCTCTTCCCAATATTCTTTAGAAACTCTTTTCCATTCATTATTTCTTAATATGCGATAAGTATCCTTATATTTATAAAATTTAATTTCTTCCATATAACTTTCCTCTCATTTGAAATATTCTTGTATTGCATCTGCTACTTTACTAAAATCTGTTAATTTAATTGGTGGCGTTGTTAAGACTGGTGTAGATACTCCATCATCACTTTTATGTGCAACTATTTTTAATTTTCCATCACAACCAGTTATTTCAATTTGAATAGGTTTTGAATCTCCCAAAATTGTTTTAATTTTAATATCATTACTTTTAAATATTTTTCGTAAAACACTTGATAATTTATCCATTTTTCACTTCTCCTTTATTGATACCCAATCTTCTAACTTACGTAAGTTATCAATATATTCATCAATCGTTAATTCGGTTAATTCCGTTGCTAATTTTTGTCTTTTTAAACCAACTAAAGCATGGTGTAAACTTGGATAATATCCAATCACAACATCATGTATTTTAGTTTCAGAGACATGTTGAATTAATGTGTAATTATAACTGTCAACTTCAACTCGATAAGTATCATCAATTCTGATTGTTGTCTTTTTACTTTTCATTTCGATTCCTCCAGCAATTCAGGGTTTTCGTGTATGTTGCCAATAACTTCTAAAGAATCAGGATCAATAATGCCAAAAGATACATTAATTGTATTAATGCCTATTAATGTAAATTGCGAGAATTCTCGATCCCATTTAACTTTATACTTTTCGTGAAACCATTCATCGGTTGATTGCAAAATGTCTCCTTCATAAATCAGTTTGCCATTTTTATCTTTTAAACCTGTACACTGTTCAATCACGATTGATGATAATTCTAGATCATGTGCAAACATGTCGAAGGTACCAACATTGTCTTTGATAGTTAAAGTCAATCCATTAACTTTTATATTTAATGGGTTATAATATGTGTTGTTTTTCTTGTCCCATGCTCTAAATCTAAATCTATCTTTCATTATTTTTCTTCTTTCAATTTATTTTTCGCAGCTGCTATGACTTGATGTCCTTTGACAAACATCAAGCCTGTATGAATGTAGGTCGTAATTACATTCCATTTTGTGAACACCTTAATCAAGGCAAATTTGTAATACCTTAAGCCTCCAAAGTTCTAGGAGGCAATGACTTGGCAACCAGCGAAAATTGCCAAGCCTGTAAAAAGTCTGATTTATGTGTAGTTATTAATATTGGATATATATTAATAAAATGTGTGAAAATATGTGTTTAATATGTTTTTTATTTTTTGAGTGCATGTACAATAAATTAATTAAAAATTTTCCTTCTTTCGTTCGTTTAAATTAACTATTCGATTGGCACTCACAATCAGGTGATTAACCTTATCTATGCGTGAAGTGATTAACTAAATTAAGGAGTTTCCTTCTTTCTATATTTAGATTGTTTTTTATTGATCTCACGCCAGGTCAAAGGGTAACTATAACCTAAAGCCTAGCCAGCGACTTGCACACTGATTAAACACTCTGTCTAGACTCTGCCATTTATTTAGGAGAAATATGTCAATAACACAGCTTTATATTTGTAATCGGTATGGCAGAACCGAAAATCTAGTGGCGGAGTTGAACCGCCTAAACCGTACTAGATTAGTTATATAAATCGACTTTATCTATAACTAAGTGATAACCTTCATAACTATTTTTTATTGCAAAATTTGCTGCTTGTTCATATGTTTTAAATGCAGCAACTGAATTATATCCATCATCTAAATCTTCACAAACTACATATATTTTTTGATTTGTTGACATAAAATCACCTTCTAATCAAACCCATATCCAACTAAACTTTCATTAATGATTTTTAAAGCGTCATCAACTGAACGTGCAATTCCATGAATGACATTATATTGAGTTAAAAATTCATGAAATTGAATTTGTTCTTTTCGTGGTTTACCTATTTCGTTTTTACATTCAATAAAGAAAATTTGTTTATCAGATAATCGAAAACCCATCAAATCAGGAAAACCTTTTGGCAGCCCTGTATCAAACCATCTTCCATCACTCATACGAACCTTGCCTACGTTTGTTCTAAAAATTCGGCAATTATTTTTAGAAACTGCAACTTGAATATCACTTTGAATTTTGTGTTCTGCCGTCATCTTTAATTAACTCCGTTTGATTACTTTCGATTACTACACGAACTGTTGCAGTTTCTTTCATTGTTCGTAATTCATTTAAATTAACATCTTTTCCAAAAGCCTTTAATGTGATTGTTGTCATATCTTTGTTATCATTAGTGAATTTATCAATTTCTGCATTAAAATCTAATTTTTCCATGTTTTATTCCTCCAATAATTAAAATAATGAAACACTATGAAACAGTAATATAAAATAAGCTGATTCTTACTCTCACAAGAGATACAACACTTGAAACAATGAAACACTAACTTTAAAACTTTTTATAGTTATATATATAATTACTATTATTATTTTTTATTAGAAAAATAGTGTAGTAGTGTTTCATATGGTTGCAAAACCGTTGATATTACTTAGTTTATACATGAAACACTAGCAATAATTTTAGTGTTTCGTATAGTTGCAATGTGTTTCATTTTTTCTCATATCCACGTTTCATAGTTCCGTTAATACGTTTATTTGCTTTCTTAAAATGAAATCTATTGATCATGATGTCAGAAACTTTAGATGCAAGTTTGCGATCTTTTGTTAAATCAACATTATCGCCTAATCTCAATGCAATATCTTTTGAAGTAATAAAATCTTCATTCTCAAAATCGTTTGCTAACATTTCATCAATTCTATCTTCTACTTCATCTGTATACATGAAGCTAATTCGATGATTTTCTAAATCTTTCTCCTGCTGTTTAGACAATTTAAAGGTAAAATGTTCATCTTTATATAAATGGACTGCTTCGCCCCAAAGTTGCAAAACAAAATCATTTTCTAAATCATCAATTGGTGATTTTATTTGACGTGCTTTACTAACAAGAACTGGTAAAAACCTTCGTTCTCCTGTTTTATCTTTCAAGTAATAAAGTTCATTAGTTGTTCTTGCCATTACAAAATTTTTATCGAATCGTTCTGCTTCATGTCCATATGGCTTACGGTATTCAAACTCTTGCAATGTAATGAATTTTTTTAAGATTTCAAAGCTTGCATTGCTAGTTGCGGTTAATTCATCATCATTAATGATTAATGCTCTTCGCATCACTGAATAATCATCTTTATTATCAAAATTAGTAAATTGGTCTGTGTAATAACCTAATGGTGCAATTTTTTGAAGAAAAGTAGTCTTACCTGCTCCTTGTCCACCTACTAGATCTAAAACAAAATCAAATTTAGTTTTAGGATTATATGCTTTAGCAACTGCACCGCAGAAAAACAATTTTGTGATTAAAGTTATTGTGCTATTTCTATCTACGCCAAGATAATCAGGTAATAAATTTTTTAATCTTTCTTTTTTATCCCATTTTTCATATGCTTCATTCATATAATCTACGATTGGATTATATGAATGACGTCTTGAAACAACAGTTAATGCACTTCTGATTTTTCTTTCATCAAAAAGAACATGATTGTAATCAGCATTACTTTCAATGTATGATGCAATTTCTGAGTAATAGGCATCAACTAACCGTCCTTTTTTGATATTTAATAATTTTGAGTCTTTAACAACATCAATTTCAGAAGTAAAAAGATTATATCGGAAACGATTTTTTAATTGATCATCATTTTCAATGATTAATTCAATATTTCTCAAACTATTAACTTTAATTTTTCCTTCGGCAGTTAAAATAAACGGAATAACCTTTTTTGTTTTTGTTTGTTTATTCTGCATTAAGCGTAATTTTCCAACCGATTTTTCATCAAGTTTGATTACTTTCAATTGATTCTCGCCTCCTTATCTCTTTTTTAATCATGCTATTTACTGTTGTTACAACTTCTTTAGCTGGTAAACTTGATTCTGTATTTTCATTTGCAATTTTGGCTAACTCCAACACAATTTCAGGATCAACATTTCGATATAACAATCCGCCACAAAATTCTGCTAAAGCGTTATTTCTACCGCCTGTTACACCAAAACCTTTAATAACTTGTTCAAATAATTCTGATGTTCTTGTCTTACCGTCAATGACATAACTTTCATTAATTCCACCTTCATAAGTTGGTTTAGATTTTTCTTTTATCAAATCCATTAATCCTTTAGGAGCTTTAATAATAGGTTTTTGATTTAACCATTGATAAGGAATGTTATCAACAATACTTGGTGCAATCATCACATAATTATTTGGATGGGCTTTAATATCAATTCCTGGCAAAAAATTAATCATTTGTGTCATCTTAATATCTTCTGGTTTTAAGAAAAAATACTGGTAACCACCATGAGCTGTTTTCTGAACCAAAGTTTTTTTAAACCATTCTGGATGATTTAATTTCTTAAAAGTTTGAATTCCATTTGCACCATCTTTGTGAATATCAATATCAAAAACAAAGAATTTATCAGTTTTAACGGCAATGTTTGCATATGGGTGTGTTCCCCAAAATTTATGGATTTCATCAACTGTCATAGGTGGTTTATCAGCGAATTTAATTAATGGTTTTTTACGAATCATTGGAATTACTGATAAACCTTTTTCTGCATATCGCACAGCATATTCAACTAAATTTCGCATTTAATCACCTTTCTTCTAATGGGCATTTCACCCATTCGGTAGTTTTTATCGGATACTGCCTCAATCATTATTTAAAATGGTAAATCGTCATCTTCAACTTTAATTTCATCATTATTTTGTTTTGGGAATGGATCATTATTACCTGCATCTTCTGCTTCGCTAAATTCATAGTTTCGATATGGATGTTGTGGATCTTTATCATTTGGTGATTCTTTAATTGTCATTTCTAGTAACCTACCTTTGTAAGGAGTAAAGGCTTCTTGTAATTTTTCATAAACGTCAGTTTCATTTCCAGTTACCATTTCATCAGTAATAGTTAATCCAACCAACGCTCCAATTGTTACCAACATACGCATATTTTTCGTAACTACGAAATCAGGCATTGGTGAACCATCTTTCTTCTTAGTTGCTAAATTAACTCCAACAAATTCTGATTGACTAGCGTGTTCCCCATCAATAACCATCATTTTGAAACTTAATTGTTCAAAACCACTTGTTTTAGATACAAAATGATTTGTATGATCTAACGTTACTGTGTAAGTTCCTTCTGGCAATTTATCAAAAGAACTATTAATACTGTCTTTCTTTGGATCAAAATTCTTCTTTGTTTCATTTAAAATATCTTGTAAAGTCATAATTATTTACCTCTCTTTATTATTTATTTTTGTTATCATTTTTAGTATTAGGAAACATTCCATTAATTGATTTGAGCAGTCTTAATACTCTAGGATCTGAAATGTTTTCAGGTTGATAAACTGTTCGTCTATCTTCAATTGTTCTTCGGTATGTGTTTATTCCAAATTTTTGTGTATGGATAACTAAATCACAATTACCATTCACGATATTGTAGTATTTTGTTTTTAATGAAGGTTTAAGCTCTGTATGACCATCACTTTCATCAGTGATTTCAATTTCACGACTAATAAAAATTACATTCATTGGTAATGCTTTTAAATCCATAACAAATTGTTGAAGAATTGTATTAAATAATGAATATCCTTTTCCATATGGCACATCACTCAAAGCTTGAACTTTATTTTCTAAGCAAATTGCTTGTTCAATCATCACGCAGATATCATCAATTACATCAATTACAATTGTTTGAAATGTAACTCCTGGTTGTTGTAATTCTGTGATAATATCATCAAGTTGTTTGATTGCTGATTGTTTTAATTTGCCATTTGAATCTCTTACATTTCTGATTTGAATACTTGGTGCTGTACCTTGTGCACTATTCCCATCAGTATTTAAAACCAATGGATGTGGGAAAAAGTTTGAAAAATAACTTTTTCCTGACATAGTCGCACCATATATAAAGAAGTTTCTCGGTTCAGTTTTAGGTTCTAGTTTTTCGTCTTTTGGTAAAATTCCCATTTTTTATTTCCCTTTCCTTAAATATTTTTTGTACATGATATAAGCCCACCCAGGTTTGTAATTATGTAATTTCGCATAAGCTTGAAATTCAGCCATTGTTTTTAAATCACTAATTTTTTTATTAGCTACATTTTTTAAAACGTTATCTTTCATAATTTTTTTCAAACGGTCTACCCTTAAATTACTTTCGTTTATTTCAATCAATTTATCGTTTGTGACTTGCATTTCAATTTGCTTTTTTGAAATCTCTTTTCCACAATATGGACATAGGTTATCTTTAGTTAGTTCTGACCGATAAAATACCGCATAACAATAATCACACTGTAAAGGTGAATTTGTTTTCGCTTTTGTCTTTTTCTTTTTTGAACCCCCTTTAGTAGTCATTGCATTTTCCCAATCACGATCTTCAATTGGAAGTCCAAATTCTTTCCAATTTGCAACGTGATCGATAATGGTTGCCATTTTTCCTTCACGTGGATTTAAGCATCGCATTGAGAATTGTAAATACAATGCGAGTGAAGCAGTTGGACGAACCATAATCACACAATCAACGTTTGGTAAATCTAATCCTTCAGTAAAAAGATTTACATTGGTTAGAATTTTAATATTTCCATTTCGGAAATTTTCGATAATTTCATCACGTTTAACTGGGTCAGTATTCCCATCAACTTCGGCAGCTGAAATTCCATTATCATTAAATTCTTGTGCAATTTTTAAAGCATTTTCGATTGAATAGCAATAAACTACTGCTTGTTTATTAGAAGCAAGTTTTTCATAATTTTTTACAACATCACCATAAATCTTATGTTCGATTGCATTTTCCATACTTTCTTGAGTAAAATCTCCAGTGCTGTTTTTTTGAAGTTTATCTCGATTAATATCATCAATTGAATAGTATGTGAATGGAGCTAAATTTCCATGCTCCGTTAACCATTTAATTGATTTTCCTAAAATAATATCATCCGCAATTAAATCTAATTGTTTCTTTCCTGTTCGTTGTGGTGTTGCAGTGAATAATAATTTAATTGCATTAGGAAATTTATCTAATATTCGTTGATACGTATTAGCTAAAGCATGATGTCCTTCATCAACAAATATGACTTGTGGTTCTGGAATAGTATCAACATGTCTAGTGATAGTTTGAACCATTCCTAACTGTGCTAAGTTCATATCAACGTTTTGCTTTTTAAATGTAGCAGTAGCTTGTTCAACAATTTCTTTACGATGAACTATGAACAAAACACGATTTCCTTTAGTGGTCGCACGTCTAGCAATATCTGCCATGATTACTGTTTTACCAGTTCTTGGAGGTTGCTGAACTACTATTGTTTTATTGCCTTTTTTCATTGATTTATAAACATCATTAATTGTTTCTTCTTGATAATCTCTAAGCTTAAACACTATTCAATCACTTCTTTACGCTCGGAAGCTTTGATAACTTTAATACCCAACTTTTTAATCGTCTTAGCTAACGAATCTAATTGGTCTTTGTTGCCACGAACTGTGATACTGATTTCTTGTGCAATTTCTTTAGTTTCGCCAGTTTCACGATTAACCAAGATATCTCCAACTTGCTCTGATTTTTCTTTTTCAGCTTCAATTCGAGCTTGTTCAGCTGCTTTCGTTGCTTCTTCACGTTTTCGCTTTGTTTCAAGATCATCATCAATTTTATTTTCAATTTCTAAAAGTGATTGTTCTTCTGTTAAATCAACATAATACATTGGATCTAATCCACGTTCTGTTGCATATTTTTCAATAATCAATTTATTGTCATTAATTGATTTGCGTTCTTTCATTGCAGATGCAATTCCATCAACAACACTTTTTTTAGAAGCTGATTTATTAAGCCATTTAGGATTTATTTCGATTTCGTCAGGAGAAACTCCATAATTTTCAGACATTTCTTCAATAAGTTTTTTTACCTTTATACGGCGTTCATCTTTCTCTCGCTGTTCAAAATCCTTAATTTGTACATTAATTTCATCTGAACATTGTTTAACTTTATCTCTCATCGAATTGATTGTTTCTTCATATATTTCAAGTGGTTTGAGATAACTTTTTTTATCCGCTTTTCTTTTCTCATCTAATGCTTGTGCTAATTTATTTAGTTCTGCACGACTACTTTTACTTTCTTTAACAGTATCAGCAGTAACAATTGTTCCTTGATAACGTTCAATAAAACTATCAACTGCTTTCTCTAAAATATCTTGATTTTCTAAAGTGATTGAACCAAGCTCTAATTTTGTTGTTGGTTCAGGTATCATCAATTGATTTTCCATTTTAAAATTCCTCCATTTTTAAATTACTAGACTAATTAATATAAATAGTGTTATAATCTTAGTCACATTGTATTTTAAATGTTTTTTTCATTTTTAAAATTTCTTCCAGTCGGCATTATGCCGACTTTTTATTTTCCGAAAATGTATCTAACCCATTCTTCTGCATAGTCCTTATCAATTAGCCAATGAACTAAAAGGATGATTAGAAACGATAACCAAATCATTCCAACTGTTTTTGAAGAAATTAATCCGACAATAAAAGTTGCAAAAAATAAAAAACTTTCAACATATCTCATTACATCTGAAATTTTTCTCAACATTTTTATCGCTTCTTTCTACAATTGATGATCAACAATAAACTTATCTAGTATTTTTTTATCAAATCTCAATCCACTAAATCCTGGATATTCAACTGGTTTAATCAAACCTGTTTTTCTATAATCAGCAAATACTGGTGCTGAAACTCCTATATATTCTGCTGCTTGTTTTTGATTTAGAACTCTTTTAAATTCCCCAGCTTTTTCAGATGCAGAATCAATAGCTTTAACTATAGAATTTGCAAATTCATCAATTACTTTCTCACTAAAAAGTTCATTTAATTTCATAATATTTGCACTCTTTCTTTAAATTTCGTTTTAATGTATTTTCGATAAATGCTCATTAATTCTTTTTTACTGCTTAATGACTGTCTTTCATGTCGCCTTTGATATAATTTAGTTATCCTCTTTTTGAAAGGAGGTGTTGCTTATATTTATGTTTCTTGAAGAAGATTTGAGATTTATTTTCAAATCTCTTAAATTACACATCGATGAACTTTTTACATCAGTTAACCAAAATGACCGGCAATACGCTAAACAACATGCCAAAATCATCAATTCAGAAATAAGCTTAATCAAAGATATAGTTAATAATTCCGGTCGTTCTGTTAATTATGAACAAAGTAATGTACTAGATAGATTGGTTAAAACTTGGGATACTCTTTTCCAAAAATTTAAAAAGAGCTCACAAAATCGTGCTGATTTACAAAGTTTTCTCGGTGATTCAAGAGAAGATTTTGAAGATAGTTATGAGCTATTCAAAACCATTTTCAATTTCTAATACTTTTTTGCAGGCATTGAGTAAAATGTCTGCAATTTCTTTCTACGAATATAATCAATTGATTTAATTAAAATGTTTTTTGAGATAGAATCAGCTATTGTCTCGTCATTCAATTCTTTATATGCTTTTTTTGTCATTTCATCAATTCTCATAAAGTATTCCTCAAAACTTTCATTTAGTAACGGTTTGAACGTCTCTAAAATTTTATCAGCAGTTTTTTCGACCACTTGTTTAATATCATTTGCCGTTTGTTGTAATTCTGCGTCCATTTAAATATTCCTTTCTAATCTATTTTTCCCTTTCGCTAATTCGATAATTTCGCGACAAAGTTTGTGGATACGTTCGTCGCAACTGTCGAAAGCAATCGACTTAGCTTTGCTGATAACAGACCGATCTTTTTCACAAGGGACTTTTTCAACTAAAACTTTTAATGTTGCGTTATCTTTGTAGTAATTAATCACAAGTTCATGAATTTCTTCATAGTCAGCAAGTGTGCAACTTTCTTCCGCTAACAGTTGAATGATTGAATTTGTGATTCTTTCTTGCGTTTCTTGGGAAATAACTTTTTTTGTTTTTGACATTTAAATTCTCCCTTTCTAATTAACGAAATGAATTACATTCATCAAAAATAATTCAAGAAATGCCACTGAGCCAATCGCAATTTCATATTTAGTTTTTGAACCACCATTAGATACTTTTGAAATAGCTCTATCAATTAGTGAAATTAAAATCAAAGTTCCCAACGAGGAATATATAAGTTGAGTAATAAAAATTAACAAATTAAAATGAAACATATTGTTTCCCTTTCTAATTAATTCTGAAAAAACGCATTAATTCTTTGATGAAATCTCCGGCTGCCTTACCGTCATTCTTGCCTATAATGTATTGATAAACAGTTTGCTTACTGTAACCAGACAATTTAGCTAAGTCGTTGTAAGAGTAGTCGTTTTCTTCCATCCACTTACGAACCTTTTGACGTCCTGGTTCAATTGAAAACTTGCACATTTTTATCATCACCTTTCTATTTTCTTTTCAAAAAAAACAATCCACCCACCCCAGCCCGTAAGATAAAAAAGTAATAAAAAAAATAATTTTCATTGACTATTATTACTCTAAAGAGTAAACTTAAAGCATAATAAATAACCGCTTTAAAAAGACTATTTATATAATTCAACCGCCAAGTTTATTATCTTTATAGCCTTTATTTAGCTTACGTTTTTTATTACTAACATAACTTACACTCTATATTTTACTCTAAAGAATAATTTTGTCAACGTAAATAATTAACTTTAGAGTAAAATATGGCAAACAGAAAGGTGAAAATGTTGATATGACAACGTTTGAACGGATAAAAAAACTTGCAAAAAACCGATCAAAATCACTGAAACAAGTAGCAATTGACTTGGGATTAGGCGAAAATTACATATATACATTAAAGAATAAACAACCCACAGCTGCTAACTTAGAAAAACTCGCTGACTATTTTCATGTATCTGTTGACTATTTACTTGGTCGCGAAGATGAACAAGCAGTACAAGATCAAAAAGATTTAAAAAAATTCTTAGATGATAACTTGAATTATGGAATGACTTACGATGGCGAAAATCTAACGGATGAAGAAAAAGAAAGACTGAAGATTGCTTTAACACAAGTTTTTTATAAGTATAAAGATAAATTTAAAAAGGATTGATTGCTTTGGTATTTGATGTTGATAAATTAAAAAGCCAATTCGGTTCAGTTAATCCATTTTTGATTTGTGATAAAAAAGATATTCCGGTTGAATATCAAAACATAACCAAGCCTAAAGGAGATACTATTTATCTATTTAACAACCCTATTATTATATTATCTAGCAGCATTCGTTATTCTCCAGAACGCTATTTTGTGTGCGCTCATGAATTGAGTCATATTTTGCTACACAACGGATTACAAAGTTATTACACGCAAAATCATACGACATGTGCAAAAACTGAACATGAAGCTAATTTAATGGCTTTTAAGATTTGCAAAGAATTGTATAAAGAAGAATATGGTACTTATCCAGAGTGTTTTGAGGATTTGCATAATGAATTGGGAGTAAGTGAGGACATGATTGAATTTTTATAAAAAAATAACCGACTATGTCGGTTAAATTCTAGGACTATTTAAAGCTTCTTCTAAATCATATTTAAGTTTCTCACTATCAGAATACTCTGTTACAGCTTGGATTCGAATATCTTCTTCACTGTCATTAGGTCTTTTAGATCTAAGCAATGTCATTCGCAAATTAATTGCCTGCCAATAATTTAACGAATTAATAAACTTTTCAAAGGAGGAATCTGATGATTGAAAAATTGGTTTAAACATTATATATCACCTCGTATTGGAATAATAACAACTATATTTTTGGGAATAATCAGTATTACTCAATTTATTGATTGGGGTGGGATTAAAATCCCTCATACATTTGTTTTAATTGTTATTGGTATTCTGTTCTTACTATCTATTATAGCTGATATTTATGTTGATAGGTTAATTTTAAAAAAGAAAATAAAAGAATTAAAGAAAAACAATGATGGTTTAAAAGAAAATTTGGATAACTTAAAAAAAGATAAGAGTATATTACTCGATAATAACAACTTGCAAACAATGATTATTAATTTATTAACTGGGTATATTTCACCCCAAAACATAAAAGAAGTACATACACGAATAAAATTAATGGAAGAGGTTTATAAAATTGGGAAAAGAAATCAAAATAGCAAAGATAATTAGCACTACTGAGTTAGTTATAAATGCTGGATCCAAGCAAAACATTAATGTAGGAGATAAATTTCAAATAATTGATAAAGTAGGTAGTGAACCTGTAATGGATCCAGATACTGGAAAAAGTTTAGGAACATTAGACATTATCAAAGGAATGGTTGAGGTAACGGCTGTCTATCCAAATATGTCTATTGTACAATCTGAACGAAATATAAATCACCTACTTCAATCCTCCATGGGAGTAACACAAAGCTTGACTTCTTATCAAGTTAGAAAAGACCTCAATGTGGATAAATCACAAATAACAGGTGGAGCACCTCAAAATGAAAATGTACCAATTAGAATTGGAGATATTGCAATTCCGATGAAATAACTTTTTCGTCCAACCACTGATGAAAATAAAAACTGAAAAAAGGAAGTAAGTGCATTACATAATATTTGGAGGAATTAATATGAAAAAATTAACATTAGTCTGCAGTGCACTTTTATTAAGTTTGAGTTTAGCTGGATGTGGTAATCAAGATAATCATTCAGAAAAACATAGTAGCGTTAAATCTGAAAAAGTTAAAAGCGATAGTAGCTCAAAGAAAAGTTCTAGTTCTTCAAAATCAAGCAGTTTAA
>CALVCU010000007.1 GCA_944326135.1 uncultured Ligilactobacillus sp. | reverse complement strand
AAACGTTAATTTAACAAATAGAAAGAAGGAAAACTTCCACCAATTTTTTCATTGTACATGCACTCAATCCGTTTTATTAATATATCCAATATTTAATTTTTACAGGCTTGACAATTTTCGCTGGTTGTCAAGTCATTGCCTCCTAGAACTTTGGAGGCTTAAGGTATTACAAATTCGCCTTGATTAAGGTGTTCACAAAATGGAATGTAATTGCGACCTACATCCATATAGGCTTGATGCTTGTCAAAGGACATCAAGTCATAGCAGCTGCAAAAAAATAAATTGAAAGAAGAAAAATAATGAAAAGTAAAAAGACAACAATCAGAATTAATGATACTTATCGAGTTGAAGTTGACAGTTATAATTACACATTAATTCAACATGTCCCTGAAACTAAAACACATGATGTTGTGATTGGATATTATCCAAGTTTACACCATGCTTTGATTGGATTGAAACGAGAAAAAGTAGCTACTGAATTGAATGAGTTGACGATTGATGAATATATTGATAAATTACGTAAGTTAGAAGATTGGATATCAATAAAGGAGAAGTGAAAAATGGATAAATTATTAAGTGTTTTACGAAAAATATTTAAAAGTAATGATATTAAAATTAAAACAATTTTGGGAGACTCAAAACCTATTCAAATTGAAATAACTGGTTGTGATGGAAAATTAAAAATAGTTGCACATAAAAGTGATGATGGAGTATCTACACCAGTCTTAACAATGCCACCAATTAAATTAACAGATTTTAGTAAAGTAGCAGATGCAATACAAGAATATTTCAAATGAGGGGATAAATAATGATAAAAATATTAATAGGTGTATTAGTCATTATGTTTATTATTATGATTGGACTTTCAATTATTATGATTTTAGAGTTATTAAAAATGTATAAACAAGAAGATCAAGAATGGGAAGAACGACATAAAAAATTTGATGAAGAATTTGAAAATATGAAAAGAAAAAACGAAGAATTTGCTAAAGAAATATCTAAAGATATAGAAATTAAAGGTTTTAGAAAGAGAGAATGACATGCAAGAAATAGAATTTTATAGATATAAAAATATTTACAGGAAACTGATTGATAATGAATGGAAAAGAGTTTCTAAAGAATATTGGGAAGAACAGTATGGAGCTAATTAATTTTGCATTTTGTGTGCCTGTGTTAATGATTTTAATTATTATTGCAAAAAAATAAACGCCACAAAGGCGCTTCCTAAAATCAAATACATAAATAATTATAACATAAGGAAGTGCATAGCGTGGATGGAGCAAAATTAACAGCATTATTTGAATATGATGATGAACAAACTGCTAAAAACGTAAATAATTTTTTTAAGGCTTTTAAGAGAATTAGTCGAATGGCTGGTGAAGATCCATCGGCGCTTAAATCTCCAGTTATTACAAATACGCCTGTTAGTCATGATGGTGGAAATCATAATGAAGATAAATTAGTAGAACATATAAATGCAACAGATTTAGCACCGAAGATTATGAGTGATGTCAGATTTGCATTAAATCATATTTCTCAACGTTCAAAAATGATTATTCTGGGTGTATATGTAGATGGATTATCACAAGTTATAATGGCGGAAAAATTACAATGCTGTAAAAGCTCATATAAAATTTATAAGAAAGTAGCATTGAATGAGTTTGCAGATTCTCTTAGTTCTAAGAAAACAATATTACAATTAGATTTGCATAAAAGCGGTGAAGAATTAGCATTTTGCTAGTTCTTTTTATTTGTATACAAATAAAGTGTAAAATTACGTTCTAAATTATGTACAAAATTATGACAATATTATATAATATATATGTGAATTAATCTAAATTAATTTGCAAAAAATTGTAGGGTTATTTTTATAAAGGAGAATGGAAGAATGAGAAAGGTTATAGCAACAAGTTCAAACGAGTTTCGTAAGAACTTTAAAAAGTATTCGGATGATGTTGTTGATTATCAAGATGCTGTAATAGTAACTCGTCCTAAAAATAAGAATATAGTTATTATTTCAGAAGATGAGTACAATTCTTTACGAGAAACAGCATATTTATTAGAAAATAAAGAAAATCGTGAATTTTTACGTGAATCAATGAGCCAACTTAAAGAAGGTGATGTTAAGGTATTAACTCCTGATGATTGGGAGAATTTAAAGAATGAGGAATAAGAATGACATATGAAATTAAATGTGGAATTTACCGCTAATGCTTGGGAACAAATGTCTGAAATTATTCAAACAGATAAGAGAATGATGAAACAAGTCATTAAGTTAATTGATGATACTATGAGAAATCCCTTTAGCGGTTTAGGGAAGCCTGAGCCATTAAGAATGGATTTACAAGGCTTTTGGTCAAAACGAGTTGATAAGAAAAATAGAATGGTATATCGAGTAACAGATAAATCAATCCAAATTATCGCACTTAAAGGTCATTATAAATAAAAAATATCCTAGTCAGAAAGTAAGACTAGGAACGAAGTATGAACTATAGGCTATTTATAGTCTATAATTCTTTTTTTTATTTTGCAAGCGAACTGTTGTTCAAAATTGACCAAAAGTTGACCTTTTTCTGACTAAAAACTGTCCAAAGTCTGGCCACATACTGACCCATATAGGCGTTATTATGATATTGTCGAAAGATAAGCGATAGCAAATGGTTATCGTTTTATTGTATTGAGATGACCAAACTGATATAATCAACCTAATTACTCCATTAGCCATTGTAATTCGATTGTAGTCAGTTTATATATCTAAAAGATAAACAATTCCGGAACATTAAATTAAAAATATGGAGTAATAATTAAGAAGAGATAGCAAAAGGCTGTCTCTTTTTTATTTAAGGAGGTGAGTAGAATGAAATGAAAAAAGTGCAGAAAAGTGCAGAAAACGGACCTTTTTTTCAATTAGATAAATTGCACCAGGACGCTGTTATTATGTTGTTTAACGATGATTTAACGGATGAACAGATCGCTAAAAATGTGCATCGTAGTCCTAGAACGCTATATATGTGGAAAAAAGACCCATTATTTAAAGCTGCACAAGAACAATATAGTAGATTAGTTGTTAAAAATTATAAAAATGATGCCTTGAAAAAAATTCATGATTTATTAAATGCAAAGTCAGAGATGGTTCAATTACAGTCAGCAACAACTATTTTAAAAATGGCTGGGTACTTATCTGATAATTCTACTCCTGAATTAGATGAAGCTAAGGTTCGTAAAGCAAAAGCTGATGCAGAATTATCAGAATTAAAAGCTAAGACACTTAAAGGTGATAATGATGATCATGTGACAATTAACTTTATTAGAAAGCGTGGAGAAGATGAAGATTGATGTAAATGTAGATAAAGAAATTAGTCCGCATTTTGATAAAGCTCTTTATTCTTCTGCATTAAATAAAGTCTTTAAAGGCGGACGTGGTTCAACTAAATCATCTGTTATCAGTATTCAGTTAGTGATTGATTTTTTATCTGACCCGTTGGCTAATGTTTTAATTATGCGTAAAGTAGCTAACACTATTGAACTATCTGTATATGAACAAATTAAGTGGACAATATATGAACTACATGTAGAAAATCTATTTAGGTTTCAAAAATCGCCATATCGGATAACTCATAAGAAAACAGGAACAGCATTCTATTTTTCTGGAGTTGATGATCCAGCAAAATTAAAATCAATGATTATTGCTAAAGGTTATGTTCGTTGGCTATGGTTTGAAGAGTTAGCGGAGTTTGATGATTGGGAAAAAGTTGATACGGTTCGTGCTTCTTTTACACGTAAACGATTACCACCAGGTAAACATGTTGTAACATATTACAGTTATAATCCACCTAAAAATCCTTATGAATGGATTAATGAGTGGATAGAACAACGTAGGAATATGCCTAATTGGTTTATTGACCATTCAACATATAAAGATGTTCGTGCTGGAATTTTATCTGATGATTATTTAGATGAAATTAATGTTGTAAAAAGTAATGATGAAAATTATTATCGTTGGATGTATTTAGGAGAAGTAGTTGGATTAGGTAATAATGTGTATAACATGGATTTATTCCATGCGATTAAAAACATTCCAGATGATGAATATCTAGTTAATATTTATTTTTCACAAGATAGTGGACAACAAGTATCAGCTACTACTGAACTATGTATAGGGATAACCAATAAAAAGAATGTTATTCTCTTAAATACTTACTACTATTCCCCAGCTGGTAAAGCAGTTAAAAAAGCTCCTTCTGATATTGCTGATGATTTATATAAGGTTGAGCAGCAATGGATTGAAAAGTGGCAAATGAAACCGTGGAAGATGAGTGCTGATAGTGCAACAACAGATTATGCTTTAGATCATGAAATGTTTAAAAGACACAATCAACATTATCATCACGTTAATAAAACAGAAAAAACAAAGATGATCGACCATGTTCAAGATTTACTTGCAACTGGTCGTTTTTATTATCTTGATAAACCTGATAATCAGATTTTTATTGATCAGCATAAGATGTATCGTTGGGATGAAGATAGCTTAAAGACAGCTAAACCAAAAGTTATCAAAGATAACGACCATACATGTGATGCTTTTCAATATTTTGTGCTTGATAATTTACGTGATTTAAATCTTAAATGGTAGGAGGCGAGATTGTGGGAATATGGAGTACGATTAAAAATTTGTTTCGTAAAGGAGGTGCAAAATTAGGAATGGTTAAATCACTTGTTAAGATTACAGATGATGAAAGAATTGAAATGCCAGCAAGTGAATACAAGCGTATTGATAGAGATTTTCGGTATTATCGTAATGACTTTGATCCTGTTTATCGAACAATACAGGGAAAGAAACACAAACATAAAATTCATGCATTGAATATGACTAAAACGTGTGCTAGAAGAATAGCAAGTATTGTTTTTAATGAAAAATGCAAAATTTCATTTAATGATGATAAACTTAATAGTTTTATTGATGATGTACTTAATAAAAATGATTTTTACAATCAATTTGAAACTAATCTTGAAAAAGGAGTAGCAGCAGGTGGTTTTGCAATGCGTCCTTATGTAGATAATGATGAAATTAAAATTTCATGGATTAGAGCCAATCAATTTTATCCACTACGGTCAAATACAAATGACATTGCTGAATGTGCTATTGCTAGTAAGACAATTCGTGTTGAAAATGATCAAATGATTTACTATACATTGCTTGAATTTCATCAATGGGATAATGATACCTATCACATTACAAATGAATTATATCGGTCTGATAACGTCAATGAAGTGGGTGTTCAAGTTCCACTAAATACGATTTATGATAACTTAGAAGAACAAGTCGTTATTAATGGTTTAACTGCTCCATTATTTGCTTATTTTCATACTCCAGGGGCAAATAATATTAATCTTGAATCTCCTTTGGGTGTTGGTATTGTCGATAATGCAAAATCAGTATTAGATGATATTAATTTAATTAATGACATGTACTATGAAGAGATTAAGTTAGGTAAACGTCGAATTATTGTTCCAGCTCAAATGCTAAGATACGACGAACAACATCGTCCATATTTTGATACTGAAGATGCAACTTATGAAGGGTTTGATATTGATGATCCATCTTCAATGAAAATTACTGATAATACTGTTGATATTCGTACAGAACAATTTAATGACGCAATGGATACTGCAATAAAAAAACTGGAAATTCAATTAGGTTTGTCAACTGGAACATTTAGTAAAGCAGACGGTGGAATTCAAACCGCTACTCAAGTTGTTTCTAATAATTCAATGACATATCAGACACGTTCAAGTTATTTAACAATGGTTGAAAAAGCAATTAAACAATTAATGATTGCAATTATTCAATTAGCAGAGACACCTGAATTCTTTAGCGATGGTAAAGCGAGAATTGATTTTGATTTGTCAAAAGATCTAGATATTGATGTTTATTTTGATGATGGTGTATTTGTTAATAAAGACCAACAGTTGGATGAAGATTTGAAAGTGTTTATGGCAAAAGCAATGCCTGTTCAAGAATTTCTAAAACGTAATTATGGTTTGTCGGATGATGAAGTTAAACAATGGATGGCAGAAATGCCACAAAATAATCCAAAACCTAGTGAAGATGAAATGAACTTTGGTGATGCTTAATGCTTACATTAAAAGAATTAGAAAAACAATCTAATAAGATTGCTGATTATTATGCCGAATTACAACAGCAAATTTTTTTAATGATTATTGATGCAACTGATAACCAGCGGAAGTTATTGGAAGATAGAGAAAATATTTTACAGTGGCGTTTGCAATGTTTATCTAATATGGGAGCACTAACACAACAAGTTATTAAAGCTGTTCAGCAAACAACACATATATCTAAACAGGATATAGAAAAGTTATTGAAAGATAATGGGTTAAAAACTGCGGATGATATTAACCAACAGTTAAACCAATTGTTAAATAAATCGCTTGATATTAGTCCTAATATTGATCAGATTATTGATGGTTATATTCATCAAACATTCCTTGATATTAGTAATAATGTTAATCAGACGTTATTATCAACTAATTATGACAATAATCAAGCTTTGATTACATATCAAGATATTATTAATCAAACAGTCTTAGAAGTAACAACAGGACTTAAAACACCTCAAAAGGCTTTTAGAGATAACATATATCAATGGAATGAGAAGGGAATTAAAACTTCTTTAGTCGATAAAGGCGGACATCAATGGACGCTTGAAGGATATACAAAATTAGTAATTAATACAACATCAATGAGAATGTTTAATGATATCCGTATTCAATCAATGAAAGATTTTGATAGTCCATTAGCTGTAATGAGTAGTCATGCAGCTGCTCGTCCTGCATGTGCTAATATTCAAGGACATGTTGTTAATATTGTACCTGAATCAGATAATCGTTTTGATGATGATTATGACACAATTTATAATCATGGTTACGGAGAACCTAGTGGAACATTAGGAATTAATTGCAGACATATGCTGACACCATATATTAAAGGCATATCACATAATTATGAAGAACAGTATGATCCAAAAGAAGCAATTAAAAATGCTGACATTTTAGCTAAGCAAAGGAGATTTGAACGTGCTGTTCGGCAATGGAAGTATGAGAAACAATTAGCTGATAACTTGGGTGATGAAACTCATGCGAAAGAATGTGGTGTTCATATTCGTGATTTTCAAAAGAAATTACGTGATTTAGTAAATGAACATGATTTCCTAAATCGTGATTATGGTCGTGAACAGATTTATGGTACAGTTCATGCAAGTGATACAAAAGGACTTTCGCAATCTGCAAAACATGTTAAAATGATGGTAGAAAGTGGCAAGTGGGGAACTAAGATTAATACTGAGAAACAAGCTTCACATATAAAATCAACACATCTAGAAGGCAAAAGTTACTTATATGATGATGTTGATCCACAAGAATTACTAGATAAGTATTCAGGTAAAGGAACTATAAGAAAGAGAAAATCTGGTGATTTCGATAATCGAGAAATAGTACATGTTAATCGAATAGTTGGTGTGGATGCTAATACTAATGAAGAAACGGAATGGATAAAAATACATCATTCTAATAAAAGAACTCATATTGTTCCTTATTTACCTAAGAAGTGATAAAGAGGATGGACATTATGGATACAACGAAATACTTAGGAAAACAAGTAAAATTAATAGATGTTGATAATGACGTTTTTATTGGGCATGTAGTTGATGCTGGCACTCCAGAAGATAATGATGATTATGGGATGTATGATATATCATTGGAAGGTAAAAATCTTCCTAAAGAAGGTATAATCTTTGAAGAGAATGAAATTAAATCAATTGAAGTTATTAACTAGGTGGTCAAATGGCAAAAAATGATTATTATGTATTGGTTTATCGCATATTAACATATTTGTATAATTGCTTGAAAGACGATGTAGAAGTAGATATGACCAAATTAACTCCTGAATGGTTAGGAATTAACAAGCGTTATTTTGAATATATTTTTGATACTTTATCTGATGAAGGTTATATTTTAAATAAAGCATATGATATTGATATGGCTGGAAAGCATTTAAAAAGTGATATCATGATTAGTCCTACTGGAATTTCATTTTTACATGAAAATAGTACAATTCAAAAGGTTAAAAATTCAATTAAAGATATTAGTGATATTATCGGTAATATCAAACCATTATAAAGCATTAATCAATTGATTAGTGCTTTTTTTATTCGACCTAAGTATGTCGTTAAACTGCTTATTTTTCATACACTTTTTCAGTGGCGTAACACTGTATAAAAATTCGAAAGGAAGTCAATTATGAAAAGAGAAGAGTTAAAGGATTTAGGTTTATCAGATGAACAAGTTGGTTCAATCATGGCAATGCATTCAAGCGAAATGAATAAATTGAGAGGAGATTTAACTTCGGTTGAACAAGAACGTGACACAATGTCGGAACAATTGAAGTCTAATCAAGAAGAATTGTCAAAGATGAAAGAGTCTGTAAAAGACAATGAAGAATTAAAAACACGTTTTGATGAATTGCAAGATAAATATGATGAGTCAAAAAAGAATTCTGAAAATACACTCAATCGAGTTCGCAAAGATAGTGCAATTGATATGGCTTTACTTAAAGCACAAGCACGTAATCCAAAGGCAATTAAAGCATTATTAGATGATGAAGTAATTAAGTTAGATGATGATGGTTTACATGGATTAAATGAACAGATTGATAAATTAAAAGAATCTGATGGCTATTTATTTGAAAACGACAATTCATCTGAAAAGAAACCAGGCATCAATGCAACTACTGGTGGAAATCCTAGTGATGGGAAGCCAGATAATGAATCTAGTGTAATTGCTAATGCATTAGGTTTAAAATCAAAAAATTAATTATGAGGTGATTTAAATGGCAGCAATTAATTACGTAGAAAAAGATGGAGCATTATTAGATCAAAAGATTACAGAAGGTTTAATCACAACAGAACTTGGAACTCCAAATATTGATTTAGTAAATGGTGGTAAATCGTTTGTATTACGTACTGTGAACACATCTGGTTTACAACCACATACACGAAACAAAGGATTTAACGAAGGAACATATCAAGACTCTAAGAAAGTTTATACAATGGGTCAAGATCGTGATGTTGAATTCTATGTAGATCGTCAAGACGTTGATGAAACTAATCAAGAATTATCAATGGCTAATATTTCAAATGTATTTATTACGGAACATGTTCAACCAGAATTGGACGCTTATCGTTTTTCAACATTAGCTACTAAAGCAGCAGAGACAAAAGGCCATTCTGTTTCTGAAACTGTTGATACTAAAACTGTTTACTCAGCTTTAAAGAAAGCTATTTTACCAATTCGCAAATATGGTCCACAAAATCTTGTTGGTTTCTTATCATCTGAAACAATGGATGCTTTGGAACGTTCATCAGAATTTAATCGTAACATTACAAATCAAAATGTTGGTATGACAGCATTAGAATCACGTGTAACATCAATTGATGGTGTTAAATTAATTGAAGTTTGGGATGATTCACGTTTCATGAGCAAATACGATTTTTCAAATGGCTATCAAGCTACAAGCGATGCAACAGCAATTAATTACTTATTCGTTGCAAAGCCAGCTGTTATTCCAGTTGTAAAAGAAAATGCAGTCTACTTATTTGCTCCTGGTGAACATACTCAAGGTGATGGTTATTTATATCAAAACCGTTTATATCATGACATCTTTGTTAAAGAACAAAGTAAAGACGGATTATTTGCATCTACAAAACCTGCTGCTGCCGCTGCTTCAAAATAATAGAAGAGGTATGATTTTATGAGTTATATCACATATTCAGAATATAAGAATATGGGGTTTAGTAAAATCACAAATGAAGAGAAGTTTAAAGAATTAGAATCAACTGCAGAAGTTTTATTTAATGCAGTAACTAATCAATATTACATCAGACATCCAATTGAATCTGATGTAGATACGATTAGAGTTAATTTATTTAAACGTGCATTGTGTTTACAGTGTGAGTATGCAAATGATTTAAATGCTAGTACCCCATATGAATTGAATGCACTAGGTCAGATTAATAGTGTATCAATCGGAAGAACACATATTCAGACAAATAGTAATGCTGAAAATACTAATTATGGAACATCAGGAATATATGGATTAGCTTTTACTTTATTAACTCAAGCTGGATTAGTAAAAAGGAGAGTGTATCACACATGATCCCAAGTATTCCAAAAAGTATGGCAAATCAAAGCGTAATTTAAAAAAAATATATTGGGCGTGATGGTATTTATGATGAACCCCAGTATGAAACTCCAGTAGAAATAAATAACTGTGTATTTCAACCACAAACGATTTATTCTGGAACGAATAATAATCGTCAGGTGGTTGCTAATGCAGTTCTTTATTTATATACAGGTTTATCTAATCCAATGCCCAAACTCACTAAAGATAATTATGAATCACAAATTATTTTTGAAGGACAAACTTATACAGTTAAAAGTATTATTGATAATCGTGACCCATTCTCAAATGATTTGTGGTCATATGAAATCGAGGTGCTTTAAATGGTAGTAAAAGTTAATGTTGATCTAAGTGGATTAAATCGACGTTTAAGTCGTGGTAATCTTATCAAAGGAAGAAAAGGAGCAGCTAATGAAGCACATGCAGCGATGAATCAATTTGTCCCTAAATTACATGATAGTGGGACAACTTTGAGAAATAATTCGTTTATCTCAAGAGATGGTAAAGAAATTATATATCAACAACCATATGCTAAAGCTCAATTTTATGGTTTTGTTGGTAAGAATGGTGCTCGAGTAAGACATTACACAACTCCTGGAACTTCCAGACGTTGGGACTTACGATTAAAAGCTCGTCAAGATTTAATGAATAATGTTACAAATGCTATGAAGAAAGGATTAGATTTGTAATGGATTTGCAAGAAAGTTTAGCTAATGCAATTAAAGAAGGAACAGGACTAGATATTAAAGTTGCTTATTTAGCACCTGAAAGCAAATTGGGAATTGTTCCAACACCAGGCTCACACGTTCTTGAAAGTGATTTTGCTGGCAATCAGCATTGGCAATATAATTACGCTATCACAATCGCAACTAAAAGTGCACGTGAGGCAAAAGATAAATTATTTGCAATTAGTAGCTTTTTAGAGAATTTAAGTGATTTAAAAAGTGTTGATAACAGTTTTGAATTTGAAGATATAGATGTATCTAGTGCACCAAGTGAACTAGAACAAGATGAACAAGGAACAGTAATGTATGAATTAGACATTGCTGTTTTTGTTTTTATAGCAAAAAAATAGAAGGGATTTGTTAAAAAATGGTAGTTACAAAAAACACAAAACCTGTTGAAGGTACAGAAATTGAAAAGACAGGTGCAGTATTAAATGTCACAAACCGTCTTTATATTGATACAACAGGTGGTACAGATTTAAAAGATATGACAACTGGTAAATGGGCTTGGGTAGCTTTAGACGTTACACAAATTACGCCATCAGCTAATGAAACAGCACAACAAGATGCTGATTATGCTGGTAATGGTTTTGGTTCAACGGAAGTTACATCAAAACGTTATCAATTAGCTTTAACAGGTAAACGTCATATTGGAGATAAAGCACAAGATTACATTGCATCAAAACAATATGCTATTGGAAATTCATTACACACACGTGTAATTTGGCGTACAGGTGATGGTGATGTAATGGCAGAAGTAACAATGTCAAACATCGTAGCAACTGGTGGTAATGCCAATGCAAATCAAACATTTTCATGTACATTAGTGTTTGATGGTGCTCCTGTTCAACCAGATGGAACATTAACAATGACAGAAGGAGACGATGGTACATTTACTGCTGCTGTTGCTCCTACCGTAGTTGCAGATTTATCATCAAAATAATTTAAGTGAAGTAACAGAGACGAGAGATGTGAGACGATAGCATGAAAGGAAATGACAAAATGACTGCAATAAATTTAGATAACAAATTAAATGTACAAAATAAAGTTGAAGTAACAATCGCTGGAAAAGAATATTCATTATTACTTAATGATGAAATCGGTAAAGATATCACAAATACATTACTTGAAATTGATGATGGAACAAAACCAATCAGAGATGAAAATGAACTTGAAGAATTAGAAAAAGCTGATTTAGAAGTACAAAAAGAAACAGTTTGTGGTGCATTAGATAGTGTTCGTGATACAGAAATTAGGACATTTAATAAAATCTTAGGTCGAGGAGAAGGAAAAAGAATTTATAAATACTATGGTAATTCTACTCAGGCACTTACATTCTTATTGACTGAATTACAAAAAATTTATAATAAGTCAATCACTTTGAAAAAGGAAAAGAAAAATAAGAAAAAAGCTAAAAAACGTAGAAAATATATTAAAAAGTAAGTGATTAAATGCTTAGTTTAACAAATGACTTAATTGATAGTGTGGTTTATAAAGGAAAAGAATATAAACTAGATTTTTCATTTGATAATGTGATTCGTTTTTACGAAATGCTTGACGATGAAGAATTTGATGATAATGAAAAAATAGGAATAGCAATTGAAATGCTATTTGAAAACCCTAAAGCAATTCCTAATGATGAAGATTTTATTCTCAAAACAATTGAAAGGTTTTCTGATGTAATTAATGAATCACCATATGGAAATTCAAATGGAACTGATGTTAATGTTATGCCTACTCGATATTTTAGTTACACAAAAGATGCTGGAGCAATTTATGCATCATTTATGCAACAATACCATATTGATCTTGAGCAAGAGCGTGGTAAATTGCATTGGGATAAATTCAAAGCGTTATTTGACGGATTAGGAGAAGATACATATATTCAAAGGATTATTTCTATTCGTCAAAAAACAACTAATAATGTTGATGATCCTAAAGAAGTTCAAGCAATTGTTGAAGCACAAAATTACTTTAGACTTGAAGATCCTAAATATAGTGTAGAGCAACAAAACCAAGCTATTAATGCAATGTTTAAAGATATGATTGCACAAAATAATAAGAATGTGAAAGGAGGTTAATAAGTATGGCTGACGGTAAAATTAGTATTGAATTTGATATACCAGTTGAAAAAGTTCATTCAGATACAGAACTAATTAATAATTATTTATCTGGAATTGGTAAAGATGCAGGAAGTGAAATGGATCGTTCATTCTCTGATAATGCTGATGAAATGGTAAAAAAATCACAAGCAACATCAAATGAAATTGACCAAACACTGGGTAAAGAACATAAAACTAAAATAACAGCTGATGGATCAAATGCAGAAAATGAGATTAAAAAAATTGATGAAAAATACCGTCAACTGCCTAAAAATCAAAGAACTAAATTAGAAGCAGATGCAAAAGAGGCTGGAATTACTGACTTTAGAAAATTTTTAGCCAAAATCCCAGATAAAAAGCGGACTGAAATTTTAGCTAAAGCAGAAAAAGGTGAAGTAATAGATTTTAATAAGGAAATTAAATCTTTACCAAAAAAGGTTCAAACTGAAGTTTTAGCCAAAGATAATGCTAGTGATACTTTTAAGAAGATTAGTAAAACTGCCGAAGAAACAGGTAATAAATTTTCACATTTAAAAGAAATAATTGTTGGTTCATTTGCTGGTAATTTAATTGCTGGTGCTGCACAAGGTATAACTGATAATTTAAAAGATATTACTGGAGAGGCAGTTGAATCATCAGATGCTATTGATAAATTCAAATCAACTATGAAATTAGGTGGCTTTGGTGAAAAAGAGATTGGCAAAGCTACTAAAGAAGTTCAGAAATATGCAAATGAAACAGTTTATGATTTATCTGATGTATCAAATACAACAGCTCAATTAGCTGCAAATGGAATTAAGAATTATATGCAATTAACAGAGGCAGCAGGAAATTTAAATGCTCAAGCTGGTGGGACAAAAGATACATTCAAATCAGTTGCTATGGTATTAACTCAAACAGCTGGTGCAGGTAAGTTGACAACTGAAAACTGGAATCAATTAGCTGATGCAATTCCAGGGGCTTCTGGAGTATTACAAAAGGCAATGAAAGAGAATGGAGCTTATACTGGAAACTTCCGTGATGCAATGGCTAATGGGCAAATTACAGCTGATGAGTTCAATAAAGCTATCACTCAATTAGGTATGAATGATGGAGCTAAAAAAGCTGCAGCATCAACTAAGACATTTGAAGGTGCACTTGGAAATTTAAGAGCTAATGCAGTAACTGCAATTCAAGGAATTATTGATACTTTAGGTAAGAGTCATTTAACTGATATTATTAATGGAATATCTGATCAAATTCCAGTTCTTGCAAACCGAATAACAAAAGTATTGGGTTCGGCAGTTGATTATCTTTACTCAAAGAAATTTGTTCTATCTGAAATTGGTTCAAATTTAAGAACATTAGTTGGTATTATAGGTAATACGGTTTGGAAAACATTTATTGATTTTGCCTATAATATTGCTGATGCATTAGGTCTAGTTGATGATAAAGGTTCTAAAGCTAAAGATCCACTTGATAAAATAAATGATTTATTGAAATCATTAGTAAACCATAAAACTGAAATTGAGAATTTAACTAAAGCTTTAATGGCTTTCTTTGCTATTAAAAAAGCGACTGAATTCTTAGGTGTAATGCAAAAATTACTTAGTGTTTTTGGTTCGTTAGGAAAGATTAAACTTCCTAGTTTGATTTTTGGAGCTGGAGAAGCTAGTGCAGGAGCTGGCGGTGCGGCAATGTTAAAGGGACTATTAAAGAAAACACCAATAATAGCTGGGGCAACAGGTGTTGCTACTGAATTATTTAGTAAAGATAGTTTAGGTGGCAAGATTGGTGGTTCAGCTGGTTCAGTAGGTGGAACAGCTTTAGGTGCTGCAATTGGTTCAGCAATTCTTCCAGGTATTGGAACAGCTTTAGGTGCAAGTGCAGGAGCTTGGGTTGGTCAAAAATTTGGTTCAGGATTTGGAAACTCAATCCAAAAAGAATTAAAGGGACATCCTGTTACAGCTAGTGTAAAAGTTAAGCCAGATATTGATAGTAAAGCTATTAACAAATCTTTACAACCAACTATAAAGAAATTAAATAAGCAACTGCTGTTAAAAATGGGAGTTGATTCCAAGTCAATTAAAGAAACACAAAAACAAACAGATAAACTGTTTAAAAATATGAATAAAACAGTTGATAATTATTATAACAATAAGGAAAAGAAAGCTAAAAAAGACCTTGATACATTAGTAAAAAATGGTGCTTTGACTCAAAAAGAAGCTGATAAAAGATTAAAACAGCTTAAAAAGAATGATGACAAAGAACGTAAAGATAAAAAAGCAGCATATGGCAATCTTCAAAAAGATTTAGACCAACACCAAAAAAATGTTGAAAAAATCGAAAATACTCACTATAAGAGTGAAAAGGCTAAACAAAAAGATTTGGATAAAGAACATAAAAGATTTGTAAATCAATACGTTCAGGATGAGTTTAAAGCACAAACTAATATCACAAAAGATGTTGATAAAGGTGCAAAAGAGCAAAAATCAATTTATGAAAAATTAGTAAAAGATCGTGGAAAACTATCAGTTCAAGACTTAGATTCAACTAAAAAGAACGCAGATAAGATATATCAAGAGTCTACAAAAAGTGCACGTAAGACACGTGATGATGTAGTAAAAGCTGCAAATGAAAAATATCGTGATACAGTTGATGCAGCTAAACGTCAACGTGATGATACTCATTCTATTTCTGATGACCAATATAAAAAGATTGTTGCTAAAGCTAAACAACAACGTGATGATACTAAAGACGCTGCTGAAGATCAATATAAGAAAGTAACTAAAAGTGCAACTGATCAACATACTAAAACTGTTAAAGAAATTAACTCACAGAAAAAGGAAGTTACAGATGCAGCATTAGCTCAAGCTGGTGCTCATGCTGGTGCAGCAACTGCTGAAATGAATGATGTTAATACAAATTATGATTCTGGATTCAGTTCTTTTAGAACTATTTGGAATGGAATCATTGGCGGAATTAACAGTGTTTTAAATGCATTGCATAAAGGCTGGGGTAATATTCCTAAAATGAAAGCACATGCTAAAGGGACAGCAGGAACATTAACTGATGAAATTGCTTTAGTTGGTGAAGAAGGTTTTGAATTAGCACACGATAGTATCAATGGAATTTACCCAGTTGGGGTTAATGGTCCAGAAATTAGACATTTACCAGCTGGAACTTCAATTTTGCCACATGGAATGTCTAAACAATTTATGGCAATGGCTAATACAATTCCACATCATAAAGATGGAGTAAAAGGTTGGATTACAGATGCGTTTGATTGGGCAAAAGAAAAAATTGAAGATGTAGAAGATTTTGTTTCCAAAGGTGCAGGTCATGTTTGGGAATGGATTCAAGATAAATTAGGAATTGATTCATTTGTAAAAAAATATATTGAAGCACCTGCTCAACATAGTTTTATGGATGGAACAATTCAAATGGGTAAAGATAAAGTTACTGAATTTTTTAAAGGAAAATTTGATAAGTATAATGAAGAAAATTCAAAATCTGGAGGCTTTGGTAAAGCACCAGATTTAAAAAATAATGCTGAATTAAAGGATGTTGTAAAAAATGCATTAAAAGCTAATGGACTTCCAACATCTAGTGAATGGGTAAATGCCTGGTTAAGACAAATTGCAACTGAATCTGGTGGTAATGCTCACGCTGTACAACCAGGGGCAGATCCAGACGGTGATGGTTCAGGACCAGCTATTGGATTATTACAAACAAAGCGTGCTACGTTTAATGCGAATGCATTTCCTGGTCATAAAGATATTTTTAATGCATATGATAATGCTTTAGCTGCTATTCATTATGCTAAAAATCGTTACGGTAATTCAATGCTTTCAGTAATTGGACATGGTCATGGATATGCTTTAGGTGGTCATATATTAAGTCCTGAAATTGCCTTGATTGGTGAAGATGGAGATGAGTTTGTTGTTAATACTAACAAAGAAACTGCTGATGAATTATTAGAAAGTGCCATTAAACAACGTGCTTCAATTAATCCTAATAGTACCAGTGCCTTATTAGCAAAGGTGATTGATAGTGCTAACAATTCCCATTTTAATGGATATGGAACAGTACCAAACTATGTAGCTTCAAATCATGGAAGTGTTAAATTATCAAACTCTTCAAATGATGCATTTGATGGTGATTTAATAATCGATGTAAATTTAGACTCTAACAAAATTGCTAATGCTACATATTCTAAATATAAAGCAATGCAATCAAGACAAATTACAATCGCTCAGAATGGAGGTGCTATTCCAGTTGTCTAGTATTTTTGTAGAAAGATTAAATGGTACAGTTTATGATTTGGATAAACTAGGTTTTGTAGTTCAAACATTTGATCCACCAGCAACTAATTATGCACATACAATTCAACAAATTGGATTACAAGGTGCAACATTAGTTGGAACAACAGTTGGTTCATTGACAATTCCATTAACTTTAATTATTAAAGCAAATGATGTTAATGATCTAGAATTACAAAGATTAAAATTAAAGAACATTTTTGATAGTTCAGAAATGTTTTATGTTTATTCAGATAGAATTCCATATTTAAGATGGAAAGTAGTAGCAGAAAGTTTTAATTTTCCGCAAACAGGTAATTTTTGGCGAGCAACTGCAACAATTAATTTAACTTGTCCTGATGGATATGCAGAAAGCAGAGGCACAACTTTAAATCCAAGTGATTATGGTTGGGGAATGAATATACCTTCACAAAAATTAGATTATGTTTTTCAAAATCAAAATGATATAAGCGTTTATAATGCAAGTAATATTGATTTACTTGCTGATGAACATCCTGTGAAAATTATATTTAATGGGAATGTGGCTAATAAATTAACGATTACAAATCAAACAACGTCGCAGACATTTGAATATAATCGAAGTTTAAACAAAAATACTACACTAACCATTGATGGTTTAATTCCAATTGAAAATAATTCTCAAATGTATTATGCATGTAATCATGCGTATATTGATTTCAAACGTGGTTGGAATAAAATTCAGATTTCTGGTGCTTCTGATTTTACAATAAAATTCGATACTAGATTTTATTATTAATAGGAGAGATTTAAATGATTATTTTACAAAATGCAAACGGAGATTATACTGCAATTAAAGCACAAGATGTACAAATTGTTGATACATTAGGAAGTTTACAAACATTATCATTTAATTTCGTTGGAATACAAAAGAATGAAGTGGCAACTAAGATGATGTTACCAATGACAACAGTTTTAATTCCTGAAAATAATCAAAAGTATCGAATTTTAACAGTAAATACGGATAAATTAGGTAAATATCAGCAATATAATGTAGCAGCAGTTCACATTGCAAAAGATATGCATAATTATTACCGAAGTGGAAAACTTGAAAAAACACAATCATTACAAAGCTGTTTAGATTATTTATTTAAAAATACGCCATTCAAATATTCTATCAAAGATCAATTTCCAAATTATTCTTTTAGTGAAGGTTTTGGAGAAGGATATGTGGATGATTTATTAAATCAACTTTCACAAGATTTTGAATTTGAATATTATTTTGATAATTATAATTTGTATATTTCAAAAAAGATTGGTAATGATAATAGCTTTGTATTTATAGATAATACTAATTGTTCGAAAATTTCAACAATTGAAAATTATGAATCAATCACAACAAGAATAGTTGGACAATCTAATCCTAAACAGGATGATAATAGCAATAGTACAACAACAGAATACACACAAAAAATTGAATATATATCTCCATTAGTTGAAAAAGCAAAATGGAATGTAATAGATGCTACACCTGTTAACTATGATGAGAATTTGAATAGAGATACATTGTTAAGTCGAATGAAAAAAGCATTGCATGATTATCCTGAT
This sequence comes from uncultured Ligilactobacillus sp., assembly GCA_944326135.1. GTDB lineage: Bacteria > Bacillota > Bacilli > Lactobacillales > Lactobacillaceae > Ligilactobacillus > Ligilactobacillus cholophilus. The sequence goes on along the minus strand of CALVCU010000007.1, from coordinate 2,476 downwards.
ATTCAATACACTGTTGATAATATTAATTTTAAACGTTTCTCAAAAATAAAAAATAACATCCAGATTGGTAACAGCGGTTTTTTGAGAGATAGATTTGGAATTGATATTAAAGTTAGAATATCTTCATATACTTGGTATCCACAAGATGATACTAAAAATAGTAATGTAACTTTTGGGAATATTATGCTTGATCCAATTACATGGCAAGTAAAGAATCATAAGGCATATGAACAGAATGTAAATCTTGGGAAAAATGAAAATAATGGAATTCAAGTTCCTAATCAAAATCCTACACAAACGATTAATATAGAGTATGGTGTTGTCAATCTATCATTAAATGTTGGTATCTGTTACGTTAATTTTGAAGTAACTAAATTAATTGCAAATACTAATCTAGTTACAATACAAAGTGATTTTGTACCTAAGCAAACCAGAAATGGAACTTTTATTATAAGTGATGACCAAACTTATATTATAAATTACTGTGTAAATAATAATTTAATTTCAATTGGAACAATTACAGATTTAAAAGGAAATATTATTGAAGAAATCAATGCTACTAATTCAAAAATTAGTGGCATTTTTAATTACTTAATTTAGAAAGGAATTACATGATGAGTGATTTCAAAAATTACAGGTATATTGGAATGCCATTTCATGCAGTTGGATTTCCACAACCAGTTTATAGTCATCTAATGGGTAGTAATGATGGAATAAATTGGGCTGATTTAAAAACATATAATTTTGGATGGAGAGACACTAGCTTAGCGTACATCAATGGAGAATTTTGGACATGTACAGGAACTTATGTTAATCATACAAAAGATTTTGAAGAGTTTACTCAAGTTCAATGTCCTAATATGGGATTAAAGAATTTATGGGCAAGCGAATTTTTCCAAGATAATAATAACCAATGGTGGTTTGTTTATTGCGGCAGTGAAACAGATGTTGATTATTCTGAATTCAAACTATATGCGTCGAAAATGTTTCCTAGTGAGTATAAGATAGACGGCACTAGATATGATATTTCGTTAAATGTTCCAGGTGGGTATATTGATCCTAATATTAATTATATAAATGGAAAATATTATCTATGGTGTTCAAAAACAAGTTCTCCAACACAAGAATTACATTTATTTAAATCAACTAACATTCTTGGACCATATGACGAAGTTAAAACTAATATTATGAGTTTAGTTAATCAAATTGGTTTTACATGGGATGAAGCACCAGAAATGATTATTGATAATGGAAAATATTATCTTTACTCTGATCCATGGAATCATGGTGATGATGAAAGTAAACGTGATGTTTATCGTGCAGAAAGCACAGATTTAATCAATTGGACTAATATACAACGTTGCAATGCAAATTGCACCATAAGGCACTTTACACCATTAAAGCAACGCTTTTCAGTAAATATTAATTTTTGGGATGGAAATCCAGGGTCGCTTAATATAATTAATCAAAACAATTTTGAACAAGTTCAAAATATAATAATTAAACTTAATGAATTATCTAAAATTTATCCGAATGCTAATATTTATAAAATTGATTTAGATACACAATTACTTGCGTTGATGAATCGAGAAGCTCATTTGCAATTTATAACAAATGTAAATGCAGTTAATAAACTGTTTCAAAAAATAAAACAAGATTTTTGTTTAATAAATATAGAAATACCTAAAATTACTAATAAATTAACTTTTGTGAAAGACGATATAAATAATTATTGGAAAATCATTCAAACAAATTTAAATAAGTTGAATGAATATATAAATGAAATGGAAGGTGAAGATTAATGAGTGATAAAATTATGGGATCATATTTACCAAGCGAAGCTGATTATTCCGAAGAAAATGCTAAATTGATAAATAATGGTGTAATTCAAGCTGTAAAAATTGAAATGAGTAAACCAGGGGCTACTTATTTGAATTTAAATAATATTTTTCATGGTAAGGTTGGCGATTTTGGAACAAAAACATATATACCGTGCTTTTTCACATCATGGGATAATCCTATTACTAATGTAACGGCAAGTATCGAAGGAAAATTTCCAAGTGATAAACCATTTCATGTTACGCCTTATAATACAACAGCAGGGAATGGTATTTTTAATATGGAATTTCCAGCAGGCTTTTTTCAAGAACAGGGGCGTTATCGCTTTAATTTTGTTCTTGAAAACGATACAACAAAAATTACATCTAAAAATTGCTTCTTTGACGTTGAGCAAAGCATGATTAATGTTGCAATTGATTGTGCAGATGGAATTGATATATATGATAATCAATATCAAGAATGGAAAGCACAAGTTGAAAAAGATATTTCTGATTTTCGAGAACAAATCATTACTACACAAAAAACACTATCAGATATAAAAGGTATTGCACAAAAATATGAAAGTGATGTTTCTGACTATGCAGATCAAGCTTGGGCTAATAAATTAAATGGAGAAAATACTTGGACTGGACAGCAG
>CALVCU010000006.1 GCA_944326135.1 uncultured Ligilactobacillus sp. | reverse complement strand
GACTCATAAATTTTACTAGCGAATTGACTTCGCAAATGTTTTTGCATTCATTTTCATGAATTGCCCTGCACATTTGTTCATCGAAACATATTCAGTTTTCAAAGATCTACATCTGTTTGTTATCTTAGCGACAACATTTATCATTTTAACATGTTATAAATAAATGTCAAGAACTTTTTTTATTTTTTCTTATCACTTATTTACGACTCTTAAAAGTTTATCGAAAAAAATAAACCCTGTCAAGAACTTTTTTCATTTGTAAAACGAATTAAGTAACTCAACAACGTTTATTATAATATCTGATTTTTTAGTTAAGGTCAAGATTTTTTTTATCTTTTTTTTCTATATCATTTAAAGCTTCATTAATCCAAAAATCTAAATGATTTTTAATTGGCTCGAAACCAATATTTAAATGTTTATTACTCCAGTATTTTTTATATTGATGTGCAATTTCATCACGATTATATTTAAAATTAAATGGCTTTTCCATACATCTTAATGATAAAGATATTTTTTTAGTATATTCATCAATATCAATAATCATTACTTTTACAGATTGACCAATTTTTAAACAATTTTCAATATCGCTTATATATCCATGCTTTAATTCTGAGATATGGATCAAGCCCTGTGTTTTATCATCCAACATTACAAAAGCACCATAAGGTTGAATTCCTGTAATTTTTCCAGATAAAATCATTCCAATACGATAATCCATTTACTCACCTATTCTATAATTTGAATATTATCTATTAAAACATCTTTTTCTGGCTTATCATTTGATAGTGTCTTAACTTTAGCAATTTCGTCTAATACATCATATCCAGCAATAATTTGACCAAATACAGTATGACGATGATCTAACCATGGAGTACCTCCCTTTTGATATTCTTTTATAATCTCTTCTGGATAACTTGCTACTTCCATTTCTTTAATCATCATTTGATCTAAATTTTCGTTTTGAACTATAAAGAATTGGCTTCCATTTGTGTTAGGTCCTGCATTAGCCATTGATAATGCTCCTCTTAAATTAAATAATTCATTTGAAAATTCATCTTCAAATGAATTATTCCAAATACTTTGACCACCCATTCCAGTTCCTGTTGGATCTCCCCCTTGAATCATAAAATCTTTAATTACACGATGAAATATAACTCCATCATAATATCCTTGTTTGGATAAGCTAATAAAATTTTCAACTGCTTTTGGAGCTTGCTTAGGAAATAATTGAAATTCCATTTCACCATAATTTGTATTAAAAATAGCTCTTGGTCCTTTTTCATTTTTTAAATTTAATTGTGGATAATTCATCATGGACATCTCCTTCAAATTCTTCTAATATGTAGTATAACAAAATTAGAACAGTTTTAAACTTAGAATAGGTGATTATATATGAATAAAGAGAAAAATATTTATGATATAACAATTGTTGGTGGCGGACCAGTTGGTTTATTTACTGCTACATATGCATTAATGCGACAAGGTAAAGTTCAAATAATTGAAAGTTTATCCGAAATTGGCGGTCAAGTATCGGCATTGTTTCCTTCAAAACAAATATTCGATATTCCTGCCTTTCCTAAAATTTCTGGAACAGATTTAATCACTAATTTAGAAAAGCAATTAGATTTTTTCAAACCTGAGATTCATCTAAATGAAACAGTAATAAATTTTCAAAAAGAAGATAATATTTTTAAAATACAAACAAACAAACGAACTACGTACTCTAAAACAATTATTTTAGCAACTGGAGTAGGTGCATTTGAACCTAGAAAATTAAAAATCAAAAATGCAGAATACTTTGAAAACAAATCATTATTCTATAATGTTTCTGAAATATCAAAATTTAAAAATAAGAATATTATTATTGCTGGTGGTGGAGATTCCGCAACTGATTGGACTCTTGAATTATCGAAAATTGCTAATCATATTACATTAATTCATCGAAGAGATCAGTTTAGGGCACTTGAAAGTTCACTTTCCCAAATTAAAAAATTAGAAAATGTTTCAATTGTTACTCCTTTTATAATTGATCAAATGGAAGAAACAACAGATAAGAAACTTAAATTAATATTAAAACGAGCAAGAACCAAAGATGAATTTAAAACTATAGTAACTGATTCATTAATTGTTAATTATGGATTTATGACCGATACAAGTTTATTAAAAAAATGGAACTTAGAAATTGAAAATCGTAAAATCAAAGTTAACAGTAATCAAGAAACATCAATTAAAGGTATCTATGCAGTTGGTGATAATGCATATCAAGAAGGAGCAGTAGACTTAATTGCAACTGGATTTGGAGCAGGACCAATTGCCGTTAACCATGCTATGAATGTTATTTATCCTGACAAACGTCAAGCAACTCATAGTACACAACTAATGAAGAATTTTAAAAATTAATTGTAATCCCCCAATTTAAGCATTATAATTTGAGTATTAACGCAATTTGGAGGTTTGATTTGGCACAATTTATTGATTTTGTATTACATATAGATTCTCACCTTGTTTCAATCGTAAATAGTTTTGGTGATTGGACCTACTTAATTTTATTTTTAATAATTTTTATTGAAACTGGTGCAGTAATAATGCCGTTTTTACCAGGTGATTCACTTCTATTTGCTGCCTGTGCATTAGCTGCAAATCCTGAATATCATTTGAATATTTGGATTTTTGTTGCATTATTCCTTATTGCACCAATTACAGGTGATTCATTAAATTTTTGGATTGGTAAAACAGTTGGCAGAAAATTAACTAAAAATTCTTTTTTTGGAAAGTTTATTAAAGAAGACGATCTAAATAAAACCGAAGCATTCTTTGAAAAGCATGGTGGCATGGCCATTTCGCTTGCACGTTTTATGCCTATAATTAGAACTTTTTCACCATTTGTTGCTGGTGGAAGCGGAGTTAAATATTCAAAATTTGTTCGCTATAATGTAGCTGGAGCTTTTGCATGGGTTGCATTATGTTGTGGTGGTGGATACTTCTTTGGAAATTTCCCATTCGTAAAAGAACATTTTTCAATGATTGTAATTGGAATAATCGTTATTTCACTATTACCTGCTGTTATCAGTGGTATTAAGGCTAAAGTATCAAAGAAAAATTAATTAAAAAAAACTATCAACTAGCTACTAGTTGATAGTTTTTTTAATTCACCCCGACATTTAAAATATAAAATCAGACCAAATAAATATGCAATCAAAACTATTAATATAAAACTTGCTTCAAAAAAATCAATCGGTAATACTTTTATAATTGGATCAGTTGTTGGATTAAAAATCCAATAATTATTAGCAAATATTAATTTATGAAATAAAATAAATAACTGATAAAAATAAATAAACACAATCGAAAAGAAAATTAATAAACCTGAGCTTATTAATTTTAACGGAATAATAAATTGCCATAACGTTTTATTTTTCATACGTTTTCGAATTATAAAGTATGATAAAAGTATAAATATTATTCCAATAATGTTGTTAATTTCTACTAAAATTTTTACTTCTTCAAAATGAATTAAACCTGTATAAGATGCTTTAATTGTTCTATCCCATTTTGTAATCCAAAAAAAGTTTAGATATTTCAATAAATTTATATAATTCATCATTAATTCATGTTTAGATATATGAATTAACGATGCTAAATCAAATTTAGATACAAACCAATAATAAAGTGGAACAAAGTTAACCACAAATATAATAGAAAAAGATATAATTGCAATTAAAATCACAATTATATCTCTTAATAATATAAAATTATTTTTCATTTTCTGAGACTTGCCATTCATCCAATGATTCAACTTCATGTGTTGGTTTTATTTTAACCTTTTTTATATCTTCTGGTGTTGATAAGCCTGTATATACAATAATTGTATCCATTCCAAAATTAATTCCTGCTAAAATATCAGTTTGATAATTATCACCAATCATTGCTACATCTTTTTTATTTAAATTCATTTTTTCTAAAGCTTTTTCCATTATTATACTTTCGGGTTTTCCAATAATAGTTGCTTTTTGTTGTGTCGAATATTCTACACTTGCAATTAGTGCTCCTGCACTAGGAATCATTCCTCTTTCGCTAGGTAAATTAGTATCTGGATTGGTCCCAATTAATTTTGCACCAGCTCTTACTGCTAAAGTCGCTAATTCCAATTTATGATATGTTACATCATAATCTAATCCAATTACTACATAATCAGGATGCTCTTCATCAAAAACAAAACCTCGTTTTAGTATTTCCTGTTTTAATCCTAACTCCCCAATTACGTAAACACTTCTTTTTTTAATATCTAGGTCTGCAATATAATCTGCAGTTGCTATAGCCGAACTATATACATTATCTAATGAAACATGTATATCAAAATTATTAGCTAAATTGTCTACAATTTTTTGTGGTGATCTTGTACTATTATTTGTTACAAATAAAAATGGAATATCGTATTGTTGAAGCCTTTCAATAAAACGTTTTGCTGCAGGAATTTTATCTTTTCCCCTGTAAATCGTTCCATCTAAATCAATCATATATCCCTTATACATTTTACTTCCTCTGCTTTCTTTTTTTCTTTCGAATTACAAAATGACGACTTCCCTGTCTTTTATTTTTAGATTTAACGACCTTAATTGTCGTCTTATTATTATCTTTTTTAGGCTGATTTTTCTTTTCTGTATTTCGATTATATTTTTTATTTGTTTTTCTTTTTTGAATTACTGGAAAACTTTCATGTACATTTAAATTTTTTAAAATAAAATATGGACATCCAAAATTGCAATATTCATATAAATAATCTTGCAATTGATCAATTTTTTTAGTTGCTGAAACTTTGCGACTATTTTTATAAAATCCACGCAATCTTAATTGATCATATCCCATATCCCCTACAATATAATCAAATTTAGTCAATACCGGACTAAATCTTTCCTTGATTTTTTCAATTTGAAATCCATCATGATAATTTTCTACTAACTCATATAAATCATCATCAATCATTACTTCTGTTTCATTTCGCACAATCACTTTACTTGCGTATTCTTCAATTGCATGTGCTTTTTTTGCCAACTGTTCTTCTAATTTCTCGCGTTTCTTATCATTCAAAAATGATTCACCTCCTAATTTTTCTTCTTCCTGTAAATTTTACACTAAAAATTCACTAATGACAAAGTACATAATAAAATAGCAATCTTTTTAAGATTGCTATTTTATCTATATGATATTTTCTTTTGCCCAAATATTAATTTCATTTAAGAATTGTTCAAATTCTTTTTTATCTTTCAAAGATGGAAAATCGCCTAATAGTACTTGCTTTGCTTGTCTAGCTTGTTTCCCTTTCTTTTGAACAAATAAAATTGATTTTCTAGATTTCTCAGATACAAACATTTCTTTTGGTAAATTAAGCATTCCCTGCAAGTATCCATTTTCCCTGATAGCATTTATTAATCTTTGTGATTCTTTATTACTGAAAATATCACTAGGAACAATAAAAAATCCCCAAGCTCCATCCTTTAATTGTCTCATTGCTTGTTCAATAAATAAATAATGTGCATATGAATGGCCATTTTCTAATTTCGATTTAAAAGTTTCAACATTTTCATCGATTGGATAATAACCTACTGGCACATCACTCACAACAATGTCTACTTTAGGAACCATCAAACTTTCAATCGCATCTTGGTGATATAACTGTACTTCCTTGTGTTTTTGCAAAGCGAGCGAAATATCTGAAATTTCTAATAGAGTATCATCATTATCAATACCAAATAAATTTAAATTATTATATCCAGAGTAATTTAAATTATTAACAACTGTTGTTAATAAGTTACCAGTTCCTACCCCAATATCAAGAATAGAATGAACATTTTCCTTATTTACTAATTTTTCAATTAAAAATGCAACTAAAAAACCAATTGAATCTGGTGTCATTTGATGATTTGTTTGAACTATTTCTTTTTTATATGAATTTAATAACAATAATTGTATTAATTGTCGATAGTCTTCACTTTTAAATTCCTTAAAATCTAAGTCGCCATATAATTTATTTAAATTATCTTTCGTTATCTGATCTAATTCATCTATTTGGCTAAAATGTTCATCTAAAATATTACTTAATGCTTCACATAATGCATCAAAATAACTTAATTCTAATTTATTTTCCAAAATTTCAATAATTTGTGACAAAATTTGATAATTATTTTCAATCTCTTTTAATTTCAATATTAATATCCTCACAATCGTTTGATATTCGTGTAACAGTTTACCGATATAACTAAGTAATTGCAAGTTTAACTATTTTAGTTCATCAAGTTGATATTTCTTTCCATTATTTAATTCAACATAATATAATGAATTTTTATAAGTAACATTTCCAATATTTAAAACTAAAGTTTGATTGTTTTTTAATTTATTATTTTGCGCAATATTTCTTAATATACGCGCCTCATTAAAATATATTTCTTCTTCATAAAAGCGAAAATGCTGTTGATAATATAATAATTGGCCTAAAAAAATCATTCCTAAAAACATTAAAAAAACATACCACTTGATAACAGCATCCCAGAAATTTGCATTCTATTTTTTTTCAAACAAAATAATTTTTTGATGGTAATGATGATGATTCCTCAATTCTATTTCAAAATTTAATATTGGCTCATTGTATGAAAACCTATATCCAATACAATTCAAAATAAGTGGCATAAATCCTTCATGATCAGTACTTCTTAAAATTAAAGCCTTCTTAGCAGTTATATGCATTTCATAGGTTTTATGTTGAATATTATTATATAATCTAATCGGAAAATGATGATTTTTATTCTTCACAAAATAAAACTTATTATTTTCAGAACCAATTGTTGAAATGCATTTTTCCCACTGTATTCGCTCTTTTATACCTGATTCATTGATTAAATTACGATGAATTGGATATAAAGTCATATAAATTAATCCAATACCAATCGATGAAATCATTAGTGCAATTATAACTTCAAGTATTGTAAAAACTTTAATTCTTAATTTTATATATTTCATATCTGTCATTTTTTCCGCTAATAATAATCTTTTTAATTTTTCTATTTTGATATAGAATTTTTGTACTTTCTACATATGCTTGATGAACAAGTAAATTTTTAATATAAAATTTATTTTCCATTTTGATATAACAGGATTGATTAAAGCAAAAAAGTATAATAGCAATTGAAATTATCATTAATCCAACCATGGAATCAGCTATTACAAATCCATTAATTTGATTTTTCAACACGAAAAACTCCTCCAAAACTCAATTCATAAATTATTCGATAACTATAGCGATGATTTTTTTCTACAATTTCAATTGTCTGAGGTTTAGTCATACCTTTATATGACACCCATATATATTTATAACCATATACCGTTAATGAATTTGGATATGGTCGATGAATATACTTTCCACCAATATAACAAGAAGCTTCATTTCGACCAAATTGAAAAACTACCGCTTGACGCTTATTTTTTCCTTCGATTAAAAGTGTGTTCATTGTTTCTGTTAAATTTTGCATATATTGTTCTTCAACTAACGTCTTTTGTGTATTTTTAGAAATACAAATACTAATTATTAAAATTAAACTTGTAAGTAATAAAACAACAATAGTTTCAAACAACGTAAACCCTTTATTTTTCATTTAGCACTTCTTGAATTGTAATTTTTTCATCATTTAATTTTTTTGCTTGATCAGTAGTTAAATAATGATCACTTACTAAAGTTGTAATTGTTAATCTTCCAGCATCAATATTAGGATGTTCAGATAAATATAATTGACTTTGAGTTCTTAATTCTGTTTTCATTGCACCATTATTTATTTTTAAAGCATTTTTTCGCTGATGATTAATATTTGGGACAATAATTAAAATTAATAAACTAATAATAAATAATACAATCGCCATTTCAATTAATGTAAATCCTTTGATTTTAGTTTTCATTATAAATTCCTCCTAAGTTTGAATAAATTGGTAACAAAATAGATAAATATACTGAAATAATAATTATTGCAATAATCAAAAATGATATTGGTTGAATTAGGTTTATTAAATTATTAATTTTATTTAACAACCTTTGATATATCGTTTGTGAATAAATTAATAAATCCTCACTTAATTGATAATTAGTATGGCCTTTCTTCATAAAAACATTTAATTCTGCAGGAATAAATGGATACTTATCAATAAAAATTGCAATTTCTTCTCCATTTTGCAAATGACTATTTAACATTTCTCCAAGTTGATATATCAATGAACTACTTTTAAAGGTTTTCAAAAAGAAACAAATTTCTTGCAAATTTAATCCACTTCTAAATAATAAAGCTAAATTAAAACTTAAATAATAAAATGAAAAATAACAATAAATTTTTCCTACTAAAGGCAATTGACTATACCAAATATGTCGGTTAATACATGATTGCTTTTTCCACCAAATAAAAATTTTAATTAAATATACAGAAAATAATACAAAAATAGCCAATAATAAATATTCAAAAGAAACAACATATATTTTCTCATTTAAATTTGATTGATTCTCAATACTAAATGATGAAATTGTAGGTTTGAGCCAATAAAAAAAGATAATAAGCATTAAAATTAATAAAAGCAACAAAATAACAGGATAGGTTAATGTTCCTATTATCTTTTCTCTTTGTCTTAATCGTTGTTGCATATATTTTCCCAACTGCATTATGCTTAATTTTAGTTGTCCATGTCGTTCTGCAATAAATATTTGATTATATGTATTTTCATTTAAATATGGCTTTATACTTTGACTAAAATCATTTCCCATTTCCAAATCCAAATATATTTTCTCTAAATCATTACTTAGCTCAGGATATAAAATAATTAAATTGCTAATGCTCTGCTTTAAAGAAAATCCACTTTTTAACATATCCGCAAGCGTTTCAAAAAATTCTGCTTGATATTTTATTTTCCACTTGTTATCCCCAATAGTATTTTTGAAATGTTTCAGTACTGATTTTGCTTTCTTCTTTAAATTTTTCAAGATTACTTTGCCACTCCTTAGAGATATTTTTTTGATTTAAGCATTCTTCTAATGTTGTTTCATCGAAATCAATTTGATCAAATAAAACCTTAATTTCATTATTTGTATCGGAAATTAATCTTTGATAATTTACCATTTTTAAAGTTTGACTCAGGTCTACTTCATTAATGCCTAAATTTAATAATCGTGCTACTACTCCATTTGCATCTGATGCATGAACTGTACTTAATACTAAATGACCGCTTAATGCAGCTTGAATTACAATTTTTGCAGTAAAGCAGTCTCTTATTTCTCCAATAACCAATATCTCTGGGTGATGTCTTAAAGCAACTTTTGCAAGATGCTCATAAGTTATCCCAGCATCTTCATTCACCTGAAGTTGAAGTACATTTGGTTGAAAAATTTCTACTGGATCTTCAATACATAAAATTTGTTTCTCTGAATACTTTTTTATTAATTCATACATTGAAGTGGTTTTTCCAGAACCTGTTGGTCCGCTAAAAAGTATTAGTCCTCGTTTTAAACAAGTTTTCTCAATTTTTTCCCATTGTGAAGGAATGAAATACCGTTGCTTTTCTAAATCATCAATTTGATATATTAATCGAATAACTAAACTTTCTTTTGACATAAAATTTCCTACACTAGAAAAGCGACAATTAACAACTTTTGAATCCACAGCATAACGCCATGCTCCTAGTTGAGGACGTCTTTTTTCACTAATGTTCATATTAGCTTTAAATTTAAAATAATTTATGCATTTATCTGCTTCTTCAAAAGATAAGTGAATATATAGATAATATTTACCGCTAGCAAAAAACTTTATTTCATAACCTCCTTTATACGGTAAAAAGTATATATCACTACTTTTACTTGAAATTGCCGCATCTAAAATTTTTAAAGCACTATTTTTTATTTGCACTTTATTTCCTCCTCTCATTATTTATATACGCAATTTTTTGCATTTTTTTATAAAAAAAAGATCTTGTTAACTATTAACAAGATCTTTTATTAATTAAATATTGTATTATTCTTCATTCAATGCAGCTAAAACTTGTTTTTCAGTTGGGATTGATGGAATAGCACCAACTTTTTGTACTGCGAGTGATGATGCTTTGCTTGCATAAATAATAGATTCTTCTAAATTGCTAAAATCTTTATTCAGACGACTTACTAAAGCACCTAAGAATGTGTCTCCCGCAGCAGTAGTATCTACAGCATTAACTTTAAAAGCTTTAACTAATTTTTCGTTTGTTGGTGTTTTATAATATGCACCATGCCCACCTAATGTAATAATAACATTTTTAGCACCTAATTCCTGTAGCCTTGTTGCAGCTTCATGTGCTGTTAATTCATCAACAACTTTTATTTCTGTTAAAATTTCTGCTTCTGTTTCATTTGGAGTAATTAAGTCAACATTTTTTAACAATTCTGGATCTACATTTTTATGTGCAGGAGCTGGATTTAATACAGTAACTACATTTGCTGCCTTTGCAATTTTAAATGCATTTTTTGCTTGATCTGATGGTGTTTCAAACTGTGTAACGATAAAATCTGATTTTTGAATCGTTTCACGTGCATTTTCAATATCTTTTTCTTTAATTTCTTGATTTGCACCACCAAAAGTAATGATACTATTTTCACCACTATCTTGTAATAAAATAAAAGCTTGTCCAGTACCCTTACCAGAAATTGTTACTTGATCAGTATTTATTCCTGCATCCTTTAAAAAACTAAGCATCATTCGGCCATTTTCGTCATCTCCAATTTTTCCAATAAAAGATGTCTTTGCACCTGAGCGTGCTGCAGAAATGGCTTGGTTTGCTCCTTTACCACCACCAGCATTTCTCTTATCAGACATTGCTAACGTTTCACCTGGTTGTGGCAACCGTGGAATTTGTAAAATTGTATCAACGTTTAAGCTACCTAAAACAGTTACTTTATTCAAAATAATTCCTCACTTTTCTATTGTCACATTTCAAAAGTTATCTCTTTTAAAAAGAAAAAGCCGGACCAATTTCCGACTTTCTTTTATCTTAAATTAATCTTCTGGAAATTCAGCTGATGTGAATACTTCAGAAACGTCATCTTCATCTTCCAACTTATCAATTAAGCGTTGAAGTTGTTCTACTTTATTTTCAGGAACTTCTGTAGTGGTAGTTGGAACCATAGTTAATTCAGCAGTAGCTAAATCATATTCTTTTTGTAATTCGTCACGAACACTTTCAAAGTCCTTTGGATCTGTATATATTTCAAAAACTTCATCTGAAGTTTGAACGTCATCTGCGCCAGCTTCGATTGCAGCTAATTCCATTGTATCTTCGTCAACATCTAAATCTTCGCGCGCAATTGCAATGTATCCTTTTCGATTAAACATGAAACTAACTGAACCAGATTCACCTAAATTACCACCATTTCGGTTAAAATCACCACGGACAGCTGATGCTGTACGATTACGGTTATCAGTTAAAGCATGTACTAAAACTGCAACACCAGCTGGACCATAACCTTCATAAGTAATTTCTTCATAATCAGCACCACCGGCACCAGTAGCTTTATCAATTGCACGTTTGATATTATCTTTTGGCATATTAGCTGCACGAGCTTTATCCATAACTAGCCGTAATTGTGGATTTCCATCTGGATCAGGACCACCAGTTTTTGCAGCCATGTAAATTTCTCGTGAGATTTTTTGGAAAATTTTTCCACGTTTTGCATCCTGGGCGTTTTTACGTCCTTGGATATTATGCCATTTTGAATGTCCTGACATTTCAGATACCTCTTTCCAGTTTTAGAATTTGACAATTACAGTCACTTTAGATGATAACAAAAATCACATAATTTATCAATGTAAACAATCTAACTTATATTATCGAGTTGAACCTCTCTTAATAAAACCATATTGTAATTCAACAGTAGGTTGCAATTCGCTATCTTCTTTATTCATCATTTTAGTTAAGCAACGCATTGCAACGGCCCCAATATCATATAAAGGTTGTGTAATTGATGATAATTGTGGACGCACAATCTCAGTCAATTTAGAATCATTTCCAGTTATTATTTCAAAATCTTCTGGTACTTTAATTCCTGCATCTTTTGCGCCATTTAACACGCCAGCTGCTAATTCATCATCTGCAATAAAAGCAGCATCTGCATTTACTGATGACAAAGCAGGCCACAAAGTTTCTCCTACACGATATGTTTCATTTGTCTCAAAAATTAAATCAGAATTATAATCAATTCCATTTTCTTTTAAAGCTTCCTTATATCCTTTTAGTCGATATTCACTATTAATTGGATACTCTAAAGGTCCTGAAATAAATGCAATTTTTTTATTTCCATGTGCTATAAGCGTATTTATTGCTTCTTTAACCGCTTTAATGTAATTTACATGAACACTTACAATTTCATCTTTATGATCCACTGATCCGGCTAAAACTACCGGCGTTTTAGAGCGTTTAATTTGATCTCGAAGCACATCTGTTAAATGCGTACCCATATAAATTATCCCATCAACTTGTTTTGCTAATAAGGTATTAAATACTTGAATTTCTTTATTTTTATCACCATCAGAATTAGCTAAAATAATATTATATTTATACATTGTAGCAACATCATCAATTCCACGTGCAAGAGATGCAAAATATACATTTGTTACATCTGGAATAATAACACCCACTGTTGTGGTTTTCTTACTTGCTAATCCACGAGCAACTGCATTTGGACGATAATCCAACTCATCAATAACTTCCATAACTTTCTTACGTGTGTCAGGCTTAACATTTGGATTACCATTTACTACACGTGAAACAGTTGCCATTGATACGCCTGCTTTTTTAGCAACATCATAAATTGTAATTGATTGTTTTTCCATTATAATTCTCCTTCCATTTTTAATTCATTTTCATTAAACCACTATTAATTTAACAAAGTTTTCAAAAAAATGCAAGCGTTTCAATAGTTATTATTTAGTTATTTTTAGCCATTTTATTCATTGTAAATATTATTATTTAAGTTGTAACTTTTTTCATGTTTTTTCATTTTCCATTTATAATCTGTTTATAAAATTCATCTCACAAAATGAAAATATTTAATATTATTTTTTAATCATTCTTTAATTAGCTATAACCTATGCTATACTTAAAATAAGTTATTTGAAAGGGATGAATTTAATTGTCACATTTAGACGAAATCCAACAATGGTTAGTTGAAAAGCATCTTGATATTGCATATATTAGTGATTTTCGCAACATTGCCTATTTTACAGGATTCGAAAGCGATCCTATTGAACGTGTATTAGCATTATTCATTTTTCCTGATCATGAACCATTTATTTTTGCTCCCGCTTTGGAAGTTGAGTCAGTAAAGAAAGTCGGCTGGAAATATCCCGTATATGGTTATTTAGATCATGAAAACCCATATGCTTTAATTAAGGAGCACATTGATAAAATTAATAAAAATCCTGAAAATTGGGCTATTGAAAAAGGAAACTTAACAGTCGAACGTTATGAATCCATAAAAAATCAATATCCAAATGCAAAATTTATTGGTGATTTAACTCCAATAATTGAAAAAGAAAAATTGATTAAAACTCCAGATGAAATTAAAAAATTAGAAATCGCTGGTCAATGGGCTGATTTTGCATTTGAAACTGGATTTAATGCATTAAAGAAAAATTTAAGTGAACAAGATATTGTTGCTGAAATTCAATATGCATTAATGAAAAAAGGAATAATGCATATGAGTTTCGATACTATTATTCAAAATGGAAAAAATGCCGCTGATCCTCATGGTGCCCCAACAAAAGATTTAATTCAACCTCATGAAATGGTTTTATTTGATTTAGGGGTCGTGTATGATGGTTATATTTCTGATGCGACTCGAACAGTTGCTTTTGGAGAAATCGATGACAAACAAAAAGACATTTATAAAGTATGTTTAGAAGCTCAATTGGCTGCTCAAGATGCTGTTAAGCCTGGAATTCCAGCATCTAAATTAGATGAAATAGCACGAAATATAATTGATAAAGCCGGATATGGTGAATACTTTATTCATCGATTAGGTCATGGAATGGGACAAAGTGAACACGAATTTCCATCAATTATGGAAGGCAACGATATGGAATTAAAACCTGGTATGTGTTTCTCAATCGAACCTGGAATTTACATTCCTGGCTTTGCTGGAGTTAGAATTGAAGACTGTGTTCATGTTACTGAAAATGGATGCAAACCTTTCACTCACACTTCAAAAGATTTAAAAATTATTCCTATTAAATAAAAAGTGTTATGTTGAACTTAACTGTTTCAACATAACACTTTTTATTTAAACAATATAATTAGTAAAGATTATAATTGTGGTTCGCTATTATCATCTAAACTTTTAGCTGGTTCACGCCAACCTTCTGGATAGAAAACTTGTGTTTCTAATTCTGAATCTTCAAAATCATGCAAGTCTGTTCCATCAATGATAATATCATCTTGCATAACTGCATCATCATCAGAATCGTTAATTTCATTTTGACTTTCATTCATGTAGTCTTTTAAATCAGATGTTGCCTTTTTTAATGATGAAAAAGCATCAGAAACAGCTGAATTATTTTTTACATGATTAATTTTTTCGTTTACATTTTCTTTAAAATGGTTAATAGTATCACGATTTTCATCTAAATATTCATGAGCATATTTATCATACTTAACTGCTGTATCACGCATATTAAGCATTAACTCATCTACTTTCATCGCAATTTTATCCTTTTGTGATTCAGTTAATTTCTTTGAAATCACAAATGCACTTGCAGCAACTGCACCTAACCCTACTAAAAAACCTTTCTTCATAATAAAAACCCTCCTAAATTATTTCTTTTTTGCTTTTGCTTTATTTACTGCACCAAATGCATGTTTCCCAACACTAAATAAAGTTGAAGCTTTTTTTATCTTTGATGAATCTTTGGCCGATTCTGATATTTTTACTGCCATATTTCTACTTGCCGCATTTAAATCAGAAACACTCTCACTTAAATCCGCAATTGTATCAAAAAGTGGTTCTACTTTTTGTGATTTTTCATTTATATCAGCCATTAAAATATTAGTCTTATCTAAAAGTTTCTCGACTTGGTCAGAAATATTATCTGCATCTTTAGTTACAGAATTCAATGTACTTGTTAATTGAGATACTGTTTTAACTAACTTTGCCAATACCCGACACAAGAACACTACTAAAATTAAAAAAGCAATTGCCGCAATAATACCGGCTAATTGTCCAAATGTCATCGCCAAGTAAATCCCTCCTGTCTGACTGTCTATAATTTTAGAATATCATTTAATAAATAAAAGGGCAATAATATACATTCTAGATATAATAAACAGCTTATCTTTATATTATAACAGATATCAATCACTCAAAAAATATAACTCATTTTAATAATCAATGCAAATAGATCTTAATTATTTGTTATAATACTAACTATTAATTAGTGGAGGGATATATTTTGTATAACACTTTTACAATTTTAAGCTTAACCATTCAACAACATGCAAATATAGCTAAAAAAAATATTATTTCAAATTTTATTAATAATATTGATTGGGATAAAATAATTTCAATTATCATTAGTAAATCTATTACTTTTATTTTAATTTGTATAACATTTGCATTAATTAATTCTTTAGGAAAAAAACTTATTCGCAAATTAATTTTACATACTTCAAAAAAACAAACTCAAATTTCGGATGGACGCATTCGAACAATATATACACTAGTAAATAATATTTTCCATTACGTTATGCTCTTCTTCCTTATTTATGCAATTTTATCATTATTTGGCATTCCGGTAGGAACATTACTTGCTGGTGCCGGAATTGCAAGTGTTGCTTTAGGCCTTGGAGCTCAAGGATTTGTTACTGATGTAGTTACTGGATTTTTTATTTTACTTGAACAACAATTTGTTGTTGGAGATAATGTAAAAGTTTCTAATATAGAAGGAACTGTATATGCAATTGGCTTGCGTACTACTCAAATTTTAAGTGCAGATGGAACCCTAAATTTTGTTCCAAATAGAAATATTACAATTGTTTCAAATATGTCCCGTAATCCTATGAGAGCTGTTATTAATATAAGAATAGAACCCACAACTAATATTGAAAAAATGACCAAGATTATTGAAAAAGTCAATAAAACTTTAAAAAATGACGATATTACATCTGGTCCTATTATTCAAGGACCTGTTGATATAGGAAAAGGAGAACTTGTTTTTAGAGTTGTAATCATGGTAAAAAATGGATCTCAAGCGATTATTCAAAGAGAGTTCCTTCATGCATATCTTGAAGCTTTAAAAGATGCAGGAATTACAGTTCCAACTAGCCCACTTGAATTATCAATGAATCAAAGCGAAAAATAAAAAAATGCAAGCAAGAAAAATTCTTGCTTGCATTTTTTTAACTAAGATTTTCTCTTAAATTTACTTCATATTTTTTATCTAATTCATGTACCATGTAATTGATAGCTTTCATTAACTCTCGTCTAGTAATAATCCCCTTAAAAATATTTTCACTATCTACTACAACTAAGAATGGCTGATCAACTAACAAATGAAGAACTTCTTCTAACGAATCATTATCAGTTATAACAGGGACATCTTTTTGCATTACTTCACAAACTTGTCGTTGACTTAAATTACTTGGGTCAATGCCATTCAATCCTAACATTGATTCAGTAATCATTGATAAAGAAATTAATCCTTTAAAATGTTGATCTTTATCTAAAACCGGAATTTTCGAATAACCAATTTTAGTTAACACTAAAAAAGCATGGTCTAAATGATTTTTTTCAAAAACATTAGCAACTTGATCAGCAGAAATTAAAAAATGTTCTTTTTGTTTATTGATTAAATCTGCTGCAGATTTAGCAATCATGCATTTATCTCCCTTCAGAATTTTCTTCCTTTCTTTCTATTGTAAAGTATTTTCATGAATTTTGTTAGTTTTATTAGTGAAATGTTACTTTTTGTAGTTATTGTTTTACTTTTTCTAATTTAAACTTCATAAATAAAAAAAGAGACTATATGATATAGTCTCTTTTTTTACAATCTTAAATATTAAAAACTATTTGTTTAAACGTTCGTCTAATTCTTTAGTTTTTTCTTCATATCCAGGACGACCTAATAAAGCAAACATGTTTTGTTTGTATGCTTCAACACCTGGTTGATTAAATGGATTTACACCATTTAAGTATCCAGAAATAGCTACAGCAATTTCAAAGAAGTACATTAAGTAACCTAATGTATATTCTGTTTGATCTGGAATGTTAATCAACATTTGTGGCACTCCACCATCTGTGTGGGCTAATACAACACCTTGACATGCCTTTTTATTTGCATAATCCATTGTCTTGCCCTTCAAATAGTTCAAACCATCTAAGTTCTTATCATCCATTGGTACATCAATATCATGGTTTGGTTTATCAACACTGATAACTGTTTCCATTAATACACGACGACCTTCTTGGATGTATTGACCTAATGAGTGTAAGTCAGTTGTAAAGTTAGCTGATGATGGATAAATTCCTTTGCCATCTTTACCTTCTGATTCACCCATTAATTGTTTCCACCATTCTGTGAAGTACATTAATGATGGTTCATAATTTTCAAGTAATTCAATATTGTATCCTTTACGGAATAAGATATTACGTAATGCAGCATATTGGTATGCTTCATTCTTTGTCAAATCAGGATCTGAGTATGCTTCACGTGCATCTGCAGCACCCTTCATCAATTGATCAATATCTACACCTGAAGCAGCGATTGGTAATAATCCAACAGGTGTTAATACTGAGAAACGTCCACCAATGTCATCAGGAATAATAAATTCTTCATATCCTTCATCATCAGCTAATGTCTTTAAAGCTCCACGAGCACGGTCTGTTGTTGCATAAATACGTTCACGTGCGCCTTCCTTACCATACTTTTCTTCCAATTTTTCTTTGAAAATTCTGAATGCCATGGCAGGTTCAAGAGTTGTACCTGATTTAGAAATTACGTTAACTGAAAAATCACGATCGCCAATAACATCTAATAAATTATATAAATATGATGAAGATAATGAATCACCAGCAAAGAAAATTTGTGGAGCATTGCGCTTATCTGCACCAATAATGTTAAAGAAGTTATTATTTAAGAATTCAATTGCAGCACGTGCACCTAAGTATGAACCACCGATTCCTAAAACAACTAAAACTTCTGAATCTGATTGAATTTTTTTAGCTGCTTTTTTAATGCGATCAAATTCATCCTTATCATAATCTACTGGTAAATCCATCCAACCTAAGAAATCATTACCAGCACCTGTGCCTTGACGTAATTCTTCGTCTGCAGCATTAACCATTGCTTGCATTTGACCAAGTTCGTAATCATTAACAAACTTGCCTAAGTTTGAGCTATCAAATTTAATATGAGCCATCGTAATATCTCCTTTTGCTATCAATATTTTGTACGCTATCATTATACAATAAATTTGCTTAAATGGCACATAAAAAACAAGATAAATTATTATTTTTACTTATAAACCCTTAAACAATAATAATATATCTTTTAATCACAATAAAAATAACTATGACAGTCGTCATAGTTAAGTAAATTAATATTTTTATTTTAATAATCCAAGTAAAAATCCACCAACAATAACCATTAAAGAACCTAAAATTACATATACCCATTCTTTTTTAGTTTTCTTTTCACCTAAAAATAGAATTGAACCAAAAGTTGAAATAACTATTCCCATTTGTGAAAATGAAAAACTAACTGCTAACCCTACTAACGTAGTTGCTTCGAACATAAAGAAATTACCGGTTCCCCATACTAACCCAGTGATTATATTTTTATAAGTTTCTTTTTCAAATGCTTTTTTACCTAAAGCAAACATTGAAGCACCAATTACCATTCCTAAAGCTTGTGGCAGAACCATTGCTTTCGTATCTACTCCAGTTGCTGTAACAACTACTGTATATCCTAAATATCCTAATGTAGATAAAATTAAAGCTCTTGAGCCTGCTCGCCAATCTTCGTGAATACGTTCACTGTTTACTTCTTTATTCTTTTTATCTCTCAACGCTGTTAACGTTGCACCAATTACTAATATAATAATTGCTACTGATCCAATTGATAACTGTCTTGTTGTTTTCCACTCATGAAACAATATTACACCTGCTAAAGCATTTGTAACTAACTGTGCCCCAGTAGAAATTGGAACGGTTTTAGAAATTCCTACTGATTTCATCGCATGAAATTGTTGATTTTGCCCTAAACTCCAAAATAATCCTGAAATTAATCCAACTAACCATAACTTCCAGGAACTAATAGAAATAAAATGATTCCAATTTGATAAAGTCATTACAATCGCGAAAAGCAATGCTCCCCACGTCATTCCTAAAGTTTGTTGATTTGCTGTTCCACCTAATTTTCCACTAATTAATCCAATACTTCCCCATGCTAATGCAGGAATAAGTGCAATAAACATATTCATACCTCTTTCTTCTCTTTATTCATAACAATTATGTATTGTAAACGATTTCTTTATTTTTTGCAAGGGCTTTCATAAAAACTCAAATTAATTATTAATAAATATAAAAAACACTTAACTTAACAAGCACTTCTAGTTTATTATATACTTTGTATGTTTGGTTTAATTTTTAAAAGAAAGGACGGTTATAAGCCGTGCATTTCAAAAAAATACATCAGTTTTTAAACACTCGGTGGGGTTATTTCACACTTTTAACCTTTCTTTTCTGGTTAAAAACTATTTTAGTTTACTTCATCGATTTTCATCTGGGTGTTAAAGGACTGTATCAATATTTTGTTCTTTTAATTAACCCAATCGCAACTACGCTTTTACTATTAGGAATAGCGTTATATATAAAACGTGGTGTCCCTGCATATATTTTTATGACATTAATTTATATTGCTAACACTGCTTTATTAATGTTCAATGTAATTTATTATCGTGAATTCACTGATTTTATGACAATGAACGTAATACTTGGATATTCAACTGTTTCAGAAGGCTTAAGCACAAGCTCATTTGCTTTACTTAAACCTCAAGATTTAATTATAGTTAGTGACTTAATTTTAATTGCTATTGGTTTTATAACTAAATTTCTGAAAGTTGATCCAAATCCAATTCCTAAAAAACAAGCTGTTGCAATGACTTCTTTTTCATTATTCATGTTGCTTTTTAATATTGTTTTAGGTGAAATTGATCGTCCTCAATTATTAACTAGAACTTTTGATAGAGAATATTTAGTTAAATATTTAGGACTAGATACCTTTACAGTGTATGATGCAATTAAAACTGCAAAAAATAATCATGCTCGTAATAGTGCAGAAAGTTCAGACTTGAATAAAATTCTTAAATTTAATCAAGAGAATTATGCTCAGCCTAATTCAAAAATGTTTGGGGTAGCAAAAAATAAAAACGTCATTATTATTCATTTAGAAAGTTTTGAACAGTTTTTGATTAATTTCAAATTAAACGATAAAGAAGTTACTCCTTTTCTAAATAGTTTATATAATGGAAAAGAGTTTTATAGTTTTGATAACTTCTTTAATCAAGTTGGACAAGGTAAAACTTCTGATGCTGAAAATATGCTAGAAACTGGAACATTCGGTTTACCACAAGGTTCATTATTTTCTGCATTAGGATCAGATAATACATTTGAAGGTGCGCCTGCCATTTTAAACCAAACTGAAGGCTATACTACTGGCGTATTTCATGGAAATAATGGTTCATTTTGGAATCGAGATAATGTATATAAGAATTTAGGATACCAATATTTCTTTGATTCAAGTTATTTCAACACAAACTCGAATAACTTAACTGAATATGGAATGAAAGATAAATTAATGTTCCACGATTCAATTAAATATCTTGAACATATGCAACAACCATTTTATGTAAAATATATTACTTTATCTAACCATTTTCCATTTGTAATTGATCAAAAAAATAAATCATTTGATGCTGCCAATACAGATGATAGTTCTGTAAACAATTATTTTGTTACTGCTCATTATTTGGATCAAGCGCTCCAAGAATTCTTTGATTATTTGAAAAAAAGTGGTTTGTATGATAATTCCTTGATTATTTTATATGGTGATCACTATGGCATTTCAGATACTCGTAATCTAAAATTAGCTCCATTGTTAGGTAAGTCTGCATCAACCTGGGATAGTTTTGATGATGCACAAATGCAACGTGTTCCATTAATGATTCATATTCCTGGCGATAACAATGGTGGTGTTCAACATCAATATGGTGGAGAAATTGATTTCCTACCAACACTATTACATTTACTAGGAATTAACTCGGAAAAATATATTCAATTTGGTACGGATTTATTCTCTCCAGAACATAATCAAGTTGTTGCATTCCGCAATGATAATTTTGTAACACCTAAATATACAGTAATTGGAAATACTATATATGAAAACAGTACTGGAAAGATTATTACACATCCTTCAAAAACTGTTAAAGAAGAAATCAATAAGGCTCGAAAACATGTTACAGAACAACTTTCATTGTCAGATTCATTGAATAATAAAAATTTACTTCGTTACTATGTTCCAGAAGGTTTTAAACCTGTAGATCCATCAAACTATGATTATCATAATGGTTATGCTAAATTACTTGAACAAGAAAATAAATTAGGTACACATTCTGATAGTCTTTGGTCATTAAATCATGATAAGACAACAATTGATAAATATAATAGCGATGCACCTGAATTACAAACTACAGATAAAAATGAAAGTAATGTATCAAGTGCAAATTCGTCAGCAAAGAAGTATTTAAAACAATTGAATCAAGAAAGTATAATGTCTAAATTAGATTCTGAACAAGAGAGCGAAAGTTCTTTAAGTTCCTCAAGTTCTTCAAATTAAAAAAATGCGATTGCTACTAAGCAATCGCATTTTTATTTTACGAAGGGAAAAATAACTTAAACGTTGTTCCTTTTCCTTCTTTACTTGTTACTTCAATTTTCCCATGATGTTGTTGAATTAATTGGTGAACTATTGCAAGTCCTAATCCAGACTCACCCTTAGTTTGCACTCTCGACTGATCTGCTTTATAATATCTTTCCCAAATATTATCTAACTGATCTTGACTCATTCCAATCCCTGTATCTGATACAGAAATTAAAGTTCCCTTTTCATTTTTACAATTCTTTATGTCTATCGTAATCTTACCATCATTTGTAAATTGAATTGCATTTTGAATAATATTATAAAAAATTTGTACAAATCGATCATAATCAGCATAAACCATGACTCTTGGTTCTGCATTAATAACAAATTTATCATTTTCATTTTTAGCTTTAGGCGTTAACTGTTTTACAATTTTCTGTATTGATTCCACAGCATTAAATGATGTCCGATTTAACTTCAATTGTCCCGAACGAATTCGTTCATAGTCTAAATTTTCATTTACTAAACGAATCAATCGCTTAGTTTCATTATGCATTAAATCAATACTTTCTTTTTTCTTACTTTCAGGAATAGCATCATACTTTAATCCTTCCAATATTCCATTTATTGTAGTTAATGGAGTCCTCATCTCATGAGCTGCATTTGCAAAAAATTCCTTCCGCCGTTGCTCTTGTCTTTTAATCTCTTCATTAGATGACTTTAAAGATTTTGCCATTTGATTAAAATCTTTCGCAAGTTCATCTAATTCATCATGATCACCATGTTCTATTTGTACATTGAAATTACCATCTGCAACTTGTCTTGTAGCAAGTTGCATTTTTTTAATTCTCTTTGTAATGTAATGAGCAATAATATAACTGATAAATGCCCCAATAATTGCACAAATTAATAATGCAACTAATAAATTCTGTTTCATTTTTTCAAAATCATTATGTACATTAGAAACAGCAGAAGCAACTGAAATAACGGCTACTAATTGTCCATTGACATCAAAACATGGCATAAATATATCTGTCATTCGATGCTTTGTAAGCATATGGTCGGGATCGAGATGTGGAGATTTTTTCCCAACATGCCCCATTCCACCTAAATCATCACGTCGCTTTAAAATTTCACCATTTTCTAATTTCTCCCAATCACTTTTAGAAATTTTAGATTTGAATCCATATTGAGGATACAAAATCTGATTTCTTGAAGTATAAATAGTAAAATGGACATCACTATTTTCTAACACTAATTCGCTATTTTGAAGCTCCTGTGCATCTAAAGTAATTTCTGTTTGCCCATTTTCATTTGTAGTTAATTTTAAAGCATTTTTTCGAATACTCTGAGCATATCCTTCCATTCGATTCCACGAATCTTGATATACACTTTCCTTGGTTAAATGAAATAATGAAACCCCTACAATTGTCAAAAAACATAGAATCATAACAAAAAACATGAGCATTTGTTGATACAAAAGCTTAAATTTGAACTTCATTAATCTACCTCTGAATCATCAAATTTATAACCGACACCCCAAACTGTTTGAATAACTTGAGGTCCGACCTTTTCAATTTTTTGTCTAATTTTTTTAATATGAGCATCAACGGTTCTTTCATCGCCATAATATTCATAATCCCAAACTAATTGCAATAGTTGTTCACGAGAAAAAACTTGTCGAGGTTTTTGAGCTAAAGTTTTAAGTAAATCAAATTCCTTTGGTGTTAAATTATTTAATGGTTTATCATCCAAATAAACTTCACGCGTTTTTGTACTTAGTTTCAAATGATCAGTTACAATATCATATTTTTCATTTTTTTCTTCTTCGTTTTCTTCATTATTAACTAAATTAGCTCTTCTATATAAAGCCTTCATTCTTGCAATCAATGTAATTGGTGAAAATGGTTTTACTACATAATCATCTGCTCCCATTTCCAAACCTAAAACTTGATCACTTTCTGAATCTCTTGCTGTTAAAATGATAATTGGAACTGTTTTTGATACTTTTCTAATTTCAGCATTTACCTGCATTCCATCCATTTCGGGTAAATTTAAATCCAACGTAATCATATCCCAACTTTTAGGATCTTCATTAAATTTAACTAATGCATCTTTTCCATCATATGCATATATAGCGTCCCAACCTTCTTTTTCAAAGAACATTGACATCATTTCACAAACAGATTTGTTATCTTCTACCATTAATATTTTCAATATATTCACCTACAATCTAATAAAAAAAGCTGAAGGAAAATAGTAATCACTATCCTCATACCTTCAGCCCTATATGGAGATGGCGGGAATTGAACCCGCGTCCAAGCATATTGCCACCTAAACATCTACGTTCATAGTTGCACTATTTAAAATTCACTAATAACCTCGCCGTGCAACATGGCAGTTGTTATTAGCTAACCCGAAAGTCTCTTTTGCTAATCTCAGGTTGCAATTAGCAACGTAGTCCACTACATATAAAACCTTAACTAATACATGGACGATATTAATCAAGATTATACGCTCACTGCGTTTAGGCAGCTAAAGCGTATGAGTTATTGTTATTTTTTGCAGTTATATTTAACTGAGCGTTTTAAAGTAGACGCAACCTACTAAACGCAGTTTAGGCTCAACCTATACCTGTCGAATCCTAAACATCCCCAAATTCGTTACATTAATATCTTAACACAACAAATTTGAAATTCAAAATCAACTGCTTATTTAAATAATTAATACACAATAACTGGTTCATTTACAGATAGTGCATCATAAACCTTTTTCATTTCTGCAGGTTTAATATTAGCACATCCGTTAGAACCTTCAGTTAAATAGGCATCTTTAGCCCAGTTTGTTCGCCAACTTGCATCGTGGAAACCACATCCATCATTTGTAAATTGTGCCCAATAAGTTACTTTACATTCATATTTTGATCCATCAGGATGTGTTCCCTTCAATGTTGATGGTGATTCTTTATACATAATATAATATACGCCCTTTGGTGTCTCTGCTTTTGTTTTTACATCTCCAGTAACAACATCTACATCTGCAACTAACTTACCATCTTTATAAAACCATGCATGTTGATCTGAAAGAGAAAGTTCAGCATATGTATCTCCAATTCCGTCATTTGAAGTTACACCATATCCTGTCCCATTTTCGTTATAACCAACACCATAAATATCATTTTCTGCATTCAATTCTTTTGTTCCGTTTTTAAATGCATTAATAATGCTTTTTTCAGCTAAATTAGTTGATAAAGCCCATCCATATGTTTTACCTTGAACTTCAATTTCTTTTCCTGAAGTGGTTTTGAATTTAAATTTTTTATTTAAAGTGGCCTTTTCATTATTTATCTGATCAATTTTATTTTTTAAGTTTTGCGAATCAATTTCATATTTTCCATTTTTATATTTTGCAGAATTAATCATATCTGATGCTTTCAATTGATATATTTGGTTTTCCACTTTGTAATCAACAGTGGCATTTGCCAATTTTTCTAATTTGCTTTTTTCGTTTTGTACTTTTTGACTCGTTTCACTTAATGGTTTATCAATAACAGCTTTTAACTTAATACTATCGTTGTTAAGTTGCTTATTATATTGTTTCATCATTTGTTTCACGTTATAACGATCACCCTGTTGAGCATTAATTACTTTAACTTGCCCATCACTTAACTCTGCATATGCATCTTGTGAAGGCTTTCGTGATTGATTTTCATTATTAAGTTTCTGTTCAACTGCATTTTTTAACTCAGATGTTCGATATTGATTGTTTTGTTTTAAAATACTAAAATTTTTATCTTTATGCATTGGAAAAACTGTAAATTGATCCTTCAAGGCTTGCTTTATTTTTTTCATTATCACTTTTATTATAATTACTTGAGGATGCTTTTCCTTGAACAAAAAGTTTCCCATCTAAATAAACATTATTAGTAAATTTAGCTTGTTGTAATTTTTTAGCAGCTTGTTCTGCTGTAAGCCCACCAACATCAACTCCATCGATTGAAATCCCTTTATTAAAATGTTTTGCTTGGTAAGTAATAGTTCCACCAATTAAAATAACACTAATCACTGTAATAAAAATATATTTCTTTTTCATATGATAGCTACAACCCTTACTCTTTAATTCATATTTATTATAACTGTTACAAAATGATTTTCAATCAACAAAATTCATAAAAATGCTGTTTATAGAAATCACATTTTATCCATTGTCTCATTTAATAATTTATCAACAATGTTATTTCCTTTATTATCAGCATGACCTTTTGTCCACTGAAATTTTAAATTAGGAAAATACTTTAATAAATTATAAATATCTTTCCATAAATCTACATTAATAACTTCTTTTCCATTTGATTTTTTCCAACCATTCTTATACCATGACTCTAGCCAACCATTTCTTATTGCATCTAAAACATATTTCGAATCTAGTATCGCATTAATTTTTTCATTGTTCCATTTTCTTCTTCCTATTATCATCAATGAATTTCTTAATGCCATTAATTCCATTCTATTATTAGTAGCTCCAAACTCTCCACCTGTTCCCCGAACATTATGTGTGCCCCTATGGATCAAAAATGCCCATGCAGCTTTATCATCTTCTTTAACATGACCGCCTTTATAATTTCCATGGTTTCTTGAACCACCATCTGAAAACAATAATATATCAGGCTCTTTCCAAATATCTTGTGATGCTTTTTTTTCTAAATATTCCTTTGCTTCATTAATATTAGAAAAACTCTTAAATTCTGCATCAGGAAATTTAGTAATTTGCTTTTGACATTCTTGCCAATTTTCATATATTCCAGGAATTCTTCCGCGTTTAACTGCATAATATTTCATCTTCCATTTCATCTCCCTTCATTTTTAAATAAAAAATGGTAAACCACAATAAATGTAGTTTACCACAAAAATAATTATATTCATTAACATTCAAATTTTGTTCGCAAATCTTTTAATGACTTTTCAAGATCTTTAAGCGGCTCTTTTAGAGTCAGATAATACATGCTTTGCAATCCTCTTTTCCGAAAAGACACAATTCCAGCATCACGCAAAATTTTTAAATGATGTGATACAGCTGGTTGAGTAATTGCCATATTTTCAGTAATTGCTGTAACCGTCAAACCATCATCTAGATGATGTGCTAATAATACAATAATTCTTTGCCGATTTTTATCAGCTAAAGCATGCATAATATTGAAATTACTTTCAAATGACTTAACTGCTGCTTCTTGCTGTTTATTAAATCTTTTAGTTACCATCATTCCCCACTTCTTTCAAAACCTGACTCTAGTTATAGAGTAGCATTTTCGATAAATGACGGCAAGCGTTTACACATATTAATTGCTTAATATTGTTTTAGATAAAAATATAAATTGATAAAAACATACAAATTGTTCCTCCCATTACTAAAATATGCCAAATAACATGTGTAAATTTTAAATTCTTTATACTATAGATCAGTGCACCTAATGTAAAAATAATTCCCCCTGAAATTAATAATGCACTCCCTGTGGAACCTAAATTTGAAATTAATGGTCTTCCACCAAGAATACAAAACCATCCCATAATTAAATATAATACTGTTTCAATAACTTGTTTTCGATTTTTAGCAAATAGATGATATATTATTCCACCAAAAGCTAAAGTCCAAATTGAAATTAAAATTAATATTCCTAATTTACCTTTAATTGCTAATAAACAATATGGAGTATATGTTCCCGCGATTAATAAATTTATTCCACAGTGATCTAAACACTGAAACAATCTTTTACATTTTGTAAAATAAAAAGTATGAAAAAGTGTAGAGAATAAATATAGCATTACAAGTGATACACCATAAATAATCATTGAGATTAACTCAATATTTGAATTTGTATGAATTCCCTTCAAAATCAATAAAATTAGTCCCCAAATACTTAAACCAATCCCAACTGCATGTGTTAATGCACTTAATATCTCGTTCATAAGACGTTCTTTTTTACTCAATTTCATCACCCTTTTCACATCTTATGATTACATTATACACTTTATCTAGATATAAAGTCTAGATAAAACGGTTATTGATTTTGATAAACGAATACAATTATCTAGAATTTACTTATTTATGGTATAATTATAATAAAATTAAAAGAAAGGAATTTTTAAAATGGAATTAGAAGAATGGGTTAATTCTGTCCCTAAACTTCCTTTATGGCAAGATTTACCAGATATTGAACTCTATATGGACCAATTAGTAAGTTTAGCTAATCGTTACTTAGAATTTATTGTTAATGGTCAAATTACCCCATCAATGGTAAATAGCTACGTTAAAAAAAATCTAATGCCAAAGCCCAATAGAAAAAAATATTCACAAAAACATCTTGTTTCAATTATATTAATTACATTATTAAAACAAGTATATTCTTTAGATGATATACGACTTTGGTTAAACAATACTTTAAAGGAATCACCCGAAGAAAACTATAATAAATTTAGCAACTTTTTTAATCAATCGATTACTCAAATTAACCAAAAACAATTCAATTTAAATTTAAATAATCATATTTCTTCAAAAGACGATTTTATTTTAAACTTAATTATTCAAACTGTAATTTCAAAATTAATTAGCGAAAAACTTATTAAAGAATATGATCAAAATTAGTATTTTTTAATAATAAAAAAGAGATTGGAATATCCAATCTCTTTTTTAGATACAAAAATATCAATATTAGTCGATTGATGGTGTACCAAGCCAACCAATAATTTCTTTAACTGTATCAACAATTGCTTGTGTACCTGGTGCAAGTAATTTACGAGGGTCATAACCTTTACCTTCTTGGTCTTTACCTGCTTCAATGTACTTACGTGTAGCTTCAGCAAATGCAATTTGGTTTTCTGTGTTGATGTTAACTTTTGAAATACCCATGCTAATTGCTTTTTCAATTTGTTCTTGAGGAATACCTGAACCACCGTGTAATACTAATGGTGTATCTACAGCATCAGCAATTTCTTGTAAGCGTTCAAAGTTAAGTCCTTGCCAGTCTTCTGGGTATTTACCATGAATGTTACCAATACCACAAGCTAAGTAGTCAACACCTGTAGCAGCCATTGTTTTAGCTTCTTCAACACTAGCTAATTCACCAGCACCTGTAATACCATCTTCTGTACCACCGATTGAACCAACTTCTGCTTCAACTGAGATACCTTTTTCGTGAGCTAACTTAACAATTTCTTTTGTCTTTTCTAAGTTTTCTTCGAATGGTAAGTCGTGACCATCAAACATAACTGATGAGTAACCTAACTTAATGCATTCCTTAGCAGCTTCATAGTTACCGTGGTCTAAGTGCATAATTACAGGAACAGTAATGTTCATAACACGCATTTCATTTTCTACTAAGTTCTTAACTAACTTGTAGTCACCCATGTATGTAGCTGCACCCATTGATACTTGGATTAAAACGGGTGTATTTGTTTCTTCAGCAGCTTGAAGAATTGCACGTGTCCATTCCAAGTTATTTGTGTTGAACGCACCAACAGCATAATGACCCTTACGAGCATCGTTGTAGATTGCGTTACCGTTTACGAATACTGACATAAAACAGCCTCCTAAAAATGTTTACATATATTACTCATTATTGAGTACGGCTTTATTTTACCACATTTTATAGTAAGAATGTAATGTACATTTTAGAATTTCTAAAAAATCATTAATTAAGCAACATGATTTTCATGTAAAATATTTTCTACAACTTTTTCCATTTCATCAGTTCGTTTCCACTCTTCAAAATGATCAAAATCTTCACTTGGCATTTCAAAATTTTGATTTATATATTTTTCATATTTTATTACATTTTTAGATCTTGGAATATTTAGTTGTATAATTCGTACTTGTTTAATAAATCCGCGATTAGCAGCTAATTCTGCACGACCATTTTGAACTATATTAGATATTTCAAAATAACGCGAACCATCATTTCTAGTAATTTCTTCAATAAGTGTTAGCACTTCATGACTTTTCATTATTTATCCCTCACAATAATTAAATCATATCAATTTTAACGAGCTTTAAGTTAGATGTCAAAATAATAAAACAGAGGTTATGACTAATAAGTCATAACCTCGGCATAAGAGAGAAAGAGAATTGATTAGAAGGTAAATATTAAATACCTTACATCTTTACTATATATTCAAATGTAAACGCTGTCAACACAAAAGTGTTAAAATTTATTTTATTCATTTTTTTATCTATTCATACTATAATAGAAACAGAGGAGGAGTTTTTATGGTTAATCACATCCAATTAAAAACAAGCATTACAATCGGGACTATAATAATGGCATTCCAACTTCTTTTAAGTTTAATCCCAAGTACTGGTTTACATAAAACTTTTACTCCAATTTTTGATTTATTTCATACTGCAATTTGGTATGTGCCTATTTTATATTTTTTATTACGCTTGTTTGTAATTTGTGGAAGTATATATTTAATTTTTAGAGTTATAAATTATATTTTAAATTTTAAAAATCGATAAAAATAAGGATCGCATAAATGCGATCCTTATTTATTATTCTACTGTTACACTTTTAGCCAAGTTACGTGGCTTATCAACATCATATCCTCTTTGCTCACTCGCATAATATGCAAGTAATTGAGCAGGTATTATTGCAACTAAAGATGTCAATAACGGATCTACCGTTGGTAAAACAATTTGATCTTTCTTTGTAGCTAATTTTTCAGATACAATTGAAATTAAATTAGCACCTCTTGCAACAACTTCTTCTTCATTGCTACGTGTATGAGCAGCAATTGTTTGATCAGTTATAATTGAGATAACTGGTGTTCCTTCTTCAATCAAAGCAATCGTACCGTGTTTTAATTCACCAGCTGCAAATCCTTCAGTTTGTATATATGATACTTCTTTTAATTTCAAAGCAGCTTCAATTGCTGTATCATAATCAATTGCACGTCCAATATAAAATGCATTATGTGCTTTAGCAAGATATTTTTGTGCCAAAGCTTCAATTTTTTCTTTTTCATCAACTAATGTTTGCATTCCATTTGCTACAGTAGATAACTCTTGACGAATATCAAATGCTTTTGAATCTTCAAAACCTAAATCGTCACCGATTGCTTTTGCTAATAATGCTTCAACCGCAATTTGAGCTGTATATGCCTTAGTTGATGCAACAGCAATTTCAGGACCCGCATATAATAATAAAGTAAATGTTGCTTCACGTGACAATGTTGAATTTGGAACATTTGTAATTGTTAAACTTGGATAACCTAATTCATTTACCTGATTTAATACTTGACGACTATCAGCAGTTTCTCCACTTTGTGTTAAGAAAATAAAGAATGGTTTCTTCGATAATAGTGGTCGATTATAAGCAAATTCAG
This sequence comes from uncultured Ligilactobacillus sp., assembly GCA_944326135.1. Taxonomy (GTDB): domain Bacteria; phylum Bacillota; class Bacilli; order Lactobacillales; family Lactobacillaceae; genus Ligilactobacillus; species Ligilactobacillus cholophilus. The sequence goes on along the minus strand of CALVCU010000006.1, from coordinate 17,331 downwards.
AAGCAACGTGTACTTCAGTTGGTATTCCTGCAAATTTTTCAATTAATTCATGTCCAACTAAACCTGCATGATAACTTGTACCAGCTGCAACAACATAAATACGATCAGATTCTTCAATTGTCTTAATTAATTTTTCATCAATTTCAACTTTTCCATTTTCATTTACATATTCTTGAACTAATTTACGCATTACTGCAGGTTGTTCGTCAATTTCTTTTAACATAAAATGTTCATATGCGCCTTTTTCTGAAGCACTGGCATCTTGACTAACATGAAACGGCTTACGTTCTACTGGATTACCATCTTTATCTTGGATTTTAATTTGATTTTCTGTTAACTCTACAATTTCACCATCGTGTAATTCAATAAAATCATGAGTTACATTCAACATTGCCATTGCATCTGAACAAACAACATTAAATCCATCACATACCCCGATTAATAATGGTGATTTCTTTTTAGCAACATACAATGTCTCTGGATTTTCACGATCAATCATTAAGAGTGCATATGATGCCCCTTCTCCTAATAAACTAATTGCTTTTTTAAATGCTTCTAAAGCAGATAATCCTTCACTTGCAAACTTGCCTACTAATTGAACTACAACTTCAGAATCTGTTTCACTTTCAAAATGTACATCACTTAAATATTCATTTTTTAATTCTTTGAAGTTTGTAATTACACCATTATGTACCATGTAAAAACGTCCATCTTCTGATACATGTGGGTGTGCATTTGCAGCACTTGGAATTCCATGAGTTGCCCATCTAGTATGTGCAATTCCAATCTTTCCATGTACATCATCTGTAATTTTCTTTTCTAATTCCGCAATTCTTCCCTTAGTTTTAATTAGGTAATCATTGCCTTTTTCATCATTTACATAAATTCCTGCTGAATCATATCCACGATATTCTAATTTTTTTAATCCATGAATTAATAATTCAACTGCATTATCATTTCCAACTTCTCCGACAATTCCACACATAATTAGAAACTTCTTTCTGATTTTAGATTTATCAATTATAAAATACGATAATTGGTATAGATTAATAAATCATCAATTATCCATTGCAATTATTAATATATACACTTTTTATATTAATGTCAAATTTTTATTTCAATTGGTATAGTCCTATACCAATTGAAATAAAAAAGTGGTTATGATATAAAGTCATAACCACTTTTTTATTAAACACCCATTTGTTGTTTTACTACATCAGCAATTTCCATTACATAATCATGTACTAATTCTGGAGTAGCTGCTTCACACATTATCCGCAATAAATCCTCTGTACCACTTGGTCGAACTAAAACTCGACCTTCACCATCCATTTTAGCTTCTACATCAGCAATAACCTTTTTCACTGCTTCATTATTTAATGCTGCTTTCTTATCTGTTACTCGCACATTAACTAATTCTTGTGGATATGTTTTCACCTCAGCAGCTAATTCTGATAATTTTTTACCAGTTTGTTTCATTACATTTAATAATTGCAATGCAGTTAACATACCATCGCCAGTAGTATTAAAATCTAAAAATACAACGTGACCAGATTGTTCACCACCAAGGTTATAACCATCTTTACGCATTGCTTCTACAACATAACGGTCACCGACCTTTGTCTTAACAGACTTCAAGCCAGCCTTTTCCATTGCTTTATACATTCCAAGATTACTCATGACAGTTGTAACAATTGTATCTTTCTTTAATCGTCCACGTTCATTCATATATTTACCACAAATATACATTATCTTATCACCATCGACGATATTTCCTTGTTCATCAACTGCAATACAACGATCCCCGTCACCATCAAATGCAACACCAACTTGTGCGCCTTGTTCTACTACGAATTTAGCTAATGCTTCAGGATGCGTTGATCCTACATTTTTATTAATATTTAGTCCATCTGGATTTGTTGCCATTGTCTCAAAATCTGCACCTAAATCAGCGAATAATCTTGAAACTAATGCACTAGTTGCACCATTAGCACCATCAACGCAGATATGCATGCCTGATAAATCATCTGGAATAGTTTGTTCTAAAAATTGAGTATATTTTAGAGTTCCCTCTTTAAAATCACTCATTGTTCCTAAGCCTTCTGCAGAAGGACGTGGAAGCGTATCTTTTTCTTTTTCTAGTAATTCTTCAATTTCTTCTTCCTTTTCATCAGATAATTTATATCCATCTCCACCGAAGAATTTAATTCCATTATCTTGTACAGGATTATGTGAGGCCGAAATCATAACACCTGCATCTGCATCTTGTAAACGAACCAAATAAGCAACTCCAGGTGTAGTAACTACTCCTAAATCAAAAACTTCAATACCAACAGATAATAGTCCTGCTATTAATGCACTTTCCAACATTTGTCCTGAAATCCGTGTATCACGAGCAACTAAAACACGTGGAGCACGTTCCTTATTTGTAGCATGTTGTGTTAGTACATATCCTCCACAACGTCCTAATTTGAAAGCTAATTCTGGACTTAGAGAGGCATTTGCAATACCTCTAACACCGTCCGTACCAAAATATTTCATTTTATATCCTCATTTCATAATTTAACTAGTTTAATTATAACATTTTCGAATATTTATAAAGATTTTTTTTAAATTCTTAAATAAATGAAACTCACATTAATTAATTTTAACATAAACTTTTATGTCTATATGAATTATTTACTTTTACGTTGATCAAATAATTCGAAAACAATTGCTATAGTAGCAACTAGCCCACTAATCATTAAAATTGGTTTCTTTTCTATGTCTGTAATTAAATTAAATTTATTTTCTATTTTACTATTTTTTTGACGTAAATTTTTTAAGCTATTTTTCATCACATGTTTATTATTGGAAGCAATTGAACTACTTGATTGTTGTGATTTACTATTTGTATTAACAGATCTATTTTGAATTTTAATATTATTTTTACTTTTAGAATTCACAAAATTAGAGTTATTAGAATTATTTTTTGCAGATTGTTTAATATTTGATTTCTGCTTTTCAGAACTATTTTGAACAGATTGAATTCTCTTATTTTTTGCCTTATTAGTTTGAAATTTTCTACTACTCATTTCACCCGATAACTGATTCTTTTCAGAATATGATGAAATCTTTTTTTCTTTTTGCACATTTTTTTTAGCCGTTAATTTATTATCATTATTTTTTATTAAACTTGAACTAGACATTTTTGATGAACTAGAACTTTGGATTGACCCTGAAGAACCATTAATTTCACCGTTACTTTCAGGCGTATAATAAATATTATATTCATAATTACGTTGACTACCTTGTCCTGGAACAATTGTAATTTGAGGAGTGCAATAAGTATTAGTAGTATAACCTTTAATAGTTGGCGAAACAATTGATTCAAAACTTTCTGAATCATGATCCCATTCTAACCAAACTATTTCTTGAGAAGGAACTTGTCGATATCCTTCTCTTTTAAAAGTGATTTCTTTAACAGTTGATGGAGCAATTTTTTTATTTGTTCCAACTAAATAGTAATTAATTGTTTCAGTATATGTTTCAGTTTGAACTTCTGGGTGAGTATGATGCCCATGATTTAAAAAGTAATCATCAACATTTTCTTCACTACTTATTTCCACAGTTTGCGATTGTTGGCTTGAGCTAGATGTCATCGAAGAAACATCATCTCCAAACGCTAAACTTTTTAGTCCGCATAAAATAGATACTGACGTCAAAAAAGTTAAGATTATTTTTTTCATATATAACTACCTTTTAAAGTGCTTTCTAAAAATTAAAATTATATATTCTTATATTGTACAAATAATCATGTAATTAAATCTATCACGATATTATATAAAATCAATTGTTAAAGTAAAAATTTAAAATAAATAAAACAAATTGCCCAATTAAAATAAAAAGATGTGTATTAAATACACATCTTTTTATTTGCTTGAACTTTGTATCAAAGATTGTGATGAAGCACTTTGAGAATTTGAATTCTCATTATTTTGCTTTTCAGTTGTTGAAGTATTCTGAATTGAACTAGATTCATCTTGGTCTTTACTTGTTGAATCTGAATTAGTACTATTATCAACTAAAATTTGTACTGTAATAGTACTTGGATTTACGGAAATTACTCCATTTTGGTTTACATCAATTGGAACGGTTTTAGTTGTTGTTGAGGTAACGTCATCTATTGGGACTGCTACATTAAGTGTTTTCAATCTACTTAATGCTTGCTTTGTTCCTGTAACAGTTACTGTCTTTGTATCTGTTGATAAACTATAACTTTTACCATTTACCTCACTTCCACTTTCTATTAAATGAACACTAACCTTCTTTGAAGTTGTAGCCGTATAAATTGGTACTGTTGCTTTAACTGTAGAAGGTTCAATCACGACATTAAGAGGTTTTCCGTTTGAATCTAATGCTTGTAAAGTAACATTTTGAGATACAGAATGCTCAACACCTTCTGGAAGAGAAACATCTGCAACAACATTAGATACCTTTTTTACAGTACTTTTTGCTCCTGTAACTTTTACCTTACTGTAATTACTACTTGGAATTCCCGCAGCATAATCATCACCAATTAAAGTAGAATCAAATCTTACTTGAACAGGCATTGTTTTTGTCTCACGTTTACTAATTTTTACATTAATTGTTTCTGGTTCAACATTTACAGTTAATTCACGATTTATACCAGACACCTTTAGTTTTACTTTATGCTTACCTGGTTTTAATCCTTTTAAATTAGCATATACTTCAAAATTTTGAGTATTTTGTACTGTTTGAACCAAAGCAGATGGTCCATTCACTTTAACCTTTACATTTTCAGGATATCCTTCAACAAAATACTTTGAACTAACATTAATTTTCAATGGAGCTGTCATAGTAACTGATTTTTGTGACATTAATGCTGATTTGTCATTATTATTTGTGTTAATTCCTGTATCAGTAGTTACATATCCAAACAAACAAACGGCAATAAGTAAGGAGGTAATTGCATATACAAATTTAGTATTAAAAACATTATTTACTTTCAATGTTTCCTTCCTCCTTTTCGTGCATGACTATTCTTTTTTTGTCGTTTTTGTTTTACTCTTTCTAAAAAACGTACAAAAGCATTTTTCTTTGCACTTTCTTCAGTCGGAATTAATTCATTTCTCAATAGTTTTAGATAATCTTGTCGAGTTAGATTACGAATTAATTCATTATTTTTAGTTATCGTAACTGATCCAGTTTCTTCTGAAACAACAATTGTTAATGCATCTGTTACTTCACTAATCCCTACTGCTGCTCTATGTCTAGTTCCTAGTTCTTTAGGAATTAAATTACTTTCAGATAATGGTAAATATGCTGCAGCAACAGCAATTCGATTATCTTTAATAATCACTGCACCATCATGCAATGGGGTATTAGGAATAAAAATGTTAATTAATAATTCCCCACTCACATCTGCATCCAATGGAATTCCGGTTTCAATATAATCTTCTAATCCTGTATTCATTTCTAACGTAATTAGTGCACCTATTCTACGTTTCGACATATATTGAATTGCCTTATCTAAAGCCAAAATCATCTTTTCCTGTGTTTCATTTTGCTTTTTATTATTATTAAAGAACAGCGAACCACGCCCAAGATGTTCCAAACCACGTCTAATCTCCGGTTGAAAAATAACAATACATGCAATAATTCCCCAGTTAATTATTTGATCTGTAATCCACGATACAGTTCTTAATCCAAGGTACCAACTTATTAACTTAATAATTATAATTACAATGACACCTTTAAAAAGTTGAACTGCTTTAGTGCCACGTAGAAGCATCATTAACTTATAAATTGCAAACCAAACAACACAAATATCTAATAAATTGATAAAATGTTGCCAAGTAAAAATATTACTTAAAAACTCCATGAAATCCTCCTAAATTCAACATATATAGATATTTTATCATGAAAAATGACTCAAGTATTATTTTTTAATATTTTTTCTTATTCATTAACTCTTGATAAATATTTTACAATTCTTCGCAATCATAGGATAAAATTGTTACAATAAGAATAATATAATAAAGTGAATATAACTAGGTGATTTAAATGGAAAAGAAGACACGTTGGATTGTGCGACTATTATTTTTAATTTACATGCTTTATATCGCCTGTACTATTGCTTCTAATCATGCTGTATTTGGCTTTTTATTATTAAATACTTTCCTAGCATATATTCCAATTGAAATAGCTATGCATATAAATGTTCATCAAACAAAATGGGGATTTATCATTATGTTTATCTTATGGATGCTATTTTATCCAAATGCTCCATATGTCCTTACTGATCTATTTCATTTAGCCAAAATTAATCCGTACGATTCGGCAACTGGATTAATGGTTTTTAGTCTAAAAAATTGGTGGCATTTTGGAAACTTAGTTTTTAGCGCTTTGATAAGCAGTTTATTTGGAATTTGGAGCTTATCACATGTCTCTGATGTATTTGCCAATCGTTTACATTTAACTAAACCCTTTTTTAAAGTCTTAGTTACAGTTATTTTAACAATTACTTCATCAGTTGGCGTTTATGTTGGACGTTTCTTACGTCTACATACGGTTTATTTATTTATCGATCCCAATGGAGTTATAAATGAATTAATCCAAATGTGGAATGCTCGTATGCTTACTTTTGTTGTAATGATTACTATCTTACAACTTTCAATATGGCTTGCAATGAACGTTTACCGTTCTGCAATTAATTATGAGGAAAAAAACCATAATCTTTAAAAATAATAGTATTATATTTAAATAAAATAAATAGGAGGTCAATTGACCTCCTATTTATTAATCTTCACCAATTATTCGAACTTCTGTTTCTAAATCTACATCAAATTGTTCTTTAATTGTTTTTTGAATATGATGAATTACATTCATATAATCTGTTGCTGTTGCATGATCAACATTTACAATAAATCCTGCATGCTTTTTAGATACTTGAGCTCCACCAATTTGAAATCCTTGTAGTCCTGCATCATGAATTAATTTTCCAGTATAATGTCCTTCTGGTCTCTTAAATACACTTCCACATGATGGATATTCAAGTGGTTGTTTTGAAGCACGAAGGAAACTATACTCACGCATATCATTCATAATTTCTTCTTGATTACCATAACTTAATGAGAATGTTGCTTGTAATACAATCTCATCTTCATCTTGTAATCTGCTATGACGATATCCAAATCGCAATTCATTTCCACGATATGTCTTTAATTCACCTTTACGAGTAATGACTTCAACTGTTTTGACAACTTGAGAAATTTCACCGCCATATGCACCAGCATTCATAAATACTGCTCCACCAACGCTTCCAGGAATTCCAGAAAGTGGTTCCATTCCAGATAAACTTTGTTCTCCAGCAATTTGTGCAACATCAATTAAAAGTGCACCAGATTGTGCAATAATTTGATTTTTAATAACCTTAATCTCATCTAAATTAGTTAAAATCATAACTAATCCACGAATACCACCATTTTTTACAATTAAATTGCTAGCATTTCCTAATACTGTCATTGGAACATTTTTTTGATTAGTCCATTCTATTACTTTACGGACCTCTTTAATTGACTTAGGTAAAGCTAATATATCAGCTGGTCCTCCAGTACATGTATTAGTATAACTAGATAATGATTTATCAAAATAAAGTTCAATTCCTTGAAGTTCTTTTTTTACTTGTAATCTTTCAAAATTCATTTTCAACATTCCTTAATTTTATACGTCCATTTATATTTTACCATGTTTATGCTGATAATTCTGCATCAAAATGATACAATGGTTGCAAGCAAGTTTTTAGTAAGGAGATTAGTTATGAATTTTGTAACCATTGATTTTGAAACTGCTAGTGGCAAAAGAGATAGTGCCTGTTCCTTAGCACTAACCGTAGTAAAAGAAAATAAAATTGTAGATGAGTTTTATTCATTAATCAATCCCGATATGGCATTTTCATACCGTAATATCCAAATACATGGCATTACACCAGAAAGAGTAAAAAACGCGCCCAAGTTTAATGAATTATGGCCACATATTAAAGATTTTTTTGAACCTAATAAAATTATTGTTGCCCATAATGCTCGTTTTGATAATAGTGTTTTACAAAAAACTTTAGCACATTATCAAATTCCAAATCCTGAATTTCTATCAATTGATACTTTAGCTACTAGTCGTGCATTTTATAAAGGATTAACAAATTATAAGTTAAATACTATTTGTGATAAATTAAACATTCGATTAGATCATCATCATAATGCATTAGATGATTGTGAAGCTTGTGCAAACATTCTCCTTAACCAAGTAGAAAATTTTGGTGCACAAGCAATTAAGCCTTATGTTAGAGAAGTTTAAATAAAGAGGTTGAGTTACTCTCAACCTCTTTATTTTTCTTTATTAAATTAAAGTTTTAATTTCTTTCAATAAAGTATTATATCTCTCACCATGTGCTTCAAAATCTAAATAACGCACATTCATATCTTTTTCATCTTTTTTAATATGTATAAGAAGATTATCTAAAGGAAGTTCTTCAGAAATAAATTGAGACCATTCTACTACAGAAACACCATTTCCATTAAAATACTCTTCTAATCCCATACCTTCGCCACCAGTTTCTTCTAACCGATAAACATCCATATGGTAAAGTGGTAGTCGTCCCTGTTGATATTCACGAATTATAGTAAAAGTTGGACTTTTAATATTTCGCTTAATCCCAAGTCCTTCTGCTAATCCTTTAGTAAAAGTTGTTTTACCAGCACCTAAATCACCATCAAGCAATATAACATCACTAGCTTCTAGTTTACTAGCAATTTTCTTTGCTATTTCTTGCATCTCAGTTGCTGAATTAACTACTATTTCCATTTTTTATTACTCCATTGTCGTTTGTGCGGCTGTAATAATACCTACCTGATATGCATCATCTTCAGAAGCTCCGCGTGATAAATCAGATACAGGTTGATTTAAGCCTTGCAAAATTGGTCCAATAGCAGTGAAATTACCTAAACGTTGAGCTATTTTATATCCAATATTTCCAGATTGTAAATCAGGGAATATAAATACATTTGCATTTCCAGCAACTTTTGATCCTGGAGCTTTACTCTTCCCTACGCTTGGTACCAAAGCGGCATCAAATTGCAATTCTCCATCAATCATTTCATTTGGTGCCATCTCTTGCGCAATTTTTGTAGCTTCCATTACCTTTGTTACTTCTTCAGATTGACCTGAGCCTTTTGTTGAAAAGCTCAACATTGCAACTTTAGGATCAATATCAAATAGTCTTGCTGTTTTAATACTTTCTACTGCAATTTCAGCTAATTCTTGTGCATTTGGATTAATATTGATCGCACAATCAGCAAAAACATATGTCTCTTTTCCATCATTTCGTGTCATAATGAATGAACCACTCGTACGAGATACACCAGGTTTGGTTTTAATTATTTGCAAAGCTGGGCGTACTGTATCACCAGTAGGACTAATTGCACCTGAAACCATACAATCTGCTTTTTTCATATAAACTAGCATAGTTCCAAAATAATTATTTACATTTCGTAACCATTCACGTGCTTCTCCTTCAGTATTTTTACCTGCACGTCGTTCTAAAAAACTCATTAACATTTCATCAAAATCTTCATTTGGATATGTTTTAGGGTCTATAATTTCGATATTATCAGGTAAATCTAACCCATTTTGTTCTAAGATATTCTTTACTTCTTCATTAGTTCCTAAAATAATAGGATCAGCTAAATTATCCTTTGCTAATCTAACTGCCGCCTTTACAATTCTTTCATCGCTTCCTTCAGGAAAAACAATGCGAATGCCCTTGTTTTTAATTTTTCCCTTTAAGTTATCCATCAAATTCATGATTTATCCTCCTTCTCATCCAATGCCACATGTTCTGGCAACTGCCAATCAATTGGCTTTTCCCCCATTGCCTCTAAAGCTGCATTTGCTTTAGAAAAAGGTTTAGATCCAAAGAAACCTCGGTTTGCTGATAATGGACTTGGATGTGCTGATTTTATCACAACATTTTTTGTTGTATCAATATACTTTTCTTTAGCCTGAGCCGCTTTTCCCCATAAAATAAAAACTACCGGTTTAGGTCGTTCTGATAATTTTTGAATGGCAACATCTGTTAATCTTTCCCATCCTTTTCCCCTATGAGAAAATGCTTGTCCATTGCGTACAGTTAAGACCGAATTAAGTAATAATACTCCCTGTTGTGCCCATTTTTTTAAGTATCCATGGTTAACTGGTTTGATTCCTAAATCATTATATAATTCTTTATAAATATTTTTTAATGATGGTGGAACAGGAACACCTGGTTGAACTGAAAAACTTAATCCATGAGCTTGATGAGGTTCATGGTATGGATCTTGTCCTAAAATAACGACTTTTACCTTTGAAAAAGGCGTCCATTCAAATGCTTGAAAAATATGATACATATCAGGATGTATTAAATAATTTTGATATTCATTTTTTAAAAATTTATGTAAATTAGCATAGTATGGTTTTTGAAATTCACTTTCTAATACATTTTGCCAATCATTATGAATTAACGTCTTCATTTCTGCCACCTCACTGGTATTTTATCATATTTTCAAAACTTTCAACAAACAAGTATTTTGCAATGTTGACTTATGATAAAATATAATAAACGAATAGAAAGGGAAAGTATTTTATGATTCAAATTATAGCTTCTGACATGGATGGAACTTTATTAAATGGCGAAATGACTGTTTCATCATTTAATGCCAATGCAATAAAAGCCGCACAAGAGAAGGGAGTTCACTTTATTGTCTCATCTGGACGTTCATATTATGAAGTGAAACCACTACTTGATAAATTTGGTATTAAATGTCCAATGATTTCAATTAATGGTGGATTAATTTTAGATGAAAACGGAAATACAATTGAATCAACTCCAATTCCCAAAGAACTTGCCAGCCAAATTATGACAACTTTAAAAAAAGCTCATTTATATTTTGAAGTTGTAACTAAAGATGGTGTTTGCTCAGATGATAAATCAAAAAGAATTGAAAATTTTGCAGAATTATTAGCTTCAATTCAACCTGATACTCCATTTAAACTCGCTGTAAGTTTAGCCTCTGCACGAATGGAACTGGTAAATATTCAATATGTTGATGATTATCAAGAAATTCTCTCTGATGTTCACAATCCTATATATAAAATAGTTGCATTTAGTCAAGATGGACCTAAAGTCCTAGATCCTTTACGTGAAAAATTTGATGCTAATCCAGAATTAGTAGTAACTTCATCTGGTGAAAGAAATATTGAAATTAATCATGCAAATGCCACTAAAGGTATTGCATTACAAAAATATGCAGATTCTCTAAATATACCTTTAGATAATGTAATGGCGATTGGTGATAATAACAATGATGTTCCAATGTTAAAAGTTGCTGGCGTAAGTTATGCAATGGGAAATGGAACTGATGAAGTTAAAAAAATCGCAAACCATATTGCTGATACAAACTTTAATGATGGAGTAGGCAAAGCTATTTTACAAGAACTTAACTAATTATAAGAATCAGGTGTAAAATATGCGTGTGTTATATATCAATTATGAATCTTTAATTACAAATAGTACTTTAACCGTTAGAAATAAAGAATCAAAAGTTGAATATTTAATTACAAACCAATTAAAAAACGATGCAGAATGTTTTATTATTAATTCTCTATATGGTGATGAATTAGCACGCATTACTCAAATCAATGCTGGAATAATGCCACAGTATAAATTAATTCAAAATAACAAATTAATTAGCAAATTTTTGCGTCCATTGAATTTTTCAAATGAGATATTCTATTTATCTAGGTTACACTGGCTTGTATATGGCAATTTATTAAAAATGAATTACAAAATTAGATTATTTAATCAAGAAATTCTTAAAACAAAACTTGTAAAAAAAGTTCCCAAGCGTTTAAAAATTTCAATAAATACTCTAGAAAATGAACCATTATGTTTATGTATCATTGCAATTTTAAACTTTTGGGCAAAAGATAAAATGAATTTAGAAAAAAATGAATTATGCGAAAAATATCTTGCTCATGATTTGTTATAAAATAAATAAGCTCAGCAACCATTGGTTACTGAGCTTATTATTTTACCTATAATTCTTAAGAGTCCTTCTAATTTCTCGTTCTTGGTCTCTTCGTTTAATTGTTTCACGCTTATCGTATTCGTGCTTACCTTTTGCAACTCCTAAAAGCACCTTTGCAAATCCATTTTTTAAATACACTTTTAAAGGTACAAGCGTACTTCCTTGCTGACCTGTCTCACCAATTAATTTATTAATTTCTTTTTTATGCAATAATAATTTTCTTGCTCTCAAAGGATCATGATTAAATCGATTTCCTTGATCATACTCAGAAATATGAACATTCATTAACCAAGCTTCGCCATTTCGAATTTGAGCATACCCATCTTTTAAGTTTATTCGACTTGCACGAACTGATTTAATTTCCGTTCCAGTTAACACAATCCCAGCTTCAATTGTTTCTAAAATATTATAATCATGATATGCTTTCTTATTTTGAGCTAATGAGGCATTTTTTACCTGTTTTTTCATTATTCTCACCTTCTTTAATGGTGATAGCGATTATTTTCATTTTTCTTTTGATTTTTTCTTTTATGTCCATTTATTGAATCTTTATTACGCTTAAAATTATTTTTCCGACGGTTTTTATTACCATTAAACTTATTCTTCTTTTTTCCATCACGATTAAACCGCTTATGCATATCTGGTAATTCTACATCTTTAAGCAAATCACTCTTTGGAGCATCTTTAGGATTCAACAATTTAAAATTAATCTCATGTAACTCAACGTTTACATCCATTAATTTAACACGTACTTCTTGTCCAATTCTAAATGTTCTCTTATATCTTCGACCAACCAAAGCCATTTGCTTTTCAACATATACGTAATAATCATCTTTTAATTCACTAATATGAATCAAGCCTTCAACTGTATTTGGTAATGAAATAAACATTCCAAATTTTGTTACTGAACTTACTACTGCATCAAATTCTTCCCCTACATGGTCTGCCATATATTCGGCTTTCTTCAAATCATCTGTTTCACGTTCAGCATCAATTGCTCGACGTTCCATTTCAGAACTATGTTTAGTAATTTCAGGAAGTTTATCTTTATACTTAGCTTGAGCTGCTTCATCTGTACCATTTTCTGCGTAAAATCTTATTAAACGATGGACAGTTAAATCAGGATAACGACGAATTGGAGATGTAAAGTGAGTATAATCAGTTGCGGCTAATCCGAAATGACCAATTGGATGATCATCATATTTAGCTTGTTGCATTGATCTAAGTAGCATTGTTGAAACCATTGCTTCTTCTGGTTTTCCAACTACTTTCTTTAAAATATTTTGTAACATTTTAGGCTTTACATCACCCTTTTGACCAGTAACTTGAATTCCTAATGCAGAAAGGGTCTCTAAAAAGGTTGTAATCTTTTCCTCTTTAGGTTGTTCATGAATCCGATATACAAATGGAACATTCAAATTGTTATAGTGTGCAGCAACAGTTTCATTTGCTGCTAACATAAATGATTCGATCATTCGTTCACTAGTTCCACGATTTCTTAATTGAATATCAATTGGATGACCGTCATCATCTAAGATAATTTTTGCTTCGTCATCTTCAAATTCAATTGCTCCACGTCTTTTACGCATTTTTAATAAAATTTTGTGTAATTCCGCCATATCTTCAAACATAGGAACTAATTCTTCATATCTTTTCATTGTTTTTTCATCATGTGATTCAACAATTTTATTAACATCAATATATGTCATTCGTTCCGTTGATTTAATTATACTTGGAAAAATTTTATGATTTACAACTTCTCCTTCAGAATTAATTTCCATTTCACATGTCATTGCTAAACGTTCTACATGTGGATTTAATGAACAAATTCCATTTGATAGTTTATGTGGAAGCATTGGAATGACACGATCAGTTAAATAAACAGATGTCCCTCTTTCAAAGGCTTCCTTATCCAATGGACTTCCGGGGGTTACATAATGCGAAACATCAGCAATGTGAACCCCTAAGTGGAAATTTCCATTTGGTAATTTCCAAACATTAACCGCATCATCTAAGTCTTTAGATTCAATACTATCAATCGTTACTAAATGTTGATCAGTTAAATCAACACGACCTTCTTTTTCTTCTTCAGTAACATAATCAGGAATATGACTAATTTCATCTAAAACATCATCTGGAAATTCAGTTGGAATATCATGTTTGTAAACAACTTGAAGAATATCTACGCCAGGATCATTAACATTTCCAATAACTTTAATTGGAATTACCTTTAAAATGCCAGGTAAATTTGAACTTGGATATGCAGTAATATCAGCTAATACTACTTCCCCAGGAACTGGATGTAATCCTTTATCTTCCACTAAAACTTGTAAATTTGTCATTTTTTTATCAGTTAAGTGCAAAGTTCCAATAATTCCTGCAGGCAAATTTGACTCATCGTCATTTTTAAATTCACCTACAACTTGAGTTAAAGCATGTCCTTTAATTTCAACAACCTTACCTTCAGGACGAACTTCATGTGCTGGATCCCCAGGAGTTACCATTTGAATTTCAACTTCATCGCCATTTAATGCAGATAAAGTGTTTAGCGGATTAATAAAATAATCAGGTTGTTCTGGATCTACAGTTACAAATCCAAAGCCTCGATCATTAGCATGGAAAATTCCATCAAAATGAGGCATTTCTTTCTTTAAGAAAAAACGATTATCATCATCGAATCCTAATTGATCTTCATGTTCCATTTGGGTTAATGCTTGTACAACAAATTTAAATTGAGCACCCTTATCCATATTTAGATATTCAGCCAATTGCTTTACTGTAAAATGTTTATTTGGTTCTTCATTAAACTTTTTATATAATTGATTAATAATTTCTTGTTTTTCCATTAGTTTCCTCATCATCTTTACGAAAATTTTATATCGAATTTTTATGTAAAAAAAGACCGCGACCGAGGTCACAGCCTGTCTTATTGGCTAATTTGATGAAATATAAACTAAGCCTAAAGCAATCGCAAAGAAAAGGATTCCTAATACAACAGTTACCTTTTGCATAAAGGCTTCGAATCCTCTTGGCTTTTGCTTACTGAAAAGATCAGCTGCACCTCCAGAAAGTGCTGATGATGCATTATCAGTCTTTGCAGGTTGCATCATAACTGCAATGATAATCAAAATTGATATAATTACAAGTAACGTTAAGAGCGTATTATACAATTCACTTATCCTCCTCACTCTCCCGTTATATAAAACCAATTTATATTTTATCATTTGTCATCAAATTTTTCCAGTTGTTTCTTTTTCTGAACTCTTTTTTGCAATTTTCTCAATCTGATGTCTTACCCAAGCACAATTTTCATGTGATGTTAAAATTATTAATGTATCTCCACTTCGAATTAGAGTATCCCCATGTGGAATGAGTTCCTTTTCACCGCGGCGAATCGCTATTAATAAGCTTTGTTTTGGCCATTGAAAATCTCGGACTTGCTTATCTTGCAATAATGAACCAGCAAATACAGGTATTTCAATTTTATCTTGAAATGATGACAATTGCGATTCTTTCTCTGGTTCAGGTATCAAAGTATCCAACATAGCTTCATAAATTGGTCTTCCGTGCAATATATCCACAACAGTATATGAAATTAAAGAAACTACCGCAAGTGGCATTAAGTGACTTAAAGATCCTACCATTTCTGTAATTAATAAAATTGCAGTAAATGGAGCTTTTCCAATGCAAGCAAAATACCCAGCCATTGAATATATAACACAATTAATAATTAAGCATTTTGGCATTAATCCTAATAGTACACATATTTTTCCAAATAATGCACCTAAAACCGCACCTAATGTTAAAATTGGCAAAAATATTCCACCTGGCAATCCAGATCCGTACGAAATTGTAGAAAATACTAATCTAACTATAAATAAAACTATAAGGATCCAAATATTTGACCAAAAATGACTTATTCCTAAAACAACAGTATTTCCGCCACCTAAAACTTCTGGCCAAAAGATTCCAATTGGAATCACTAAAATTAATGGAATAATTGAATCAAAATACTGTGGCAATTTTTTTATTTTCAAATAAACTTTATCAATATTCAATGTCATATATGAATAAAGTTTGCCTAAAAATCCGAGTATTATTCCTAAAAATATTAATAAAAAATAGTACTTAATCGGAAATGATTCAAAATAACGCAAATGAAGAACTGGCGTCAAACCAAAAAAGTTCATTGAAATAAAATCAGAAGTTATTGCAGAACTCAATGCAGTTGTCCAAATTAAAGGTGAAAAATTATGATAAACTTCTTCTAATACAAAAAGAGAAGAAGCTATTGGTGCATTAAATGCTGCAGATAATCCGGCAGCTGCTCCTCCAGCAATTAAAACTCTTCGGCCAGCACCTTTATGTTTAGTTTTTTCTGCAAAGGCTTGTCCAACAGCTGCTCCTAATTGAATTGAAGGGCCTTCTCTCCCTAAAAATAATCCAGAAGAAATAGATAATACTCCTCCAACCCATTTACGCCAAAGAACACTCCACCAATTCATTTCAAGTTCTCCAGCTAATTGTCCTTCAACTTGTGGTATACCAGATCCTTTTATATTAGGTTCTTTTTTTATTAATAATCCATTAATTAAGCAAATTAAAATTGATAATATTATCCACGGTATTATAAAAAATATATGTTCTCGCATATATTTATATGCAATTAACACAAAATGTAAATTTAATTCAATAAAATAGCGAAATAAACTTACTACAAAGCCTACAATAATTCCAACAAATAGTCCCTTTGCAATAAATTTAAATCGCGTTAAATCTAAAGCTTCGCCTTTTTTCATCGTTAAACGTTTCCTCTTTTATTTTAATTACTTAAAAAATTATAATATTTTTTTTAAACAAAAAAAAGAGAGAAATATTAATTTCTCTCTTTCTTCTTAGCAAAACCAATAAAATTATTTATTGATGATGTCTTGACGAGCTTGTTCACTCAAGTTGTAGAATGAGTGAATACCCTTGTATTCAGCAACATTGCTTGTTAATTGATCTTCAATACGCATTAATTGGTTGTATTTAGCAATACGATCTGTACGGCTCATTGAACCAGTCTTAATTTGACCTGCGTTTGTAGCAACAACTAAGTCAGCAATTGTTGTATCTTCTGTTTCACCTGAACGGTGTGAAACAATAGCTGTGTAACCAGCTTCTTTAGCCATTTCGATAGCTTCCATTGTTTCTGTTAATGTACCGA
>CALVCU010000005.1 GCA_944326135.1 uncultured Ligilactobacillus sp. | reverse complement strand
TTTCTGTTTCTGTTTCTGTTTCTGTTTCTGTTTCTGTTTCTGTTTCTGTTTCTGTTTCTGTTTCTGTTTCTGTTTCTGTTTCTGTTTCTGTTTCTGTTTCTGTTTCTGTTTCTGTTTCTGTTTCAGGATGCTCGTCGTCTATTTCTTTGTCAAGTTCTTTGCTTTCTTGTTTTATCTCTTTATCATCATCTGATAATTCATCACTATTTTTTGTTTCTGTTTCATCCTGAGTTGCTTGCTTTTTTTCTTCTTCATCTTCAAATCCGAATGCTTTTTTTAATTTGTTAAATAGCCCCATTTAAAAATTCCTTTCTAAATTACATCAGCTAAAGATACTGAAACCATTTTTGAAATTCCTGATTCTTGCATTGTTACCCCATATAATACATCAGCCTGCATCATTGTTCCCTTACGATGTGTAATAACAATAAATTGTGTTTCATCATCAAAGTTCTTTAAATATTGAGAATAACGCACAACATTTGCATCATCTAATGCAGCTTCAGCTTCATCAAGAACAGCAAATGGAACTGGTCGCACCTTTAAGATTGCAAATAATAATGTAATAGCAGTCAAAGCACGTTCTCCACCAGAAAGTAGACTTAACTTTTGTGCCTTCTTTCCAGGCGGTTCTGCGGTAATTTCAATCCCTGTTGTTAATAAATCATCTGGATCAGTTAATGATAATTTAGCTTTACCACCATCAAAAATTTTAGGAAATAGTTCTGAAAATGCTTTTGAAACTTTATCAAATGTATCCTTAAATCTAAGTTTTACCTCAGAATCCATTTCATCCATACTTTGTAATAATGTTTCTTTAGCACTATTCAAATCAGTTTGCTGTGTATTTAAAAATTCAAATCGTTCGTTAACATTTTCAAATTCATCAATTGCACCTAAATTAACGTCTCCTAACTCATCAATTCCTCGCTTTAATAATTTTAATTGACGAGAAACATCATCTAAATTAGTTTCAGTTGCCTGATCTTTAGCTTTCTCAAATGACATTCCAAATGTATTAGATAGATTTGAAAGTAATTGGTCTAATTTAGTTGTTAACTTGCCATTTTGCAAACTAATTTTTCTCTGTTCATCATAGGTATTTTGTTGTAAATCATTAATACGTTGCAATCCTAATTCAGCAGAAGATACATCATCATGCAGAGATTTTCTTTGCCTTTGAAGCTTATCAACTTTAGTTTGAATTTTCTCATACTCTTGTTTAGCATCTAATTGCTTTTGTTTTAACTCATCACCTTGCAACATATTTTCAGAACTTTGTAATTCTATTTTTTCTATATCCACTTTATTTTGATTGATAGCTCTATCTAGTTGCTTTTTTTGAGTAACTAGATCATTTTGCTGCACTTTATCATTTGTTAAACGTTCTGTTAAAAGTAAAAGTTGCTGTTGCAACATATTTTCTTTTGTCGCATTCTGTTGCTTTACACTTTGCTGATTCTCACTTATTTTTTCTTTATTAGATAACTCTTTATTATCTTTATTTAATTTCTCTTCAACTTGTTTTAATTTTGAAACTAATTCCTCTTTTTGAGAAAGAAAATCACTTTGATTTAATTCTGATATTCTATCTTGATTATCCTTCAATTGAGTTTTAACACGATTAAATTTCATTTTTTGGTTTTCAAATTCATTTTGCAATGAATTACGTTTCTGTATTAACTCGTTAATTTGAAGATTATTATTTTGAATACTATTTGAAATATCATTAAGTTGTTTTTTTAGTTTTTGACCATCAAGTTCCAAATCTGCAAGTTGCTGCTTCATAACAGATAATTGTTTTTCTATTTTTTCGATTTCTTGTTTTTTCTTTAATAATCCATTTTGAGTATTATGACTAGCCCCACCAGTCATTGATCCTCCTGGATTAATGACATCACCATTTAAAGAAACAATCTTAGCACCAAAATTAATTTTTCTAGCAATATTTGTAGCACTATCTATGTCACTAACAATTAATATTGTACCTAATAAATATTTAATTATTGACTGGTTATTAGATGAAAACTTCACTAAATCACTTGCTATTCCAATAAATCCAGGACAATTTTTTGCTTTTTCTAAAATTAAAGGTTTTACTGCTCTCTCTTTAATAGTAGTCTGAGGTAAAAATGTTGCTCTACCTAATCTATTTTTAGTTAAAAAATTAATACAAGATTTTGCAACAGATTCATTAGATACAACAATATTTTGCAATTGTGCGCCTAACGCCGTTTCAATTGCTAAAGCATATTCTTGTTTAACATCAATTAATTCTGCAATTGAACCAATTACACCATTAAACTGATCACGTTTCTTAAGGATTTCACGTACTCCTGTATAGTAACCTGAGTAACTTTTTTCTGTACTTTTTAGTGCATTATACTTTGCATGAGCCTTTTGCAAAATTTCACTTGCTTGAAACCATTTCTTTCGTTGTTGATCAAGCTTTGAATTTAATTTTGTTTGCTGATTTTGAAGTGCCTTATTTTTATTTTCAGTTGCTTCAATATTTTGCTCAATTTTACTAATCTCAATTCTTTTATCATCAAGAATACTTTCTATTTCATTTTTCTGATTAATAAATTGTTCTTTTTCATTCTCAAGTTTTTTTACTAATTCATAATTCTTATCACAATTATTTTTTAAAAATTCTAATTCATTTTTTAATTCCAATTGCTTTTGTTTATGCTTATTAACGTTATCTTTTAAAACTTGAATATCATTTAAAAGCTTATCGGGTTCTATATTTTTAGTTAATTCTAACTCTTTTATCTGGATATCAATTTGTTTTTTCTGTTCACGTAAATCCTTAATGTTATCATCAATTTTGTTAATACGTTCAATAATTCTTTTTAACTCTTTTTGATTACTAGTCAATTGCTTCTCAAGATCCTGCTTCTTTTCATTTCTAAAACGATTTTGTTGTTCAGTAATATCTTTTTTGCTTGCTAGTCTTTCTTTTTGTTGAGTTAAAATAACTAATTTATTCTGTAGCGTATCAAGTGTTAATTCTAATTTTTTTTGCTGTTCGTGTAAATTTTTTACATTTTCTTGTTGTGAATCTGCTTCTTTTTGATACCTAATTATCAATTGTTTTAGTTTTTCAGTTTGAGAATCAAGATCTTTTTTCTTTAGTTGACTAGCTTGTATTTTTAATACTAATTGATTCAAATAAAAATAATCATATTTTTCTTTCTGAGCTAAATAATCTCTGGCAATACTTGCTTGTCTCTCTAAAGGTTCTTTTTGACGCTTTAACTCAGTTAAAATATCAACTACACGATTTAAATGATCAGTAGTTTCATTTAATTCTTTTTGAGCACGTTCTTTTTCTTTTTTATATTTTAAAACGCCAGCGGTCTCTTCAATTAAAATGCGCCTATCTTCAGGTTTACTATTAAAAATAGATTCAACTCGTCCCTGAGAAATAATTGAAAAACTTTCTTTCCCAAGCCCAGTATCCATAAAAAGTTCTGTTATATCCTTTAGACGAACTTTTTTATTGTTTAATAGAAATTCACTTTCCCCATTACGGTATATTCTTCTAGTTATTTCCACTTCTTCGGGTTTTCCTGCTAGAAAATGATCAGAGTTATCAAATTTTATTGATACTTCAGCACGATTTAATGGAGCCCGTTTTTCCGATCCAACAAAAATAACATCTGGCATTTTACTTCCACGCAAACTTTTAGCCGATTGTTCACCTAAAACCCATCGTAGTGCTTCAATAATATTACTTTTTCCACTACCATTTGGGCCTACAATTCCTGTAATTCCTGATTGAAAATTTATTTCAGTTTTATCAGCAAAAGATTTAAAGCCATTTATAGTTAATGTTTTTAATTTCAAATGACTCAACCTCCACCTTATTTATTTTGTAATTTTTTTAATGCTTCAAAGGCAGCAGCTTGTTCAGCTGATTTTTTTGTATGACCAATACCTTCGCCGATTTTTTCACCATTATATAAAACTTCCATTTTATATGTTCGATCATTATCAGGACCTTTGCCCCATACTTCTATATATTCAATATTGCATTCGCCGTTCTCTTGTAAAAGTTCTTGTAAAGCTGTTTTATGATCAAAGAAAGTATTAAACCAACCCATATCTAATTTTGGAAAAACTACTTCACTAATAAATTTAATTACAGTATCTTTTCCTTGATCTAGATACAATGCACCAATGAAGGCCTCAAAAATATCACAAAGTAATGAGGCTCTTTGGCGTGCGTTGCTTTTTTCTTCACCTTTTCCTAATCTTATAAATTCATCAAAATGGCATTCTTTTGCAAATTTACTAAAACTATCTTCACAAACCATTGCAGCTCTAAGACGAGATAGTTTTCCTTCTGGCATTTCTGGAAATCTCTTAAATAAATATTCGGATACACATAATTGCATTACGGCATCCCCTAAAAATTCCGTACGTTCATAATATTCTAAATGTTCTTTAGGATGTTCATTTACATAAGATTTATGTGTAAATGCTGCATCATAATATTTCATATCTTTAATTGTTATTCCATAATTTTCTTTTAAATGTTGTGCTAGTCCAATTATCAATATGTTCTCCTCGACTTTACTTCATTATTACTAATCTATAATTATATCATATATCGCTTCAAATATTTTTAATAAAAAAGGTTGTGATAGTAATCACAACCTTTATAATCTATAACTTATTTGATATTTTTTTGAATGTATTCAACAGCATCTCCAACTGTATTTAACTTTTCAGCATCTTCGTCTGGAATTTCTTCACCAAATGCATCTTCTAAGTCTAAAATAAATTCAACAAAATCAATTGAATCTGCATCTAAATCAGTTTTAAAGTTTAAATCCATTTTGATATCTTCTTTTTTAATATCAAAATGAGACACCATTATGTCAGCAATTTTGTTAAAAATTTCTTGTTCAGTCATGTTAAATTCCTCATTTTCTTTATTTTATATAAAGTAATACTAACACTCTTTAATTGTTTTTTACAGATTAAATATCTTTACTTTCTGTTTGCTCTTTTTTGAAAGTATCACTAAATTTTGTTAGTAAATCACCATTTAATATATCTCTTATTTGTTTTACTGTATAAAATACAGCTTGTGCATCACTTGAGCCGTGTGCCTTAACAACTGGAGCTTTTACACCTAATAAAACAGCACCGCCATAACGAGAAGGATTCATTCGTTCTTTTATCTTCATTAAACTTGGCTTAAGCATTAATGCACCTAATTTACCAAAAATATTTGCATCTTTTACACTATCTTTGACTAAATGCATTACAGATGATGCAGTACCTTCAATTGCTTTTAAAACAGCATTACCAGTAAATCCATCAGCAACAACAACATCACAAATACCAGTGGTTAAATCTCTTGATTCAACATTACCAACAAAATTCAATGACTTATCTTCACTAATCATTTGGTATGCTGCCTGAGTTAATTTACTACCCTTATGAGGTTCAGTACCATTATTTAGTAACCCAATTCGAGGATTTTTAATTCCACGTACACTCTCTGCATAATATTTACCCATTAATGCAAATTGATATAAATATTCAGGCTTATTATCTGCGTTTGCACCACTATCAAGTAAATTAAATCCCCCTTGATTTGAAGCAACAACTGGTAATGTTGAAAGTAATCCTGGTCTTTGTACTCCTTTAATACGGCCAATAATCAATAAACCAGCTGCTAATAGTGCACCTGTGTTACCACATGAAAATAATGCATCTGCTTCTCCATCTTTTACTGCTTTTGCAGCCAAAACCAATGATGATTCTTTTTTATGACGTATTGCTTTTACAGGCTCATCGTTCATAACAATTTCTTCATTAGCTTGAATAAAACTAATTCGTTCATCGTTATTAATTAAAGGCTTTATTTGATCTAATTTTCCAAACAAAATGAATTCTAAATCATTATATTCATCTCTAGCCTTTAAAATTCCCTCAACAACACTTTTAGGTGCATTATCTCCACCCATTGCATCAACTGCAATTTTCATTTTAGACTTCCTTTCACTAATCAAGATTATTATTCCAATTAATTTTTCGTTTTAAAAATTTTAATAATTCAAAATTTTCATCTTTTTCTTTTAAATTCGGATCATTAATAATTCTAGCCGCTTCCTGTTGTGCGATTTGTAAAATCTTTAAATCCCTTACAGGATCGCCAACCTTAAATTCTGGTAATCCAGCTTGAGCCGTACCTAGAACATCCCCCGGTCCTCGTAATTCTAAATCTCTTTGCGCAATTACGAAACCATCTAATGTATCAACCATTGTTTTCATTCGTTCTTTACCATAGTCTCCAGTAGGATCAGCAACTAAGAAACAATATGATTTTCTACTTCCACGTCCAACTCTACCACGAAGTTGATGGAGTTGTGCTAGTCCAAAACGATCAGCATCTAAAATCATCATTACGGATGCATTAGGTACATCAACACCAACTTCAATTACTGTAGTTGAAACTAAAATATCATACTCATGTTTCACAAATTTTTTCATGATATTTTCTTTTTCAGCTGGCTTTAACTTTCCATGCAATAATCCAATACGATATTGTTCTCCAAAATATTTTTTTAATTTTTCAAAAACTTCTTCTGCGTTTTGCAAATCCATCATTTCTGATTCTTCAATTAATGGAGATACAACATATGCCTGGGCGCCCTCATCTAATTGTTGACGAATAAAACTTAAAGCTTCATTTAATTGTTTTTTTCTAATCCACTTTGTATCTATTGCTTTCCTTCCGCTTGGCAACTCATTAATAATTGAAACATCCATTTCTCCGTAAGAAGTAATTGCAAGGGTTCGCGGAATAGGCGTTGCAGTCATTGCTAACACATCCGGATTAGTTCCTTTTTCTCGCAATAATTTACGTTGATTTACGCCAAAACGATGTTGTTCATCTGTAATAACTAATCCCAATTTTGCAAATTCCACTTCATTTTGAATTAATGCATGTGTACCAACAACAATTTGAATTGTATTATTCTTTAATTGCTTTAAGAGTTCTCGTTTTTGAACCACTTTACTTGTTGTAGTGCTAGTCATTAATCCAACATTAATACCTAATGGCATAAATAATTTAGCAAGTTTTTCAGCGTGTTGCTGAGCCAAAATTTCAGTAGGAACCATCAATGCAGCTTGATAGCCTGCTGTCACAACTGCATACATAGCAATTGCTGCAACAATTGTCTTTCCAGACCCAACATCTCCTTGCAAAAGCCGATTCATTTTTTCAGGCTGTCGCAAGTTAAAACAAATTTCATTTACAACATGTTTTTGAGCATTAGTCAACTCAAAAGGCAAGCTTTCAATGAACTTCTTTAATTTTTCATTATCATACTTTATTGATAACCCAGAATTCTTTTTATCTTCTTTCTTCAAAAACTGTAAACCAATTTGAAAACGGAAAAATTCTTCAAAAATTGCTGATCTTCTTGCTAAATCTGCTTGTTTTTTATTTTGTGGAAAATGCATATCATGAATCATTTGTTTTCGTGTTTCCAAACGATATTTATTACGTAAAGATAAAGGAACAATATCGTTTAGTAAATACTCATATTCATCAAAAGCTAACTTAATTAATTTTTCAATTTGATTAGCCTTAATTTCTTTAGATGCACGATATACACCCTTAAAATCATTACTCTGTCCTGCTGGAATAATTTTCATTCCTGTAAAACTTTGTCTTTTGATATTATATCGGCCATATATTGCAATATCATTTCCAAGTTGAACTTTTTCTTTCAAATATGGCTGATTAAAAAAAGTAACTAAAATAACTTGATTTTCAACTATCAATCTAAAATTAAGCCGGTTTTTCTTTCGACCAAATCTTATTAAAGTTGGTTCAGAAGCCACTGTTCCTTTAATAGTTACTTTTTCTTGTTCACTGATTTCTGATAAGCTTTTTGCTGCTAAATTATCATATCTAAAAGGATAGTATGTTAAAAGATCTTCAATGGTATTGATTCCCAATTTATTTAAAGCAATTGTTTTCTTTGGTCCTACACCAGGTAAACATTCTACAGAATCTTCTAATTTTCTTACCATTTGAAGCTTCCTTTCTTAATATAAAAGAGACTGTGACTGAAAAGCCATAATCTCTTAATTTAAAGATAAATAAATGCAAAACTCACTAAATTATTAGTGTCAATTGCATGTTATTTAATTTATTCTACTGAAATTAAGTAAGGATAAATTGGTTGATCACCTTCATGTACTTCTACTTGATAATCAGAATCAATTTTCTCAACCTCTTTAGCTATCTCTTTAGCTTCTTCTGAAGTTGCATCCTTACCATAAATGATAGTAATCACATCACCGTCATTAACATCTAGCATTGAACGAATCATTTCAATTGTAGTTTTTTTACGATCAGAATCCGTGATGGTAATTTTACCATCAACAATTCCCATATAATTATCTTTCTTGATTTCTGTTCCATCAATTACTGTATCACGAACCGCAACTGTAACTTGACCAGAAACAACGTCTTCCAATGCTTCTTCCATAGCTTCTTGATTTTCATCTATTGATGCATCAGATGAAAATTCGATCATTGCTGTTAATCCTTGTGGAATAGTACGTGTATGAATAACCTTTACATCTACATCTACTACTTCACTTGCTTGTTCTGCAGCTAAAAAGATATTTTTATTATTTGGAAGTACTAATACTTTTTTAGCACCTGTTTCATTGATTGCATCAACAATATCTTTTGTACTTGGATTCATAGTTTGTCCACCATGAATAATTTTTGTTACACCTACACTATGGAATAATTTAGCAATTCCATCTCCAGATGCAACTGCAATAATTCCATAATCACCAGCAATTTGCTTACTGATTTCTTCTTGTTCATTTTCTTGAACTTTTTCAGCTTCACGATCTTGTTCCAATATTGTTTCATGTTGTAAACGCATATTATCAACTTTAACTTTAATCAATGAGCCAAATTTTTGTCCATAAGAAAGAACCTTACCTGGTTGTTCAGTATGCACATGCACTTTAACAACTTCATCGTCGGCAATAACTAATAATGAATTACCAAATTCTGATAAGTATCCTCTAAATGTATCATAATCAAATTCTTCATCTACAAGTCGACCAGCACCCAAACGAATCATAATTTCAGTACAGTAACCATATTTAATGTCTTCAGTATTTAATTGACCTTGGGCACTCTTGTGATGCTCTGCATTTACCATATCCTCCATATCAGCAGGTGTTAATTGGTATTCATTTTCGTCACGAACATTACCTGATAATGCATCATAAAATCCTTGATATACAAAAGTAAGTCCTTGTCCACCAGAATCAACTACACCAACTTCTTTTAAGACAGGTAATAAATCAGGTGTAGTTTTAAGTGCTTCTTCAGCTGCATCATATGTTGCTTTCATAACTTCAACACAATCGTCTGAATTTTTTGCAACTTTTGTAGCTGCTTCAGCAGCTTTTCTAGCAACTGTCAAAATAGTTCCCTCTTGTGGTTTCATAACTGCTTTATATGCAGTTTGAACACCAGCAACAATAGCATCTGCTAAATCTTGAGGAGTTAATGTTTCTTTTGATGCAACATTTTTACTAAAGCCACGAAATACTTGTGATAAAATAACACCAGAATTTCCACGTGCTCCCATTAATAATCCTTTAGCTAATGCTTGTGCTAATTGTCCAACATCAGTTGATGTTGATTCAGAAACATACTTTGCTCCACTAGCAAATGAAAGACTCATATTTGTACCTGTATCACCGTCTGGAACAGGAAAAACGTTCAATGAATTAATAAATTCTGCATTTGTATTCAAACGATTTGAACTAACAGCAATCATTTTACGAAATTCATTTTCAGTAATCTTTGAAACTTTCAATCTTTAAAATCCTCCTTGGTACTCTTAACGTTAATCTTCGATTACTTTTACACCTTGAACAATAACGTTAACTGCTTTGGCTGTAACTCCAAGCATTGAGTCCAGATTATATTTAACTTTTTCTTGAACATTCCGGCAAACTTCAGAAATCTTAGTACCATATCCAACAATGATATATACATCAATCACAATACCTTCTTCTGTTTGACGAACAACTACCCCTTTTGAATAATTGTCACGTTTCAAAATTTCGTTAAAGTTATCACGAATTTGATTCTTACTTGCCATTCCAACAATTCCAAAAATCTCAGTTGCGGCTCCACCAACAACAGTTGCAATTACATCATTACTAATATCGATCTTTCCTAGTTGGTTTTGAATCTTTACTGCCATGACAATTTGCCTCCTTTAAATAATGACAATCATTATCGTAATTTTATCATACACAAATTTGAAAAAAAAGTTAATTAAATTTAATCCGGTAAATTCAATTCAATACCTAATTATAATAACACAAAATTTGATAATTTAGTGACAAGTAATTTAACTTTACAGAAATATCTTGCATAAATATTATTTCTATGATAACTTAATCTAGTGAATAAAGATTCTTTATTTAAGATCGAATTTAAATTAAGGGAGGGAATTTGAAATGGCTAAAGATTATATTACAGGTCGTAAGACAACTTTTGGTAAAAAACGTTCACACGCTTTAAACCAAACAAATCGTAGCTGGAAGCCAAACTTGCAAAAAGTTCGTATCTTAGTTGATGGTAAACCTAAGAAGGTTTGGGTTTCAACACGTGCTTTAAAATCAGGTAAAGTTACTCGTGTTTAATTAAAGACGAAAAAAGAGGTTATGCATTGCATAACCTCTTTTTTATTAATCTTTACTTTGAATTACCATTACAACACCACTTTTAAAACTAAAACTAGCATTTTTTCCTATAAATTCATTACTTGATAAAGAAACAGGTGCCATAAAATTAGTTTTATTTAATGTATATTTTTCATCAGGCAATTCAAGTTCTTTTACTTGAGTTAATGGTACAAAAGCTAAATACTTCATATCATTATCTTTTTTCAATTGATGACTTCCAGGTAAGAAAAATTTTATCTTATTCCATTTATCTATAATTTGAATTTTTTCAACATAATTCTGATAGCATGGCTTTAAGATAAAAAATATATTAGCTAATAACTGATCTAATCGTCCTCCTGTTGCTCCATATAACTCAATTTGGTCGATTTCGTAATTAGTTATTAAATATCTTAAAGCTAATTCTGTATCTGTAATATCATCCTTTAATGGTTTATAGATTGTTTTTTTACTCTTAAGTCGAACTAATTCTAATTCTCTTGCTGTGGATGAATCAAAATCCCCAATCGATAATAAAGGATTAATATCATGTTCAATCAGTTTGCTAGCTCCAATATCTACGCCACACCAATTATCACTTTTATAATCATATATTTCATTAGGAATACAATCATCAGGGCCACCTGTTAAAATTTTAACTTTCATCTTTTTGGCATTCTTTCATTAAAGTAGCTATTCTCTCACTTGGATTATCGCTTTTGAAAACATAAGAACCAGCAACCGCTCTATCAACACCCATGCTTTGAGCATTTTGAATAGTATCTTTATTAACGCCTCCATCAATTTCAATACGATAATTATAATCATTCATATCCCGTAGTTCCGATAAGGTCAAAACTTTTTTTAAACATTTTTTTATCATTTTTTGACCACCTGCACCTGGATCTACTGTCATGACTAAAATTGACTCTACTTCATCTAATAAAGGCTCAATTAGAGCAATAGGTGTACCAGGATTCAAAACTATCTCAGCTTCCATTCCTAAACGATGAATAGCATCAATTACTCTATGTATATGAGCAGTTGATTCAACATGAACTCCAATTACATTAGCTCCAGCTTCTTTTAATTTAATTAAATATTTTTCAGGATTCAAAACCATTAAATGACATTCAAATTTTAAATCAGTTAATGGTCGAATAGCAGAAACTATCATTGGACCAAATGATAAATTTTCAACAAATTGTCCATCCATAATATCAATATGCAAATAGTTTATACTATTCTCAACTTTCTTTATATCTTTTGCTAAATGTGCAAAATTAGCACTTAAAATAGAAGGCACAATTTCCATTACTTTTCCCCATTTCTCAATTAATATTTAGGTTTTTGTTGCAAAATCATTTTATGAAATTGCAAATAATTATCATATCGTGACTGTAAAATCTCATTTGATGCAACTGCATCTTT
The DNA here is from genome assembly GCA_944326135.1 of uncultured Ligilactobacillus sp. GTDB lineage: Bacteria > Bacillota > Bacilli > Lactobacillales > Lactobacillaceae > Ligilactobacillus > Ligilactobacillus cholophilus. Next base: position 82,584 of record CALVCU010000005.1, on the reverse strand, counting down.
AACAGCACATCCAGGTTCATTTACATGTAAACAGCCCCTGTACTTACATTTATCACGATATATAATAAAATCTGGATAATAATTAGGTAACTCCTCTTTCGAAATTTCTAGAAGATCAAACGATGAAAATCCAGGTGTATCAGCGATTAAATTATCCTGTACACTAATCAAAGTGACTTTCCTAGTAGTATGTTTTCCCCTGCTTAATGCTTTTGAAATTTCACCTGTTTGTAAATTTAATTCAGGATCAATTTTATTTAAAAGAGTTGATTTACCGGCTCCAGTTTGCCCCATTACCACAATAACTTTTTCAGAGATTGTATTTAATAAATCTAACATATCATCAATTGATGTGGCAATAGGATAAAATTTTTTATAGTAATCAAAAATTTTATCCATTGAACTCTTTTGATCTTCATTTAATAAATCAACTTTTGAAAAATATAATATTGGCATTATTTTATTAGACTCTAGCATTATTAATTGGCGGTCTAATAAATTACTAGAAAAATCAGGTTGTACACAAGCACTAACTACAATTGCTGCATCCACATTTGCAATTGCAGGTCTAATTAATTGGTTTTTTCTTGGATAAATTTTTAACAAATATCCTTCATCATGTTCTACTTTAAAATCTACCCAATCTCCTACAAGTGGCGATTGACGTTTTTTTCTAAATACTCCTCGTGCACGTGTACGAACTTCTTCTCCATCTGGTGTTACTACATCGTAATATCCACTTAATGATTGCCGAATTTGGCCCTTCAAATACATCGGTCCTTTCTATATAACTATCCTAATGAAATTGTAACTGTAACTTGAGATCCTTCTTGAATTTCTGAATCTGCTTCAGGAGACTGTGAAATCACTTGACCTTCTGGAACAGTATCTGAATATTCTTCATTAAAAATTACAGTTAAATTATGTTCTAAAGCATAATCTTCTACACTTTTTTGAGTATATCCACTTAAATCTCTAATTTTAAATTCCTTAATTCCTTGACTCACTGTAAACGTTACTGGTAGTTGATACATATTAACTTTCATATCTGGATTAACATTCTGACTAATAATCTTTCCCTTTGGAACTTTATTAGAATATTCCTTTTCTTCACTTACAAGTGTGCCCTTTTTCAAAAGTTTATTACGTACTTTCTCATAATCTTGTCCGACATATGAGCCAAACTTTATTTTATGTGGTCCTTTAGAAATTACAATATTAACCTTCGAATTTCTTTTTACTGTTGCTTGTCGTGCAGGTATCGTTTTTATAGTTTGACCTTTTAAATACGAATTACTGTACTGATAAACTTTTTTACCCAATTTAAGATTATTACTTAAAAGAACTTCTTGAGCTTCCTTTATATTCATTCCTCTTAAATCAGGAACTTGAACTTTTAATGATAAAACAAAAATCAATGCAATAAATAAAATGCCAACTATTCCAACTGATAAAGCAATTGGATGACGATTAAATTTTCTTTTTTTAGTTTTAGTTTTTTCTTTATTTTGCTTTGAATGTGAAATTGGCATTTCAAGTATCTTCGTTTCTTCTTGCAATGATTCCTCTGGTTCCCACTTAGGCTCATTTTTTCTAATTGGAAGTAATGCAGTTTTTAGATCTCTCTGCATTTCTTCAATCGTTTGATACCTGTCATTCAAATTTTTGGCAGTTGCACGTAATACAATATTTTCCATTGATTGTGGAATTTTAGGATTTATCGATTTCACAGATGGAAGCTTATTTTGATAATGCTTCACAGCAATTGATACCGCAGTTTCTCCCTGATAAGGAACCCTTCCTGTTAGCAATTCAAATAAAATAATTCCTAATGAATAAATATCAGATTGGTTTGTGATGATGGAACCACGAGCTTGTTCAGGTGAAATGTAATGTACTGATCCAACCATAGTATTTGTTTTTGTAATTGTTGCTGATTCAATTGTCGCAATTGAAATACCAAAATCAGTCACTTTTATTTTTCCAAAATCATCTATCAAAATATTTTGTGGTTTTAAGTCTCGGTGAATTATTCCCATTTGATGTGCAGCTTTTACTGCAGATAGAACTTGTTGCATAATATCAACAACTTTTTCTAAAGATAATGGATAATTGTTTTTTAAATATGACTTTAAATCCATTCCTTTAATATATTCCATTACCAAATATGGGATTCCCAATTCATTTCCAAAATCATAAATTTTAACTATATGCGGATCACTTAACTTTGTCAGTGAATTTGCTTCCTTGCGAAATCGATCTACAGCTTTAGAATCACCCTGCAAATCTAATCGCAACATTTTCAAAGTAACTTTTCGATGTAATACTAAATCTTCAGCTTCATAAACATTTGCCATTCCGCCTTCACCCAAAAAATTTAGTATTTTATAACGATGGTCGACAATGTAACCTATTCTCATTGAGAATCACCGCCTTCTTCTGATGCTAAAATTACAGTAATGTTGTCTGTTCCGCCATTATTTTTAGCTTTTTCAATTAATTTATTGCATTTTTCATCTAAACTACTCTTCTTATTATTTAATATTTTGATAATCTCATCATCACTTATTAATTTTGAAAGGCCATCAGAACATAATAAGAAAATATCATCTCTTTGAATTCTGAGTGTATGCCGATCCATCTGAGCATCTTTATTTATCCCCAGTGTTTTAATAATTACATTTTTCTGCGGATGATTTTTAGCTTCTTCTTTCGTAATTGCACCTGATTTTACTAATTCATTAACTAAAGAATGATCTTGTGTAATTTGCAATAATTTACCATTACGAAAACGATAACCGCGACTATCACCAATATTTGCTATGATACAACTACATTCAGAAATTAATATACAAACAAACGTAGTTCCCATTTCTTTAAGATCAATATATCGTTGACCCTTTTCTATTAGTAAGTCATTTTCAAGTTGTAAGCGCGCTTGCAACCAGTCATATGCATCTTCAATTTCAGTAAATGATGACTCTTCAAACAAGTATCCAAGATGATTTGTAACCATTGCTGAAGCGACATCTCCACCTCGGTTTCCACCAATACCATCAGCTATTATTCCTAAGTATAGGCCATTCTTATTTTTAAAAATGCCTCCACAATCCTCATTAATTTTACGAACATTTCCTCTATCTGTCTGGTATGCAAACTCCAACACTCTCACCTACTTTTTGACTAGTGTTGCAATAAAGAAGCCATCAGAATTAAAATCATCTGGATAAATTGTCAATCCTAAATCTTCCCGACTATCTTTTATTGCTTTGGCCGTTTTAGTCTTAATTTGTACAAAATTAGAATGTGATTTTAAAAAGCTATCTACTACAGTTTGATTTTCGGTTGGCAAAATTGTACATGTACTATATGTTAGCTTTCCGCCAACTTTCAACTTATCAGCAACTGAATCTAAAATTGATAACTGAATTTTTGCTAAATTTAGTGAATCTTTTAGTGTTTTATCATATCTAATTTCTGGTTTCCTTCTAATTAGACCAATTCCTGAACATGGTGCATCAACTAGAATCTGATCAAAATAATTATCAGGAAACTCATTTGAAACTTTCCGTGCATCCAGTTTCTGAGTTTCAATTACACTGTTTACTCCTAATCGTAAAGCATTTTGTTCTACTAACTTTAATTTATGTTCATGAATATCTAATGCAACTACTTTTCCACTATTTTTTAATGCTGCTGCAATTTGAGTTGTTTTCCCACCAGGAGCAGAACATGCATCTAAAATTATTTCGCCAGGTGCAACGTTCATTGACTCTTCCACTAACATTGCACTTTCATCTTGAATAATAAATTTACCATTTTTAAAAGCTTGTGTTCCTGCTAAAAATCCTGACTGAGCAACTAAGCCATCTTTAGCAACTTTACTATCGGTTGTTTCAATGTCCTCTTCCTTCAATTCTACTTGAAGGTCATTTTTGCTATTTTTAACTACATTTACTCTTAAACTCTCATTAGGCTTTTGATTTACACTTTGTAAAATTTTATTTGTTTTTTCTAAACCTACAGAATTAATTAACTGTTTAACAATCCAAATAGGAACACTATTTTTGATACTTAAATATTGTTCATCAGATAAATGATCAAAATTAGGCAATCCTTGTCTTTTAATATTATGAAGAATACCAGTTACAAATTTTCTTGTTCCAGCATGTCCCTTTATTTTAGCAATTTCAATTGTTTCATTAAAAATTGCATGAATTGGAATCCTATCTAAATATTCCATTTGATAAATCGCTAATAATAATAGCTCATAAACCCAAGGATCAATCTTCCTTGCCTTTTTTATAAAAGGCTTTAAATAGAATTCTAAAGTTAATCGATATTGTAAAACTCCATATACTAAATTAGTTAATAAACTTGCATCTGCATTATTTAAATCATTTTTCCTTATAAATTGATTTAATCCAATATTAGAATATGTTTTTTGCTTTCGAATTTTAACAAGCAATTCCATTGCTAAAAATCGAGGTGATTTTTTTATATTACCCATTTATTAATTTTTGACCTACCTTAATTCCTTGTCTTAATCCATTTAAATATGCAGTAATATCCATTTGTGGTTTGCCTGCAACTTGTAATTTATTAATTTGATAAACTGTACCTTCTGCTGCGGCAATTTTTAAATTATGTTTGCCAACTCCCACAACTGTCCCCGCTGACTCATTCGTTTTTTCATCTAAAACAGTAATATCCCATAATTTGACTCTTTTACCTTTAAAATCATTAAAATAAGCACCTACATAAGGACGTAATGCACGAATCTTCCAATCTAATTGTTTTGCATTTTGTGATAAATGCAATTCTTCTTCCTCTGGTTTAATATTAGGTGCAAATACTACCTCTGCTTCATTTTGAGGAACTGCTTTGATTTTATTATCAATAAAATCAGGCAACATTTTTAAAAGCGTATCACGCCCTAAATCACTCATTTTTTCAAAAATTGTTCCTGAGTCATCATTATCATTAATTGGCATTGTTGCTTGAACTAAAACATCACCTGCATCCATTTTCTTTTCCATATACATAATGGATACTCCCGTTTCTGAATCACCATTCATAATTGCTCGTTGAATTGGAGCGCCACCTCTATATTTTGGTAATAATGATCCATGAACATTTATTGTTCCAATTTTTGCTGCATTTATCACACTCATTGGCAAAAATTGTCCAAATGCTGCTGTAATAATAATATCAGGATTTAATTCTATAATTTTATCTGCTTCATCACTTTTACTAATTTTTTCAGGCTGTAAAACTTGAACATTATGAGCTAATGCAACCTCTTTAACAGGCGTAGGAGTTAGTTTGTGTTTTCTTCCTACTTTTCGATCTGGTTGAGTTACAACTGCTTGAACATCATATTTATTCGAATCAAAAATTCCTTGTAAAATATTAGCTGCAAATGCAGGTGTTCCCATAAATACAATTGAAGTCATAATACATTTCTCCTTACATAAAGTTTATCGGATTTCTATCAATTATTAATTTCAATCCATTTCTCTCTTCTTTTTGTACTTCATTCATTAATGATTGTAAGTATTTTTCTAATTCTGGTTCATTTTTATATTTAATTACTAATTGATAATAGTATTGATTATTAATTCGAGCAATTGATGCAGGAGTTGGTCCTAATATCATTGCTTTTGATGAAATATGATTTAATAATTCACCTTGTATTTCATACATTTTTTTAGCTGCAACAGACTCATTTTTATGACTTGCAGTAATTTGAATCGTATAAAAATAAGGTGGATATCCCCCACGATGCCGTATATACATTTCCTTTTTAAAAAACAATTCATAATCTTGCTTTTGGGCATAACGTATTGCATAGTGCTCAGGATTGAAAGTTTGAATAATTACTTTTCCATCTTTTTCAGCTCTTCCTGCTCGTCCACTAACCTGTGTTAATAATTGAAATGTACGTTCACTTGCTCGAAAATCCGGTAATGCTAATGTTGTATCTGCATTCAGTACTCCAACAAGCGTTACATTTGGAAAATCCAATCCCTTTGCAATCATTTGAGTACCGAGTAAAATATCTGCTTTTCCATCTGAAAATTGCTTTAATAATCGCTCATGTGACCCTTTACGCGAAGTAGTATCCACATCCATTCGAATAATTCTAGCACTTGGAAATAACTCTATAAGTTCTTTTTCAACTTTTTGTGTCCCCGTTCCAAAACAACGTAATTTCTTACTATGGCAGTTAGGACAAACCGATGGCACAAATTCCTCATGTCCACAATAATGACATTTTAATGAATTTGTATCTTTATGGTATGTTAATGAAATATCACAATTAGGACACTTAATTACTTCACCACATTGCCGACACATAATATATGCGGCATATCCCCTGCGATTTAACATTAATACAATTTGTTCATGACGTGCAAGTCTTTTTTCTATTTCTCTAGCTAATTCTGATGAAATATCTAAATTCGGTGCAGACTGTATTGCAGATCGCATATCAATTAGTTTAACCTCTGGTAAAGGGCGTCCATTTATCCGTTTATCTAACGTTAACCATTTGTATACTCCCTTTTGTGCACGCGCCCGAGATTCTAAACTTGGAGTTGCACTTCCTAAAACTACAGGACATTTATGCCGTTTACTACGCCAAATAGCAACATCTCGTGCATGATATCTAGGCATATCTTCTTGCTTATAACTGCTTTCATGCTCTTCGTCCATTATAATTACACCAATATTTTTCAAAGGTGCAAAAATTGCTGAACGTGCGCCAATTACTATTTTGGCATCTCCATCTTCAATTCTTCTCCATTCATCTAGTCTTTCGCCGACTGATAGTGCACTATGTAATAATGCAACTTCATTGCCAAATCGTTCTTTAAATTGTCTTACTATTTGAGGAGTTAGAGAAATTTCAGGAACTAACATTAAGGCTGTTTTTCCAAGTTCTAATGCATGTTGAATTATCTGCAAATAAACTTCTGTTTTACCACTTCCAGTTACACCTTCTAATAAAAATGTTTGTGATAATTTTTCATCTATTGATTTATTCACACTGTCAGTAACTTTTCTTTGATCAGGTGTTAATTTTTTGGGAAATGATCGTTCTACTTCTTTAATATCATAGGGATTACGATACTTAGTAATTTTAAATCTTTTAAGCCACCCTTTTTCGGCAGCCTTTTTAATATCAACTGCAGTAAAATTAAATTCTCGTGTTACTGTAGATTGAATAAATTCTTGATCATGATTTCTAATTAAAAACTCTAAAAGTCTTTTTTGCTTTATAGCAGTTTTTCTCAAATCAGCTTTAATCTTTTTTAAAGCTTCAATTGATGCTTCTGCTTTAAATGCCCAGACCTCCTTAGGTTGTGCTTTATCTTTAATATGATAATTTACAAGAATTTTCTTTTCTCGACGTAACTTCTCAATTTGTTTTAATTGTCTACTACTAAATTTTTGACTATTATATTTTAATTCATTTTTCCCTTGAAATAGCCGCTGAATTTCTTCATCTTCTATAAAATCGTCTTTTATCTTAATTGTCTTTTCATATTTTGAACGTAGTCCATTTGGTAACATTACTTGCAAACATTTAATTTTAAATGCAAATGTTTCAGTTACTAACCAGTCAGCTAACTGTAACGCTTCATCATTCAAAACTGGTTTTAAATCTAAAACATCAATAATTGATTTTAATTGATGTTCATTTGAGCATTCATCAGATAATCCAACCACAAATCCTTGAATTTTTCTGTTTCCATTTCCAAAGCTTACAGTTACACGCATGCCAATTTGAAGAATCATCCTAAATTTCTCAGGAATTTTATAAGTAAAAGAATGATTAGTTTGCATTGCAGGAACATCTACAATCACTTGTGCATATTTTGCTATTTTAATCCTCTTCTTTCTTCATTAAACTAGCTACTTTTTGAACTATCCTTTGCGCAATTTGCTTTTTAGTGGTCTTTTTAATTTTCTCTACTGGGTCATTTGGTGTAATTAAATAGACCTCATTTTCATCACTTCCAAAACCAATATCTGTTCTTGAAACATCATTTGCAATTAACATATCTAAATTTTTATTTTTCAATTCAAACTGTGCATTCTCAATTAAATGATTTGTTTCCGCAGCAAATCCAATTAATAATTGATTATGCGTTGACTTTCCTAAATTTCTTAACAAATTAGGATTTCGTTCAAGTGTGATTTGAACTTCATCATTTTCTTTTGCTTTAATCTTTTGATTTGCTGTATTCTTAACATGATAATCTGAAACAGCTGCTGCCATAATTAACACATCATTTTTAGGGAACTCTGAATACAAAGTTTTTTGTAAATCTTTAAAACTTTTAATTTTAATTACTTTCATTCCAGTTGGAATTATTTGATTTGTTGCACCAATAATTAATGTTACTTTCGCACCTAAATTTTTTGCAGCTTTTGCAATCTGAATTCCCATTTTCCCACTTGAATAGTTTCCAATAAATCTTACTGGATCAATTGGTTCCTGTGTTCCCCCTGCAGTTACTAAAATTGACTTACCTGATAATGATTTAGGCAATAAATCATTTTGAATCCAATTATAAATATCTTCAATTTCTGGCATTCGTCCTTTAGCATTATATCCTTCTGCTAAAAAGCCCACTTCTGGATCCATTATTTTATATCCATCTAGGTTTAATTGCTTAACATTTCGTTGAGTGGCTGGATTTTCCCACATTTGATCATTCATTGCTGGCACTATATATTTAGGATGATTTGAAGCAATTAATGTACTAGTAACTAAATCATCAGCAATTCCATTTGCTAACTTTCCAATTATATTAGCTGTCGCTGGAACAATCATCGAAAAATCGGCCCATTTTGCTAAACTAACATGTGGAATATAATCACCTTCATTAAATGCATCTTCAAAATCAACATAAACCTTGTTTTTACACAAAGTTTCTAATGTTAATGGCGTAACAAATTTAGTTGCTGACTTTGTCATAATTATTTTTATATCGTTGTCATTTTTCACAAGCATACGAACCAAAGCTGGAACTTTATAACTTGCAATTCCTCCAGTAATATAAAGTAAAATCTTTTTATGATGCATCTCAAAAATTCCCTTCAATAAGTCTATTATATAGTATACCAAGATTTATTATTTTATTTTAAATATAATAACAGAGGTTGTGTAAATAATCACACAACCTCTGTCTAATATGAATTCAATTAAAACAATTAATCTTCGCCTTTGATTTTAAGTTTTCCAGCTTCAACTTCTTCTAAAGCCTTACCTACATTTTTATCTGATTTGTATTCTTTTAATAAAGGTAATGCTCCTGCATCTAATTCATGTGCTCTTTTTGCTGCTAACATTACTAAAGAATAACGTGAATTAACATGTTCTAATAATTTATCAACAGATGGATATAAAATCATTTAAATTGCCTCCATTAATTTTTATCTAACCCTAATTGCTTTTTATAATCAGGTAAGAAACGTTTAACACGCCAACGTTCTGCGCGAATTATAGTCTGAATTTTTTCAGCAGCTTTTGGAACTTCGTCATTTACAACTGCATAATCATAATTTTGCATCATTTCAATTTCTTTGACTGCTTTTTCCATTCGCTTATCAATTGTTTCTAAATCGTCAGTTCCACGATTAATAATACGTTGGCGCAACTCCATTAAATCAGGAGGAGTTAAAAAGATAAACAAGCCATCAGGAACTTTTTCACGAACTTGCATTGCACCTTTAACTTCAATTTCCAAAAAAACGTCTTTTCCCTGGTCTAACATTTCATTAACATATTTTAATGGTGTTCCATAATAATTGTCAACATATTTTGCATATTCCAACATTCCACCATTTTTAATTTCATTTTCAAATTCTTCTTTTGAAACAAAGAAATAATCTTTACCATCTATCTCACCAGGACGTTTCTCTCTTGTAGTCATTGAAACAGAATAATGGAAAGTATTATCTTTTTGTGAAAAAATTTCTTTTCTAACAGTTCCTTTACCCACACCAGAAGGTCCTGAAAGAACAATGAGCATCCCACGTTTTGGCATATAAATTCTCCTCTAGATTAATTTATACAGTATTATCTCACTTAAAACGTTGATTTTTCAAGTGTTATTACAATCTTTGATTATTTTTCTAATGAATATCTCATAATTTTATAAAAAATCATTAAAAAAGCAAAAATATATTAAATAAAAAATATCGGTTAAGAAACTTAACCAAAATTGATTAAATCTACAAAACCGATATTTTACGCTCTAATTAGTACATTTCTAAGTATTGATCTCTTTCCCATTGTGAGACTTCTTGACGATATGAATCCCATTCAAGTCTCTTAGCTTCCATGAAGTTATTATACAAATGACTTCCAAGCGCATTTTGCATTACTTCATCATTCTTTAATTCTTTAAGTGCATTATGTAAGGTTGATGGTAAATCCTTAATTCCGTTTTGATTACGTTCTTCTTCATCCATTGCATAAATATTACGATCAATAGATTTTGGTGGTTCAATTTTATTGCGTAATCCATCTAAACCAGCTTCTAAAATAGCAGCAATTGCTAAATATGGGTTTGCTGAAGGATCTACACTTCTTAACTCTAATCGAGTTGAAATTCCACGTGCAATTGGAACACGTACCAATGGTGAACGATTACGTCCAGACCATGCAACATAAACTGGTGCTTCATATCCAGGTACTAATCGCTTGTATGAATTTACAATTGGATTTGTAACTGCTGTAAAACTACGAGCATGTTTCAATAATCCACCTAAGAAGTAGTATGCTTCTTTAGATAACTTATCTTTACTATTTTCATCGAAAAATGCATTTTCTTTACCACGCATTAATGACATATTAATGTGCATACCAGAACCATTAATTCTTTCAAGTGGTTTAGGCATGAAAGTAGCATGCAATCCATGTTTCCGTGCTACAGTCTTTACTACTAGTTTAAATGTTTGAATATTATCACAAGCATGTAAAGCATCTGCATATTTAAAATCAATTTCATGTTGTCCAGGAGCAACTTCGTGATGAGAAGCTTCAACATCAAAGCCCATGCGTTCCAATTCAAGAACAATATCACGTCGACAATTTTCCCCTAAGTCAACTGGAGCTAAATCGAAATAACTACCATTATCGTTTAAGTTGAGTGATGGTTTACCTGATTCATTTAATTTAAATAAGAAAAATTCAGGTTCTGGTCCAATATTAAAATCAGTAAAACCTGCTTGTTTCATTTCAGATAAAACACGAATTAAATTATTTCGAGGATCCCCTAAAAATGGTGTTCTGTCTGAGTTATATACCTCACAGATCAATCTTGCCACTTTTCCATGCTCATTTCCCCATGGAAAAATCATCCAAGTTGATAAATCTGGATATAACCACATATCACTTTCTTCAATTCTAACAAAGCCATCGATGGATGAACCATCAAACATTAATTTATTATCTAATAATTTTTCTAACTGACTAATTGGAACTTCCACATTTTTAATTGTTCCATACAAGTCAGTAAACATTAGCCGCAAGAATTTAACATTTTCTTCTTTCGCCATTCGTCGAATGTCATCTTTAGTATAGTCGTGCTTAACCATTTTTAGGACTCCTTTAATTATATAATTAGAGACTCTTATTGTTACGGATTGAAAGCTTACTATATCGATTTAATCCACTTACTGCAACAAATTCATCATGTAATATTCGTCGCAAATCTTCGTCAGATAGTTCTTTTTGTAGCTCGGCTTCTCGCTTAGCTTTAGCTTCTGCTTTTTGCTGGTATATTTTCTTTATATCTGCAATATTTAAACCATCTGCTAAATAATCTTTGATTTCCAATAATTTATCAACATTATTTAATGAATACATACGACGATTACCTTCATTCCGCTCGGGAATAACAAGTTCTTGTTCTTCATAATAACGAATTTGTCTTGCAGTTAAATCGGTTAATTTCATTACTGTTCCAATAGGTAAAACAGCCAATGACCGACGTAGTTCTTTCTCTCTCATAACAATCCTCCTCTCTATACGAACTTATAATAACAATAGTTTTTTTTAATGTCAATCACATATGTAACATTTTATTACATATGTTAATAATTTTAATTATAGTAAGTTTCATTTACCGCATTTGAAATTGCAATTTTAACATGCGCATATGATAAACCACCTTGAATATAAAGTGCATACGGATCTCTTAAAGGTCCATCACTTGATAACTCAATCGTAGATCCTTCCACAAAACTTCCAGATGCCATAATTACCTTATCTTCATAATTATCCATTTCACTAGGAATTGGGTCTACAAATGAATTTAAAGGTGAGTAATGCTGAATGCTAGCGCAGAACTTAGTCATTGGTTCTTGCTTATGGAAGATTACAGTTTGCACCAAATCAGTTCTCTTAGCATCCCATTTAGGTGAAACCTCAGCACCCATTTTTTCCAATAATGCTGCTGTATAAATAGATCCCTTAATTGCCTCTCCTGTTACATGTGGTGCAAGAAAGAATCCACGATAAAAATCACGTTGATATCCATATGTTGCCCCTTCACCTTTTCCAGGTCCAGGAGCGAATAAACGTGATGCTGCTCTCATAATCAATTCATGATTTCCAACCAAGAATGCTCCTGATTTTGCAACACCTGCTCCAGCATTTTTAAACATTGAACCAGCAATTAAATCTGCACCATGAAATGTTGGCTCCTCAATTTCAGTAAATTCACCATAACAATTATCAATAAATACTGTAATATTTGGATTAATTTTTTTAACAAAATTTGTCATCTCTTCAATTTCTTTTACAGTGAAACTATCTCTAACTGCATATCCACGAGAACGTTGAATTGCAACTACTTTGATTGTTGGATCATTCAATAATTTTTCTTTAACAGCTGGAAAATCTACCTTTCCACTATTAGTTAAAGGTGTATATTCAAAACCAATACCATATTCTTTCATTGATCCAGGATTATCGCCTACTATCCCAATTACTTGTTGAATAGTATCATAAGGCATTCCTGTTATATAATACAACGTATCATTTGGGTGTAGTGACGCAAATAAAGCAGTTGAAATTGCATGTGTCCCAGAAACAATTTGTGGACGAACTAATGCATCCTCGCATTTAAAATAATCTGCAAAAATTTGCTCTAATTTATCACGACCAACATCATTATATCCATAACCAGTAGATCCAACTAAATCTTCCTCAGCTACATGATATTTACGAAATAAATCTAATACACGTTGTTGGTTATATAAAACAATTTCGTCAATTTCCTGTAATTTAGGTGCAATCATTTTATCAACTTCAGCAATTTTTTGTTGTAGGTCTGTTGGAAATTTTTCAAGCCATTTCTCCATTTTTATTCTCCTTTAACCATCTTGTTACTAATTTGATAATTTTATTATAGTCTTCATCAAAATTTTGGACCAAATCAAACCAATTTACATTCATTTTATTACGAAACCAAGTAAGCTGTCTCTTAGCATAATGTCTAGAATTTTTTTTAACATTTGATATACAATTTTGCAATGATTCTTTTCCTTCAAAATATGGGTAAAATTCTTTATACCCAATTCCCTTACCACTTGGTAAATCTAATCCACCATTTTCAAATAAATACTTTGCTTCTTCTAATAAACCATCATTCATCATGATATCAACACGTTCGTTAATTCTTTCATATAAAATTTTCCTATTAGTATTTAAACCAATTATCAAGAAATCATAATTTTCATCAGGATGATCCTTTTGTTGAGAAAACAACTTTCCTGTTTTTTCGTAAACTTCCAATGCCCTTATTATTCTTACTGTATTAGCAATTGGAATTTTACTTGCAGCATCAGGATCAATTTCATTTAATTTCTCCCAAAGCGCTTGCTTACCATTTTCTTCAGCAAATTGATAATATTTTTCACGAATTAATTTGTCAGTGCTTGCATAAGCATCTTTTCCAAAATGATAATTATCAATAAAAGATTGTAAATAGAATCCTGTTCCACCAACCAAGATTGGCAAAGCATTGTCCATATAAATTTTTTGAATTGCTTGTTGCGTCTTATTCTTAAAATCCGCAACTGAAAAACGCTCTGTTATTGGAATTTCATCTAATAAATAATGTCTTACTCCTTGCATTTCTTCAGCAGTAACTTTAGCGGTTCCAATATTTAAATTTTGATAAACCTGCATTGAATCTCCTGAAATAACTTGTCCATTAAAATGTTGAGCTAATTTGATTGATAATGATGTTTTTCCAACCGCAGTAGGGCCTACAATCATTAAGACTTTTTCTACCATTACTTAAAGTAATTCCTTTCATAATTAAGCTTCTTTTGTAATTTTATCATCAATCTTTAAAATTAACAGTTTTGTCTGGAATTTTTTAGTTAATTCCTTCATAATAATAATATATTAGGTGATAGAGGAGGAATTAATGTGAAAGCATTTGGTAAAGGATTCTTTACAGGAATCGTTACAACAGTTGGTGTTGTTTCAGGTGCAGTATATGCATTTAAGAAAACAGTCGTTGAACCTATGGAAGAACGTGAAGCTATGTTAGAAGAACACCGTCGTCGTGCACTTCGCAAGAGCCGTTCAGCACACCAACGTTAATAAGATTGAATTTATATTAAATAATAAGAGACCGAATTATAAATTCGGTCTCTTATTATTTAAATATTACCAATTATTTTTTCTTTTTACCGTCCCACTTATTATATCCACCTTTTAAAACAAAGATGTTATTGTAGCCAGCTTTTTTTAACATAATTGCACAACGTAAACTTAATGCCTTTCCTTGTTCATATAAATAAATTGGCATATCCTTACGTAAGCCACTCATATATAACTTAAATTGTGAAAAAGGAATATTACGTGCTCCTAAAATATGCCCAACTTTAAATGAATCTTCTTCACGAACATCAACAATTTGTGCATGATGCATATTTTCTTTTAATGTTTCATTATCAATTAATTTTGCAGCACGTCTACTACGAACAAAGATCACAATTTGATTAATAATGATCCAAGCTAAAATGATAATTAAAATAAGATCTACCCAAAATAACACTGAGTTAGTTTTACCTAAAAGCACTTATAAGAACTCCCTTCAAATTAATCGTTAAATTTTAATGCAAGTGAGCCAGCACCAATTACACCAGCTTCATTACCTAATTGAGCTAACTTAACTTCAGTTGAGTCCTTAACTGTTGGGAAAGAATATTCATTAAAGTAATTCTTTACTTGATCTAATAAAAAGTCTCCAGCAGCTGAAACACCGCCACCAATTACAATTGCAGATGGATTTAATACACTTGCTAAGTTTGCACATGCTAAACCTAGATAGTTACATACGCGATCAACTACCATTTTTGCCAAAGGATCATTGTCTTTAGCTAAATCAAATACCAACTTAGATGTAACTTCTTCACCATCATCAGTCATTTGTTTTAATTTAGAATTGCCTGCATATTCTTCTGCCATATCGCGTGCAACACGAACCACACCAGTAGCTGATGCGTATGTTTCCAAACAACCACGATTACCACATGTACACAAATAACCACCAGGATGAACATTAATATGGCCAACTTCACCGCCAGCGCCCATGCCGTGAACTAAGCTACCATTTGTAACTATTCCACCGCCTACACCAGTACCTAACGTAATAAATACAACATCATCTGCATTTTCACCAGCACCCTTCCAACGTTCACCAAGTGCTGCTACATTAGCATCGTTATCAACTGTAAACTTAATTCCAGTTCCCTTTTCAATTTCTTCTTTAACATTTTGAACTGTTTTCCAATTCAAATTGTATGCACCAACAACTGTTCCTTTTTCAATATTTACAGTTCCTGGTGTTCCCATTCCAATTCCCACAAATTGATCAGGTTTCATATCATACATTGCTAAATGATGATTAATTGATTCAATAATATCTGGAATAATATGTGTTCCTTCATCTAAAATATTTGTTTCAATACTCCAACGTTGTTGGATTTCTCCTTCAGTTGTCATAATTGCAAATTTAATTGTTGTACCACCAAGATCTACGCCAATTAATTTCTTGTCCATTTGAAGTTCCTCCTAATTATTTTGTTTTGCTTCTTCACGCTTTAATTCTTCACGATGTTCCTTTTCTAAAACCATTTTAGCAGTTAAATAAGTCTTTTTTTCAATTACGCCTGCTTTATATAAATGATCCAACTCAATAGCTGTTAGTTCAATATCCCATAATCTTTTTCCGACATATATAAAAACGCCAAATTGTTTAAGATATTGCTGTACATCATAATAGGTTCGCACTAGAAACATCTCCTTCTTATCTGCTTTTAGTAAATGTTATTTAACCCAATCGAATAAAATACAGAAAACAATAAAATTACCGTTATACCTGCTAACCATCTTTTAGATGATTTAATTTTCCCTAATTGAGGAACTCCCACAATAAATGCTAATAAGAAACCAGTAATAAGTCCTCCTATATGTCCCCAAATATCGATTGATCCAGATAAATCACTAATTAAATTTAATATTACTAAAATAAAAAATTGCTTAGCAACAGTTTGTATATAAGGATTTTGTTTAAATTCTAAACCCAAAGCAAGATAAGCTCCAAATAATCCGAAAATTGCTGTACTAGCTCCTGCAGAAATAGAAGGACTTAAAGCAAAACTCACTATATTTCCACCAATTCCACTAATTAAATATATAATTAAAAATCGTATTGATCCAAAAATATATTCAATCTGAGAGCCTAAAAGTACAAGGTTACCATATTGAGTACAATATGTTGAAATCCGATATGTAAGAACATTGCGGTAAATAAACGCCAAAATTGTCCATCAGCAATTAATAAATTATCTTTCGCACCAAATGAAATCAAAACATTTGCTGAAGTTGAGCCTCCGTCAATTGTCATTAGCAAAAAAATGATAATATTAATTGCTATCAATATCACTGTTACTTTTGACTGTTTATTTATCACTTGTTTTCCTCCTAATAACATTGACACCGATTACATATCATCAGATAATAAAACATCCCTTAACCGGGATGAGTTTTAAAAGAAAAACAACAGGTTTTTAGTCCTGTTGTTATTTTGTTTCACGATGCAATGTCACTTTGTGGCAACGTGGGCAATACTTCTTTAATTCTAAACGATCTGGATTATTACGTTTATTTTTGTTTGATAAATATGTTTGTTCACCACATTCAGTGCATTCTAATGTAATATTTACACGCATTGAACTGACCTCCAACTAATAATTCTATCTAAATAAAAAGGTTTAATCTCTTCAACGATAATATGATAACATTTTTCAATTAATAATTCCAGATTTTTTTGTGATTTGTTAAGGAAAATTCCTTGACAGGATTGTTTTACAAAAAAAGAGATCAGAATAACTGATCTCTTTTATATTATTATTTAAATCCATCACTTGATTGCACATACTTCCAATATGCACTATAAATTTGTTCAACAGCTTGCAAGTTAACCTTATTCTTCGTATCTGCAGCCATTCCTGGGAATGCTACTGCGATAGCAACTTGTGGATTATTATATGGAGCGTATGAAACCGCACTTAAAGTTTCAGTTTCAGTATTTCCATAATAAGTTTGTGCTGTACCAGTTTTAGCTGCGACCTCTGGTTTAACATCTGCTAAATATTTACCAGTTATATATTGATTATTTCCATGAACAACATCATATAAACCTGTTTTAACAACATTCCACTCTGCAGATGTCCCACTTACTACATTTAAAACATTAGGCATAAATTGATATAGTGTTTGCCCCATCTTTCCATTTGAACCACTCTTATGAACAGAATCAAGTACATGTGGTTGCAAACGATAACCACCATTTGCAATGGTAGATATATATTGTGCTAATTGCAATGTCGTATATGAATCATAGTTACCAAATGACAAGTCAAGTGCCTTACCAATATCAGACTTAGTTGATGGTCCTTCAAATCCAGCAGACTCACCTGGAATATCAATTCCTGTTTTAACTCCTAAACCATATTGTTTAAAGTTATTTCTCATTTTATCAAAAATTGAAGTCGACATTCCTGAAAGTGACATTCCAGAATGATATGTTAATCCTGCTTCTTTTAATACTAATTGCATCATATATGTGTTAGAAGATACTTCTAAGGCTTCTTGAGCTGTTAATGGCATATTAGCTGAACCGTTTTTATTAAACCAAGATGTTTTATCTGCAGTACCAGCTAACTTAATTGGTTGTTCTTCCAAAGTATTATTCGTAGGTGTAATAACTCCTTCTTCAAGAGCCCCCATTACCATCGCACCTTTAACGACTGATCCCATTACATATGTCTGATTAATTGCACCAATGGCATTATCAGTTACTTTTCCAGTTTTCACATCACGACTAACACCAGCTAATGCATATACAGCACCTGTATTAGGATTCATAACAACAGCATATGCGCCTGGAACATATGGATTGGATGAAGCTACACTATTTTCCAAGTTCTTAATAATATTTTGAACTTCTTCCTGGAATTTAGCATTAATTGTCAATTGAATATCATCGCCAGAACTTCCACCATATTGTTTAATTTCTTTTTTAATCTTATTATTTTGTGTTTCCACCTTGATAACTTCTTTATCACCCTTTAAGATATCTTCATATTGAGATTCAATATAACTTGAACCAATACTATCATTTCTCGAGTATCCCTTTGCTAATAAAGAATTAATTTGATCACTTGGAAGTCCCTGTTTTTCGGTTGTTACAGTACCAACAATACTTTTAATTGATTCTCCATTTGGATAATCACGTGTCCAATTTGTTCCAATTTTAACTCCAGGTAAATCAGACAAATGGGCACCAACTTGAGCCATTTCAACGTCAGATACATCTGAAGATTTTAGCATAATCGTAGATAAAGAATAGGCACTGTTCATTTTATTATATAAAACAGCTGCTTGCTGTTGTTTTGGAGATAAATCACTTGCTAAATTATGCTTTTCGACATATTCAAGTTCTTCATCATATAATTTTGAACCAGTAACTGAATTTGCATCTTTAATATGTTTTTGAACTTTTTCTTCATTTTCAGTGTTACCTAAATAATATGCTTCTTTCATATTATCTGTTAATTGGGATGTATCCACAGTTATATAGTTAACTAAATTATTTGCTACTTGATACATTTGATTTGAAGTAACCGATAATGGCTTAGTATATGTAATAGCAGTTGTTGCATTATTAGAAACTAATAATTTTCCAGAAGAATCATAAATCATCCCACGCGGAACATTTTTAGTCTCTGTCTGCATATTACTATTAGCTGCTTCATATGCATATTTTTTCCCATCGATAATTTGTAAATGTGCTAATTGAATAATTAACGCTGCAAAAAGCAAAAATACAATTACAAACAAAAAGTTTAATCTAAAGGGAATACTATTGGTATCATGGGTACCATGTGTATTTTGAGGCAAATTATGCTTCTTTTTAAAAATTTTCAAAAGGTTTCACCGTCACTTAATCATCTTCAAATTAATAATTAATTGAAATTATCACAAAACTAGCATATGATAATTTCGATACTATACCTAATATATGGTATCACAAAACAACAATTGCGACCATTGATATTCAATTAACATTGTGTGAATTTTTATTTAATATGAGGTACTAAATATGAATAACAATAATCATATAGAGAATGAATTTAAAATGATACATGGAAAAATTGATATTAAAAAACTCAATTTTATTCTTGAAGGATTACCAATTGAAATTCGTTTTATAGATCAAACAGGCCATTTAAAATTTGTTATCAATCCACTCTCAAATAATTATAAAATTGGAGAAAAAGTTAATTCTCAATTAGACTTTACAAATTTACCATCTATGTTTGATATATTGGAAAGGTTTCGTCACAATAAAATGGATCAATTTGAACGTGCATTGAAAGTAGATGATCAATATTTCAATTTAAAATTAGTTAGCATCAAAGATAATAAAAAACATTATCTAGGATGTATGCAAATTACAGAAAACATTACTGGATTAATTGATAAATATAGATACGGTGGCTTCATAGAATCACAAAATAAAAATTTAGATACAAACCAAGAATCAAGTTTTCATTACAGTGATAAAAATCAAGAAAAATACCGCAAAATGGTAGAACAAGACATTTTAGATTTAAATTCTGACACTGATAGTGATGCAATTTCCGGGGCATCTGAAATTTAAGGAGAGATTATGAGCATAAAAACATATAATTACTCTTTTAGAGCATTAGGTACTAATGTTTCTTTTACAGTTTTCAATAAACAATCGAAAGTGATTTTTGAACCAGCAAAAAAAATTGTTAATTACTATGATAAGATTTTTTCAATTTATAAAAACGATTCTGAAATCAGTAAACTTAATTTGAATTCAGGAAAAAAAGCAGTTAAAGTTTCTGATCCAACATACGATTTAATAAAGATATCAAAAGAAATAAGTCTACAAAATTTTGGATTTAATGTTGCAATCGGTCCATTAGTAAAAGCATGGGATATTGGAACACGAAACGCTAAAATTCCATTTCCAAACGAAATTGAAAAATTAAAAAAAATAATAAATCCTGAAGATATTGAAATTTTGCCAAACAATAATGTTTATTTAAAACGAAAAAATATGCAATTAGATTTAGGCGCTATCGGAAAAGGATATATAGCTGATCGCTTAAAAAATCTATGGCAAAGTTATGGCATTAAATCAGGAATAATAAATTTAGGCGGAAATTTATTATTAATTGGTAATTGTCCCTTACATAGTGATGGATTATGGCGAATTGGCATTCAAGATCCATGGAAAAAAAGAGGAGAAGCAATTAAGAATGTTATCACTCCTCCCTGCTCTGTTGTAACATCTGGTATTTATGAACGACAATTTATTAAAAATGGAAAAACATTTCACCATATTTTAGACTCTAAAACTGGTTTCCCCTATTCAACTAATTTAATGTCTGTAACTGTCTTTTGTACAACTTCACTTGCAGGTGAAATTGAATCTAGCCGATTATTTTTTAATAACAAAATTACAAATTTCAATCCTAGTCTATTACGATCAATTTTTGTATATAAAGATCATACAATTAACGAATTTATAAAAAAACAAGAGATGTGAGTTATCACATCTCTTGTTTAATAACTAATGATTAGCTAAGAATTGATCAAGTTTGTCTCCTTGCATCTTATGCCAACTTTCATTATAGAAATAGTTATTAATATGATATTTAGGTTCAGGTTGCTTTTCAGTTAAAAATGGATTTACATACTTATCAACTTTTAGCCAACCACGCCAACCTAAATGTATTGTATCTTCCATAAAGTATGGCTTCTCACCATCTTTAGTTAAATCTACAATATTATTAAATCCTTGGCTTTGTAATTGATACTTAATTTTCTTATTAAATTGATCAATCATTGACATCTTCAAGCCAGTATACTTAGCCCATTTTGCATTTACTGGTGGAATAATAAATAACACGTCTGTATTATTTTTTGCAAATTGATTTAATACTAATTGAAAATCTCCAAATTCTGGAGAAGATACATAATTAAAGTTTGATTGTTCATTCTTTAATTTTCCAATTTGTTTCTTTAATCGATTACTATAGAAAGAGTTCTTAATATTAAACTTATTATTTGTTGTTCCATCTACTCCCATATGGTAAGCAATATTATCTAATTCTTGATAATTATATGTAGATGGGAGTTGCTCAGCTGCCTTGTTTATTTTTTCAACACGATCAGACATACCAATCGTTGAGAATAACTGATCTTCATGTTTTAATTCATTATATTTTAAATCTAAATAAATTTTTTCTGAAGATGTTAACTCTTGTCCAGCAGCAACTTGAAGAAGACATTGCTCAATTAATTTATCATTATGTGCAGATGGCATATCAAGTAATCGTCGTGCTGCATAACGATCCATTAAAGTATCTTGAGCTGACTTTAACCACGTAACTGCTTGCAAATTGGAATAATACATTGCAAAAGCATTCTTATTTATTCCATCTTTAACGAACCATTGTGGTGAAATAATAAAAACTACTTTTTTATTTTTTAATTGCTTATTTATCCCTTGCATTCCCCAAAATTGAGAGAGTGATTGCGAACCTGCTGCTCCCAATAAAAAAGGACGATAATTTCGATTGTATTTTTCTGCAAGTACAGATGGATGCATTGGATCCATTCGTGATAATTCAGAAGATCCCATGAATGGGACATATCCTTCTTCTAAAGCCTTTTTCTTAATAGCTGTTCCTTTAAAAACGTTAGTAGATTGAGAAACTGCTGCTTCCTGAATTACTTTTTTATTAAAACTTCTGAAATTAAATGGTGAAATTAATAAAGCAATCAATAGAACCGCAGCTACAACTATAGGTCCAAATATTTGAAAAAGTTTATTTTTGAGTTTCATTATTTCATGCTTTCAACTTTCGCAATAATTTTATTTGGTGTTTCCCATTCTGAACGATCAAATTCAGAAACAGGAACATCTACGCCTAATTGATTTTGTAGTTCAAGTAAAAATTGTACCGTACCCATTGAATCTAATAAGCCAGTTTCAAAAATATTTACGTCTAAATCTTTCTTTACTTCGTCACTGCCTGTAACATCTGCTAAAATTTCTAATACTTGATCTTTCATTTTATATAACCTCACTTTTATTTATTAATGTACAACAAATAGTGTATTTAAGAATCCTGAGAAAATCAAGAGACTAAAACAGATAACATTAAATGTTAAGAAGATTGCAAAACATTCTGTAAATTTATTATGTGGAATATATTTACGGTGCTTCTTCTTAAATCTTTGCCATGCATCACAGATAATCATTGCAAACCCTTGGAATAAACCATATGCAATATAATACCAAGTTAATCCATGCCAGAATCCCATAATAAGGAATAATGTTAGATAACCTATATTAGCCATTGAGATTCTACTTTTTAATATTCTTTTCTTCATCATGAAGAAAACAAGTCTCATGTAAATGTAATCTCTAAACCAGAATGACAACGTCATATGCCATCTATTCCAGAAGTCTTTTACATTATGTGAAATAAATGGTTTATTAAAGTTCATTGGAGTTTCAATTCCCATTACATAACTGGTTGCGACTGCAAATAAACTATACCCTGCAAAATCAAAGAATAGATCCATGGCATAAACATATCCATATGCAAAGGTCCATACTGACCAACCACCATGTGCTAAAGCTAAATGGGCAACCTTAGGTAATAGTATTTCTCCAAAGAAATAAGAAAGTAAGAATTTGTACATAAATCCTAAAAAGATATAATGTACTGCCTTACCAAGCATTTCTGTATATTTTTCACGTTCTGGAATTGATTTAAAATCTTTTTCAAAACGACGATAACGATCAATTGGTCCAGATGAAATCGTTGGGAAAAAGATAATAAATTGAAAAGTTGTCCATAAATCAAACTTTTTAATCATTCCATCACGAATTTCCATTATCATTCCAACAACTTTAAATGTTAAATAACTGATTCCTAAAAATCCAATAATCGATTCTCTTCCAAAGTCAATTGCAGGAGTTATTTTGACAATGACTAACGGTAAAATAGCTAAAATTACCGCAAGACAAAATACCCATGTTTTATTATTTTTTTGACGATATTTAAAATACCAAGCAATTAACAATAATTCAAAAATAACATAAGCAATTAATGCAATTCCTTGATGCCATTTAATTCCACCAAAAGTTAGCCATAAAAATGCAATTGAAATTACTGTCTGATATGTATTAAATCTTTTACCATAAAGTAATCCAATCATTATTGGCAATAAGCCAATTGAAAGTAATATAAAATACCAAGGATCTTGATATGGTTGCATATTCAACATTATTTGTTGACCTCTTTCATTAGTGATTTACGATCAATTTTACCGTTTGGAGTTAAAGGTAATGAATCAACATATACAAATCTTTGTGGCATCATATATGACATCATAATTTCTTGTAATTCCTTTTTTATTGCCTGTGTTAACTTAAAATCGTCTTCAAAATCATTTTCTTCAGGAACGATATATGCAATTAATTGGTTAACCTTATTATTTTTATCATATTTTGGAACTGTTGTAGCTTGTGAAATCAAACTTACTTGATTTAAATGATGATCCACATCTTCTAATTCAATTCTAAATCCATGTAATTTAACTTGGAAATCTAAGCGGCCTTTATATAATAATTGTCCATTTTCATCAAATTCACCAAGATCACCTGTTCTATATGCTGGCATATCTTGGATTTTCATAAATGCATTTGCTGTTTTTTCAGGATTGTTAATATATCCCTTTGATACACTAGGACCGACAATTACAATTTCGCCCTCAGCATCTGCTTCTTCCAAATCATCATTAATTAACATGATTTGAGTATCCTTTTTAGGCATACCAATAGGTAACCGTTGATAATCTTCTAAAATTTGATCTGTAATTTCAACTTGTGTTACTGCAACTGTTGCTTCTGTTGGTCCATATGTATTAAATATACGAGCATGCGGAAATCTCTTTTTCAAATTAGCTGCTGTAGTATGAGTTAATTCCTCACCACAGAACAAAAAGTGAGATAATTCAGGCATATGAGTTTCATCAAATGTTGGTTGTAATAAACAAATATCCATAAAGGATGGTGTTGATACCCATTCATTAATATGAAGTTTAGGTAAAACTTCAAACAACTCTTTAAAATTCTCAGTTGTTTTTTTAGGTAATACAGCTAATTCACCACCAGTTGTTAATGTTGGATATAAATCCATTACTGATAAATCAAAGGAATATGGTGCCTGTGATAAACAAATTCCACCAGGTTTAATATCAAAATCATCAGAATGCATCCAGTCAATATAACTAGTTAAATTATCATGACTAATTTGAACTCCCTTAGGTTTACCTGTTGTTCCTGAAGTAAAAATAATATAAAAAGTATCATTACCATTTACAAAATTATCACTTTTAATTTCTTCTGAAAAAGTTCCATGAACAAAAATATCATTTAATTCTTTTTTAGAAATTGTTTTATCTGGTTTAAATTCTGCAGGTAAATCTTCAACTTGAATATAAATAGCAGGATTCCCAATTTCATCAATTGATTTAATTCTTGAAATTGATGAATTTGTATCAACAGGAATATATGCATGGCCAGACTTTACAACTCCTAAAAAAGTTGCAATCATTTGGAATGTTTGACCACCAAATACAACAATTGGTTGATCTTTTGGTAAATTTAAATTAATTAAATAATCAGCTAACGCATCTGAATATTTTTTTAAATCACCATATGTATTGATATTGTCTAAATAATTATATACATTTTTATCTGGATGTTTTACAGCAAAATCATCAATTGTGACAATTATATTACGTTCCATTTACATCACGTCTCCCAAATTAAAATTCATTATATATATAGTGTGGTTGATTGACTCCGCTATAACTGTATAAATATACCAGAGCAAATAAAATCACAAAATAAAAAATTGTACGCGCAGTAAAACGTACCCACTTATTTTTCCAAAATGCACGTAACTTTTCTTTCATGATTAGCCTCCTAGCATTAATATAAAAAGCCACGATAAAATCATGGCATTAAATAATATTAATTATACTTAAAGTATTTACTAATAGCAATTAATACTCCATCAAACTCAACATATCATATCCTTTAATTTTGTCACGTCCATGCAAATCTTGTAATTCAATGATAAATGCACAACCAACAACAATTCCACCTAATTGTTCAACTAAATCAATTGTCGCACTAATTGTTCCGCCAGTTGCCAATAAATCATCTGTTACTAATACTTTTTGACCAGGCTTAATCGCATCTTTATGCATGTATAACGCTGATTTTCCATATTCTAAATCATACTCAGCTTTTACAGTTTCGCGTGGTAATTTACCTTTTTTACGTGCAGGTGCAAAACCCACTCCTAATTCAAAAGCAACTGGGCATCCAATAATGAAGCCACGTGCTTCAGGTCCAACAATCATTTCAACACCCTTATCTCGAGCAAATTGAACAATTTGATCAGTTGCTTGATGATAAGCTTCTCCATTTGCCATTAATGGTGAAATATCACGAAATAAAACACCCTTTTCTGGATAATCTGGAATAGTTGCTACATAATTGTGTAAATCTAAAGTCATTGTTTATCTCCTTTAATAACTTAACTAATCTTCTATTAATTTATTCAACCAATTCAATAAATCATTTGTGTTTAATCGAATTAATTTTTCTTCAACCTCTATTTGAGATAATCTTTTTTGATATACTTCTGTTTGTTCTAAATCAACGTGTTTGTTTTGGGGTGTTCCGGTAAGTAATCCCTTATCAATTTTAACAAATCCAACCTCAAAAAACACCTTTATCATAAAAACTAATTGTTCTTTATCAAAATTTAAATATAAAGAAAGTTTATCTAAATCTGTATTTAAATTGATATTCTGATGAGTACTAGTAAAACGATAAAGCTTTACAAAATCTTCATGTGTTGGTAATGACATATAATTTAAATTGTGCTGCGAATAACATTTTAATACAATTTGGTCAACATGCAAGTTTGAAAGTACATTTTCAAATAATTCTAACGAGTCAGGACAATCAACAATTACAATTTTGTCTTGATCAATACTTTGATCTTCACGTAATAAAACTGACTGTATTGGATGATGCAGTGTTTGCATTACTTTATTCTGAATTTTTTTATTAAAAAATCCATATAGAATATCTTCTTTAAACATATTTTGCGTTAATTTTTTTACACGTGCATCAATAAATTTCTCTTGTTGATTTTCTACCTCTTTAATATCTTTAATCCTTATTTGAATTGAAGTTTTTCCTTGCCATTCGTTGGTTCCTAATTCACCCACTACTTTAATATTGTTTATATTACAATTTTTTAGCATTTCAATTTCTTTCATTGAAACGTTAAATTTAACGGCTGAGATATTTTGATTATTTGCTTTAAAATCGATGCGATAGTGTTCTTGATTTGTTCCCATTATTTTTAAATTCGCACCATTTAAATTTTCAAATTCAAAAATTGGTCGATTATTCTGCATCCCAAAAGGCGATAGTTTTTCAATTTCATTAATTAAATTCAATGAAATATCTGTAGAAACTAACCTATCAGTAATATCTATAGTTTCTTTTTTATTAACATCAAAATCTTGATTTCTTGCTTCTTGATCTGAAATCACTTGTAATGAAGATATTTTCTCTTCACTAATTGATAAACCACATGCCATTTGATGCCCACCAAAACTTTCAAATAAGTCACGATGCCCATCAAAAGCTTTAAACAAATCAAATCCATTAACTGAACGACCTGATCCCTTATAAATATCATTTTCTACTTTTGTTAATACAATCGTTGGCTTTTTTGTTTGTTCAGCAATTCGACTTGCAACGATTCCTAAAACGCCTTCATGCCAGCCTTTACCCTTTATGATATTAACTAAATGTGTCTTTTCAGAAAGTAATTGTTGCTGACATTGTTGCATTATTTCATTAACGAAACTTTGACGTTCTTCGTTATATTTTTGTGTTTGTTTTGCTAAACTTGCAGCCTCTTCTTCATCCAATGTAGTTAATAATCTAACTCCTAAAGACGCATCCTTTATTCTACCTAAAGCATTTAATCTTGGTGCTAAAGCAAACCCAATTGTATCAGCATCAATTTTATTTGGTTTAATACCAGCAACATCATACAAGCATAATAACCCAGGTCGATTTGTCATTTGTAATGCTTGCAATCCATATCTAACTAATATTCGATTTTCATCTACTAATGGCATTACATCAGCCACAGTTCCAATTGCAACCAAATCTAACAAATCTTCTGGAATTTCTTCTAACAATGCGCAGGCAACTTTAAATGCAACACCTACACCTGCTAATCCTTTAAAAGGATAATTACTTCCAGGATAATCTGGATGAACAATTGCAAATGCTGGTGGTAATTCTTGAGGAATTTCATGGTGATCAGTTACAATTACATCAATTCCTTGAGCATTTAAATATTTTATTTCATCAAATCCAGAAACTCCATTATCAACAGTTATTAATAATTGCATTCCATCATTTTTTAATCTTTTATACTGATCTAAATTAGGACCATAACCATCTTTAAAACGATCTGGAACATAATATGAAACATCTGCACCTAATTCGAGAAGAGTTTCATACATTATTGCAGTACTAGTAATTCCATCTGCATCATAATCGCCATAAATAACAACCTTTTCTCCATTCATAATTGCTTCTTGAATACGGTCAACAGCTTTTTGCATATCATGCAAATCAAATGGGGAATGAATGTCATTTTCATTAGGATGTAAGAAATTATTAATTTCGTCTACTGTCTTAAATCCACGTTCGACTAAAATTTTAACAAGTATAGGTGATAATTTTGTTTCTTTTTCTAATCTATTTAATTCATCATGATCTAAATTATCGCAAAGATAATCCCATTTATATTGTGAATCAATCAATTAATTACTCTTCCTTTTTATCTTCAATAACTTTTTTATCTTCAACTTTTTCTTGAACTTGTTTTTTTAAACTTGCTACTTCATTGTTTAAAGTTTTAATTTTTCGTTTATGTTTGAATGAAGCAACAGTTGAAAATAATGATGTAATGACAATTCCAACAATTACAGAACAAATAATTAATAATACCAATGGCATTCTAACTTTCAAACTAAAAAAGTTAACTGCTACACTTTGCATATTTAAAACTGAAAAAATTGTTACAGCTAACACTAAAATAACTACTCCAAATAAACTTAATTTCTTTTTCACTTTGTATTCCTCTCCTCAACTAATACTAAAAACTATTTTTTATTAAAAATATTTTCGGTTAAAAAATCACCTAATTTTGGAAAAAGTGCATAACCAATATCAGCAACTTTAAAAAAGCCAGGTAAAATCAGTTCACGTTTATTACTTCCAATTGTTTTTACTATTTTTTCTGCAACTAATTCTGGATTTAACACTATCTTTTTAACTTTTTCTAGATAATTTCCAGTTTGATCTGCAGTATTGAAAAAATTAGTTCTAATTGGTCCTGAATTTACTACAATAACAGATATACCTAATTTTTTTAATTCTAAGCGTAACGCATTAGAATAACCAATAACTGCTGCTTTTGTTGCCGAATAAATTGCAGATTTTGGTGTTGCAATTTTTCCAGCCATTGATGCAATATTTATGATTACTCCACAATGTTCTTCTGCCATTTGTAATGCGACATATTGTGTTAAATACATCATTCCCAGTACATTGACCCTAAACATTGCTTCTGCTTGTTGCATATCAAAATCAATTGCATTTTGCATCAATCCAAAGCCAGCATTATTAATTAAAACATCGATTTTTCCTATACATTGTTTTATTGTTTCAACAGCATTTTCAATGTCATCTGGATTTGACATATCCATTCTAATTGCATATGCCTTTTTCCCATGAAATTCTGTACATGATTTTGCAACCATCTTTAATTTATCTAGATTGCGTGCAGTGACAATCACGATTGCTCCTCTTTTAGCAACCTGATATGCAATCTGCTCTCCTAAACCAGATGAAGCACCAGTAATTAATACTACTTTATTTTCGAGATTTTTTAATGCCTTATAATTATTCATTATTTAACCTCCGTTTTGGAAAATGGAATATTATAACATCCAAAATCGTGTACTACTTTCGTATTTGGAAATACTTTTCGAGCATCATTTTGTAATTTTTTCACCATTGGGCCTACATAACGAGCTGAAATATGCGTTAATAGTAATTCTTTTACATTTTCTCTTTTAGCAACTTCTGCTGCTTGGATACATGTAGAGTGATAATAATTTTTAGCTAATTTTGCTTCACCTTTTCCAAAGGTACTTTCATGAACAAGAACATCTGCATTAGCAGCTAATAAATCAATATTTTTATTTTTTCTAGTATCACCTAAAATAGTTACTATTCTACCCTTCTTAGATTCTCCAATAAAATCTTTTCCATTAATAACTTTTCCATTATCTAATTTAACCGTTTCGCCATTTTTTATTTTGCCATAAATAGGTCCTGGCCTAATTCCTAATTCTTGTAACTTATCAACCATTAATTCTCCAGGATAATCCTTTTCTTCTACTCTATATCCGACACATTGAATTCTATGATCTAAATATTTAAATGAAACTTTAAAATGAGAATCTTCAAATAAAACTCCCTCATCTTTAAGTTCAACATATTTAATTGGATATGCCAAATGTGTCTGTGAAATTTTCAAAGAAGTAGTTACAAATTCCTTAATTCCTGAAGGACCATAAATAGTAAGTGGGGTTGCTTGTTGAGCACCTTGAAACGAACGACTACTCAAAAAACCAGGTAATCCAAAAATATGATCCCCATGTAAATGAGTTATAAAAATTTTACTTACTTTGCGTGGACGAATGGTTGTACGTAAAATTTGATGTTGAGTTCCTTCTCCAACATCAAATAACCAAACTTCATTAATTTCATCTAGTAATTTTAATGCTAAAGAAGTTACATTTCTGAATTTAGAAGGTGAACCTGCACTCGTTCCTAAAAATTCTAATTCCATGAAATCAATCCTTATCTGCAATTTATATTCTCAAAAAATAAAAGTTCACTTAATAAGTGAACTATCAATCAATATATAATTTTACTATCAATCAGCATAAAATACAAAATGCATTTAAAATTATTCAATAAATGCTAAAACTACAAAGTTTAAAATAAATAATAGTGTACATACTACTAACATTGGATGTACTTCTTTAAATTTATTTTTACAGATTTTAACTAAAAGATAAAAAATAAATCCAGCAGCAATACCGTATGAAATACTATAACAAATCGCCATAAATATTGATGCAAAAAATGCAGGAATTGCATCTTCTAAATCAGACCAATTAATTTCTTTAAAGGAGCTCATCATCATTATACCTACAATAATTAAAGCTGGAGCAGTTGCTTCTGTTGGAATAATAGCAATAACAGGAGCTAATAAACTACTTAATGCAAACATAATTGCTGCTGTTAAACTAGTTAATCCAGTCCGACCGCCAGCACCAATTCCTGAAGCACTTTCTACAAAGGTTGTAACATTAGATGTTCCACATACGGCAGCTACAATTGATCCAGCAGCGTCTGAGAATAGTGAACGGTCCATTTTTGATTTAAATCCCGAACCATTGTAGAATTCTTTTTCATCTTCTTTTGAAAAAATTCCAGATTTTTTACCTGTACCAATAAATGTACCAATAGTATCAAAAATATCAGTCAATGAAAATGCAAAAATAGTCATTAAAGCCAAAAGCATTTTACCTGGTTGATTAAATAGAGCAATCATACCCTTGGATCCAAATGCCGCACCAAAAGTTGTTCCTAATTGTTTAAAAGATTCAGTTAAAGATGTCGTATTTTCAAGTCCAAGATGAGTTACTCCAAATGGAATACCAATAATTGTAGTTAAAATAATTCCAATTAAAATGCCACCCTTAACATTTTTAATCATTAAAATTCCCATAATGATTAGTCCGATTAAAGCAACTAGTGCACCTGATTGATTAAAATTAATCAATGCAGGGGTAATTCCACTTCCAGTAACAACAGACTGAATGCCATTTGAAAAATGAGTAGCAGCTTGACTAAATGGATGATCATTAATTGATACAATATCAGATGCATCCGATGTAAATTTCAAAAATCCAGCATTTTTAATTCCAATATATGCTACAAAAATACCAATACCACCACTTATTGCATGTTGTAAAACTTCTGGAATTGATTTAATAATCATCTTCCGAATTTTTGTAACTGTGATAAGGACGTTAATGATTCCGCATAAAAATACTAATGCTAAAGCTTCCTGCCAACTAAAACCTAACTGTAATACAACAGTATATGTAAAGAATGTTGCCAATCCTAGCCCAGGAGCTTGTACATATGGAACATTAGCAAATAATGCCATTATTAATGTACTTATGACAGAAGCAATAATTGTTGCTAAAAAGATTCCTTGAGTAGGCATCCCAGTTTTACTTAAAATATTTGGAGCAACAAACAAGATATATGACATTGCAAAAAATGTTGTTAATCCAGCTGTTATTTCCGTAGAAACATTCGTATGATTTTCTTTTAACTTAAAAAAATTTGACATCTTCTAATTCCCTCTTATAATATTTTCTATTATTATAGCAAAAAATTTGATTATGTGAATGCTTTATATCAAATTTGAAAGGATATTCTAATGTATACGAAAGATTTAGTAAATGCCACTAAAAATTTTAATCCAAATTATAGATGCTTCTTTGAATTCAATAAAAAAAATCTCCCCTTATCAAAATTAAAATATGATAAAGAGAGAAATATATTAATTTTATTTGCAGAAAATGGCATAGCACTAAAAGTTCAAGATATTTCAATCATATGCCAAGTGTCTAATCCAGAATCAAAAATAGTTTGTTCATATAATTCAACTTTATACCCTATTTTTGGTTTTAGAATCGTAAATCGTGAAAAATTATTTTTCGCATAATTAGTCTACAAATTCAAATACAAAGTCGTCAATTCTTACAAGATCACCAGTTTTAGCACCTCGTTCACGGAGTGCATCATCTACACCCATGCCACGAAGTTGACGTGTAAATCGCATCAGACTTTCATCATGTTCTAAATTGGTCATCTTAAATAATTTTTCGATTTTCTTTCCAGAAAGAACCCAAGTTGCGTCAGAGTCTCTTGAGATTTCAAAAGGTTCTTCCTCTTCAAAAGTATAATCCTTATTATTTTGATTCATTAATTTTTCTGCTTTTGTTTCAAAACGACTTGTTTTATCTAATAAGTTAGCCGTCTTAATCATTAACTCGTTTAATCCTTGATGTGTTAATGATGAAATCGATGTTATTTCAGGCTTAATGCTTAATGTATGGTCATCTTTCAATTTATCTTTGAATTTCTTTAAATTCTCATCTGCATTAGGCATATCCATTTTTGTTCCCACAATTATTTGTGGGCGATCCAACAATTCTGGATCATATTTTTTTAACTCCTCATTAATTTTCAAAAAGTCATCATATGGATCACGTTCCTCAACACCAGACATATCAATAAGATGTAAAATTACTCGTGTACGTTCAACATGTCGTAAAAATTGAATCCCTAATCCAATTCCTTGTGAAGCACCTTCTATTAATCCTGGTAAATCTGCCATTACAAAATCGCGACCATCATCTAATTGTACCATTCCCAAATTTGGTACCAATGTAGTAAAGTGATATTCAGCAATTTTAGGCTTTGCACTAGTTACTGTTGATAATAATGTTGACTTTCCTACAGATGGGAAACCAACTAATCCAACATCTGCAAGTACTTTTAATTCTAAATTAAGTTCCCGTTCTACACCTGGTTCTCCATTTTCTGCAATTTCAGGAGCAGGATTTTTAGGACTAGCAAAATGAATATTTCCTCTTCCACCGCGACCACCTTTAGCAACCACTAATTCTTGATCATCTTGTGTTAAATCTCCAAGTACTTCGCCTGTTTCTGCATCAGTAACAGTTGTACCTTCTGGAACATCTATATATAAGTCCTCAGCAGCTTTTCCATATTTACTTTTGTTCATTCCATTTTGACCAGACTTAGCCTTAAAAATACGGTGATATCTGAAATCCATTAATGTTCTTAAACCTTTATCAACTTTAAGGATAATGCTACCACCTTTTCCACCATCACCACCAGCTGGTCCGCCATTAGGAACATATTTTTCTCGACGGAATGCTACCATTCCGTCTCCGCCTTTCCCAGCTTTTACTTTAATTTTTACTTGATCAACAAACATTTCGTTCCTCTTTCTAAAAATCAATTTATATATCTAGAAGTCATCTATTTTACTATATCAATTTATAATTAAAAATAAAAGCATGACTGTATCCTTGTCATGCTTTCATCTATATTATGTGTCATTTAACAGAATTAGTTTTTTTAGCAATTAATGGTAAAACTAAACCTAATGCAATCAAAATTAATGGTGTTATAATATTCATTCCCATTTGGAACCACCATGAACTAGCGCTGGAATACATATTTGACTTAGGAAACATGCCTAAAATACAAGCAAATGCTGTAAATAAGAATGCCCAAATTCCAAATGCATATCCAATAGTCTTATTTTTTACAAATACATAATCTGAATGATACTTATCCATATATTTAACTAATAAAATATATGCAAGAAATACCCATAAATAGCGCATTGGCATGCAAATTGAATTCAAGTTTAACAACCAGTTGTAAAGATTAGACATCCCTTTTATTCCAAGAGCCGGTACAATAATCAAAATTGATACTAAAATTGTAACCAATTTATAACCATTAATAAACACGCCGTGCTTATTCTTTTTCAAAAGTACTTTTGGAATATAGCGCTCATCAGCCTCATCTAGCAACATACGTAATGGAGCATCAATAGATACTGCCAATGCTGTTGCAGAGCCAAGTGTACTTGTAATTGCAAAAATCCACATAAATAAGTTACCAACATGATAATGTTGTCCTAAAATTTGAAATGCTTCAAAGGCACCATTTGACATTAAATCATTTGGAATATGATTTGCATTAATGATCATTCCCATTCCAAGAGAACCTAAAATAGCAGAAACAGCTACAATAATTGCTAATACGATCATTCCTTGAGGAAATTCCTTTGATGCATTATGAGTTTTATTTACATATGGTGAAATCTTTTCACATCCACCAACTGCAAATACTAACATTGAGATAGTTGTTAAATATTCAAAATCAAATTTAGGGATATAATTATGAATATTTGTCATGTCAGGCGTTGCCACATGCGTGTGTACGATAAATGGAGCACTAATACCTAAAATAATAAATAACATTGACATTATAAATAATAAAATTCCGGCAATATTACCTAATTTTTTAAGTGCCTCTACTCCTTTAGAAGCTAACCAAACAAATACAATAAACATAACTAAACTTAATCCTTGAACAACGATTGTCTTAGTATCGTTCACAAAACTACCATTCCCACGGAATAGCCAACTTAGACTAATCATTATGACCTGTGGTTTCTGTGCTAAATATGGTACATGAACAACCCAATACGTCCAGGCAGCCAAATATGCCCATTTGCTGCCCATTAATTCATTAATCCAAGAACTAACGCCTGCACCTAAATTTTGAAACGTTGCACCTAATTGTCCTACCATTAGTGTATATGGGATAAAATATAGCAACATAATAAGTATCCATGAAAAGACAACTGTTAATCCTTGATTTGCAAAGTTATTAACAACATTTCCAAATCCCCACACTACTGAAAAAGACAATAATGCAATATTATACCATCTTAATTTCGATCCTAAATCATTCTTCCCCACGTTTTTCACTCCATCCAAAAAATTAACTAAGCGACAAATACAATAGAAATTTTAGCACAAGTTTTTATTTTATTCTAATCAGTTTTTCTTTCCATTTTGAATGGACTCGGCACTTAACTTGACTGTTTGAGCAACTTTCTTTGAAATTCCTAATTTTTGTATTTCTTCTACACTTGCTTGTGAAATTCTTTTAATTGAGTGAAAATTACGTAACAATTTTGTTCGCGTTTTAGGTCCAACACCGGGAATTTTTTCTAATCTTGATGCTAAGGAATTTTTTGAATGTAACTGTCTATGATATGTTATTGCAAAGCGGTGAACCTCATCCTGAATTCTTTGTAATAAATAAAATCCCTGACTTTTAGGATTTAATTGTAATTTTTCTCCATTTTGATTCATTAAATCAGCAGTTTTATGATGTTCATTCTTTACCATGCCTGCAACTGGTATATCTATTCCTAATTGGTTATGCAAAACGTCAATCGCTGCATTAATCTGAATTTCTGCTCCATCCATCAAAATTAAATCAGGTAATTTTGCATGTTCTTTCAATAAACGACTATATCGTCTATAAATAACTTCTTGCGTACTAGCAGCTTCATTTACATTTTTCACTGTTTTTAACTTATATTTTCGATATTCATTTTTATCAGGTTGACCATCAATAAAACATACCATCGCAGAAACAGGATCTTGTCCTTGAATATGTGAATGATCAAATGCTTCAATTCGATGTCCATGAGGTAAATGCAATGCATCTGTTATTTCATTCATTGCTCCTGTAGTCTTACGATTATCTAATTCTAATAGACGAAATTTCTCTTCTAACACCAATCTAGCATTCTTTTTTGCCATTTTAAGTAAATCATACTTTTGACCTCTTTGGGGTGTTCTAACAGGGACATTTAAGATTTCACTTAAAATATTTTTGTCAACATTATCTGGAACTAAAATTTCTTTAGGCATCACTCGATTTTTTTGATTATAAAATTGTAAAATAAATGAAGTAAATTCTGATTCAGGACTATCATCTACACATGGAAAAAGTCTTTTTTCTCGTTTCATTAATCTTGCTTGTCTAATAAAAAACACTTGAATTGAAATCCAGCCTTTATCCATATAAAAGTTAAATAAATCACGTGGTGTATTATCATTAGATATAATTTTTTGTTTTTCAACAGTCATGGCAATATATTTGATCTGATCGCGATATTCAGCTGCCCTTTCAAATTCCATTTGAGCTGCTGCTTGTTCCATTTTTTTACGCAATTCATTTTTTATTTGATTTACATTACCATTTAAAAAAGACTTTATTTTTTTTATTTGTTTTTCATATTTTTCTGGTGGTACTTTTTTAAAACAAGCTCCTAAACACTGTCCCATGTGATAATACAAACACGGCCTCTTTTGATACCCATTACATCTTCTTAATGGATATACTTTTCTTAATAACTCCAATGTTTCAGTAGCAGCATAAACATTAGGATATGGCCCAAAATAATATCCACCATCTTTTTTTACTTGGTTTACTAAAAGTAGTTGTGGATCACGTTCATTTGTAATTTTTATATATGGATACCCAGTTCCTTGTTTTAATTTAATATTATAATATGGTTTATATTTCTGAATTAATGTGATTTCTAATAAAAACGCTTCTTTATCAGTCGAAGTAATAATTGTTTCAAAATCTCTAATTTCAGAAACCAGTTGCGCTGTTTTTCCTTCATGAGAGCTCTTAAAATATGAACGAACACGATTTTTTAAATTTTTTGCCTTACCAACATATATAATTTTGCTATTAATATCTTTCATCATATAGCATCCAGGTAAATCAGGAAGTAATTTCAGTTTTTTTTCAATATGTTCTGTTGCCATAAGTATCCTCCTTTCGTTAAAATTGAAAAATTATTCAAAAACTGGTATTCTTATTGCAATCTATAGTGTTTAGAAGGAGATAAAAAATGGGACTAAAAATTAATCGTGAAAATAATCTTGAAAGTTTATTTGATAAATTTGCTATTGATCCAACTAAATCAACTAATAATCAAGAAAAAGATACTGCTAAAAAATCTCAAAAAGATAAATCAAAAAATAATGAATAATATTACATTTTAAGCTATATAAAACGAGACTGAAACTTCAGTCTCGTTTTTTTACCTTAATTTTCACTTTGATAGCCATTAGGATACCGTTTATTTAATGTTTCAATGTTTTCTTTAGCAATCTCATCAAATGGAATGTCTGCCCATTCAGCAATTTGTGATAAATACCAAAGTACATCTCCCATTTCATGGATCAATTGATCCTTCTCAAGTTTTTGCCCTTTAAATGTATATGCTTTAATTAAATCAACTACCTGTCCACTCTCACTGGCTAATCCTAAAGCGCAATTTGTCAATACCTGTTCATTTCCATATAGTGTGCGGTTAGCTGCTGTTTGATACTCATTAAATTCCATTGCAATACTTCCTTATCTTGTATGTTGCTCTATCCAGTTCCAAATTTCTTCTTTTCCAAATTTTGTTTGAGCTGAAAATAGTTGTATTTGATCATCACTATTTAAGTGTAAGTTTTTTCGAATCAAACTTTCACTTTTATTCCATTTACTCCGTGGAACCTTATCAATTTTAGTACCTACTATTAAAAGTGGCAATTGATAATAATGAATAAAATCAATCATTTGAATATCCAAATTTGTTGGTGCATGACGTGAATCAACTAATGAAATAACACCACATGTTTCCTGACGCGTTGCAAAGTACGTTTCAATCATCTTTGCCCATTTTTCACGATTTTTTTGAGAAGTTTTAGCATAACCATATCCTGGAACATCCACAAAATATAGTTGATCTTCAATATTATAAAAATTTAAAGTTTGTGTTTTTCCAGGTTGACTTGATGTTCTAGCAAGATTTTTCCGATTAATTAATGTATTAATTAAAGAAGATTTTCCAACATTTGATCTTCCAGTTAACGTAATTTCAGGTAATTGATTATTAGGATATTGATCTGGGTGAACTGCACTTATAGTCAAATCAACATTATGCACATCCATACTAAAACCTCTTTTCAAAATAATATCTGGTTAATATTTTATCATAGCTACTATATAAAATGTAAAAAAATAGCACCTCAGTTGCTCTGAAATGCTGTAAAAATAATATGGGCCATGGTCCCAATAATATTTTTGTTTCAATATTCTTAAAAATTAGTTGTTACTTTTAACCTTAACAACTTCACGATCACCATAGTAACCACAACTTGGGCATACACGGTGTGAGCGACGCAATTCGCCACAGTTTGGGCAAGCACTCATACCTGGTACTTGTAATTTATAATTTGTACGACGTAATCTTTTACGTGTTTTTGATGTCTTACGTGCTGGTACAGCCATGTGAACACCTCCTTTAAATCATTAACAAGAATCATTATACTTGTAATTTGTAAATTTTACAACTACTCATTCGAATTTGAATCATCATTTTCTTTGAAGAAATTCTTTAATTTGACCATTCTTGGATCAATTTCATGATTGTGACGGGAATCTTCTTCAATTTGTTTTTCAGTAAGAACATCCCAATTTTCACCTTGTGGCATTTCATCTACTGTTGCTTCTTGTTCTTTTTTACTCAAAATCTGCATTGGAATTTGCAATAAAATATTATCTTCGATTACTTTTTCCAATGATAAAATATCGTTATCTAATTTTATTACTACATCTAAGCTATCAAATTGTGATAAATCATCCTGATGTTCACTTACATAATATTCTGAAAAATCAAAATCCAATGGTATCTTTACTGGTTCAAATGTACGTGTAGATGGAACTGTGATTGTAGTCTTAACATTAAATCCACCTAAAATTCCACGTGAATCAAGTGTAAAAATCCCCTTTACCTTTACTGGTGTAAGTGAAATAATATCACTACGCCTTTGCTTTAAAGCAGATTCTAAATCTAGTGTTTCTTCAAACTGAATTGGTTTCTCTTTTGCTTGCCGTAATTCATTTAATGACCATTTCATATTAACCCTCCTGACTTACTCTTTATTAAACATAATTGGCATATTTTTTAAATCTTGTTCAGTTCCATTTATAGATTGATACATTTTCCCAGTTTTATAATCAACATTCATTATTTTCCTTTTATCATCAGCAGAAACATTAGTAATAATAGGAAATTCTGTTTTTTTCTTAGCATTATGCAAGACTTCTCTTCCCTTTGAAGTGAAACCTAATACTCGTAAATATGGCATTTGTTGAAATTTTTCAAAATCACTTTTAGTTACATGTAATAAAGTCATCACAGCTAATCTACTTAATCTAGTATAAGTAAATCGTTTATTTTTTACTGCTTTAATCCAACTCTCAAAGTTTTGAGAAGTTTCACTACGATTTGCCATTTCAATCATACGATATTGAATTCCTTCACTCATTCCATATATTTCAGCCAACTCTTCAGGATTATGAGTTAGAAGTTCCATTTTTAAATGCATCCAAAAGTCATCCCATGAAACCAATCTTTGTGATAATAAATCAGAAAGCGTTTCTGCAGGCACAAATTTTTCAATTTCATCATCATTATTAAACAAAGCTCTTCGAATTGCTGAAGCACTTGCAATCGTGCCTGTTTCTTGTAGATGCATATCATGATAATTAGCATTTTTTCTTTGAATTGGATGTAAGTTAATATTAGCATTTAATTTTAAATTGGCCTTAGCATATGCAAGTCCTAGTAAATCATTAGGTTGCTCTACACTATGTCCAATCTTTTCAGTTATTATTCTTTGATATGACCGTGCAAATGACTCATTTCGTTTAGTAAAGTCAC
Organism: uncultured Ligilactobacillus sp.; assembly: GCA_944326135.1. Taxonomy (GTDB): domain Bacteria; phylum Bacillota; class Bacilli; order Lactobacillales; family Lactobacillaceae; genus Ligilactobacillus; species Ligilactobacillus cholophilus. The sequence continues at coordinate 42,234 of CALVCU010000005.1, read as the reverse complement.
CCTTTATATCTTTTACAATTTTTGCAAAATTCATAAAGTCATAATCAGAATGTTCTGCACCAAAAAATAAATCAGTTACTCCCATTTGAAAGTGAGTCCATACTCCATAATATGCAAATCTATCAGCAGCTTGAACAGCAGCTAAAACAGGCATTTCCATTACTAAATCAGCACCATTTGCTAAACATTCTTTTGCGCGATGCCATTTATCAATAATTGCCGGTTCCCCTCTTTGCAAAAAATTACCACTCATTGCAATTACCAATGGCGCATTTGGAAATGCTTTTTTCACTTGTTTAATTTGATATAGATGTCCGTTATGAAAAGGATTATACTCTGTAATGATTCCTACAATTGATTTCATTAGTTAAGCCAATCTGTAATTTCAACGTCATCTGCATCTGCCCATAATTTCTCTAAATTATAGAATTTACGTGTCTCTGCTTTAAATACATGGGCAACTACATCACCTAAATCAATCAATACCCAATTTGCACCATTTTTCCCTTCCACATCACGTACATCATAACCAGCTTTTTCAGCCATTTCTTGAATATTTTCAGCAATTGCTTTTACTTGTCTTTCAGAATCAGCTTGCATTATTACAAAATAATCTGCTAGTAAACTAATCTTTTGTACATCTAAAGCAATTATCTCTTCAGCTCTTTTATTATCCGCTGCTTTTACAACTGTTTCTAATAACTTTTTACTATCTTCCATAATTCGTTTCTCCTTTAATTTTCAGCAACCCATTTATTATATGTCAGAATAGCTTCTGGATAAATTTTATGGTTTGCTTGCATTAAATATTGTAAAGTGTGTTTTGTTTCAAATTTAACTGCATCATCTAAATTTTGAAAAGCAATATTTCTCGCAAAATCGACATCTGGGAAAACTCTTCCTGGTTCGATATAATCGGCAACATAGACAATCTTGTCCAATGTATTCATATGAACATTACCAACTGTATGATTACGAACTGCATCTAAAACTAATTTATTTTTGATATTTAATTCATCACGTATAATTTCAGCACCGACTTCTCCATGCCAAATGAAATTTCCCCATTTTAACAATGATTTATCTAAATTTTTTTGAAAAATTTCTTTTTTAAATTCAGAATCACTTCTTTCTTTGGCATAATCATGAACTAAGCCTGCAATTGAAGCTAATTCTAAATTATAATCATTTAATTTTGCTAATTTAATTGCACATTGCTCCACTCTCAAACAATGTTCAAATCTTTCTTGGCTTAATGATGCTTTTAATTTACTAATAAGTTCTTCACGTGTACCAGGATAATAATCCTCTGTATATTTAAGTTCAATCAATGTACAAATTCTCCTTTTGAATGTATTCTTCAACTTCCTTAGGTACTAAATAATTAATTGAACATCCTTGTTTTATTTTCTGCCGAATTAATGTTGAACTAATTGCTAATTCTGGTACATCAACCCATATCACTGGATATTTTGTTTTTGTACTGAAACCAGGACGTCTAACTCCAATGAATTGAACTAAATTAACTAATTCATCTATTTCACGCCATTTAGGCAAATACTCTACCATATCCCCACCTATAATAAAGTAATATTTATTTTCAGGATGCAATTTGGTTAACTCCCTGAATGTATCAATACTAAAACTTATGCCACCTTTTTTTATTTCATAATCTTCAACACCGAACTTAGGATTATCCTGAGTTGCTAATTCTAGCATTTTTAACCGTTTTTCAGCTGAAATTGCTTTTTTATGATCAATGTGTGGTGGAATATTATCTGGCATAAAAAGTACTTTATCTAAGTCTAATTGATCCAAAACTTGATCAGCAATAATTAAATGTCCTAAATGAATAGGATTAAAAGTACCACCTAAAATTCCAATTCGCTTTTTAGTATCATCCAATTCAACTTCATGCATAATTTTTACTTCAGGACTTATTATTTTTTGAACATTCATAATCATCCCTGCTTAAATTTTCGCAACTTCAATTGAATATGAGCGATTATTCTTTTTACTTGATTGCTTAAATAAAACTAATGTATGTCCAATTGTTTGCACTACTTGGATATTTGAATTAGCTTCGATATATTCTTTTACTTCATCAACTTCTAATAAACAGTTATTTAAAATATTAACTTTAATAAGTTCTCGCTTCTCTAATGCATCATTTACTTGCTTTATCCATTTTTGGTCAATGCCATCTTTTCCAATTTGAAATAGTGGACGCATAGTATGTGCTTGACTTCTTAAGTATCGTTTTTGTTTTCCTCTTAAATTCAATTCGTTCACCTCTATCTTTAAATCATAGCTTTTCTTAATGAAACGCCTACACCTTCTGGAGCCCATCCGGCTACAACGCTATCCTTAGGTACTGTAATCCATCCTAAACCAGAAAAAACTAAATCGCTTTTTTCTTTAGTTTTAAATTCATATCGAACCAATTTAGGAAATGATGTTTCAAGCTCATCTTTGGTTGGTGGTTGTAATAGTTCTCCCGCATGTTTCTGATAAAATTTTTCTGCATTAATTAGTTTTGTACGATGTATTTTTAAATTATTATCTAAATAAACTACTATGCCATTTCTATCTTTAGTACCTGAAATAAAATCAAATCTTGCTAATGCACTTAAAAATAAAGTTTGTTGGTCCTGTAATTGAAATACTTTAGGCTTAATTTCTTTTTGAGGTGTAACTAAGCGTAATTCTTTTGGCGCAAGATAATGTGCCATTTGATTTCGATGAATGATTCCGGGAGTATCAATCAAGAAGTGACCATCATCCAGTGGGATTTCGATTCGATCTAATGTTGTTCCTGGAAATTTAGATGTTGTAATTAACTGTTTAACCCCTGTTAATTGTTGAATAATCTTATTAATTAATGTTGATTTACCAACATTAGTTACTCCAACAACGTATACATCTCGACCATTCCGATATTCCTCTATTTTTTCTAATAATTGATCAATTTCAAATCCCTTTTTAGCACTTGTTAAAATCACATCAATAGGACGTAATCCTTCTTTATTTGCAGATTGTCTAACCCAATCTTTAATTCTTGAACGTTTAAGAGATTTAGGCAATAAATCCTCCTTATTTCCGACCATTAAGATTGGATTATTTCCAACAAAACGCTGTAATCCTGGAATTATTGAACCTGTAAAATCAAATATATCAATTACATTGATAATTAATGCATCCTTTTGACTTAATTGATTTAGAAAGCTTAAAAAATCATCATCTGTATATTCCACATCTGCAATCTCATTATAATGTCTTAATCGGAAACATCTTTGACAATAAATATCATCTTTTTGTTTTTCTAATGCAGACTTTGGTATGTAACCAGCTTTATCTGAATCTTCTGTTTGGATAATAGCACCACAACCAATACATCTTAATTCATCAGTCATTTAGTTTTATCTCCCATTTAAATTCAATATTATATTTTTTTATCATTTTATTTTTAATTATATTTTCAAGGAATCTATTAAATTTTGTATTCCACGCATCCGACTCTACAATTGGTTTTACTAGGATACTCTTGATTCCGGAACGATTTGCTGCCAAAACATCTGTCATTAGTTGATCTCCAACAAGTACAATATTTTGTGGTTCAATGTCATACTGTTTTCTAGCAATATTTATGCCACGTTTTAATGGTTTCATTGCACGTGAAATATATGGCAAGTCAAATTTTTCTACCGCCTTTTTTACTCTTTCTTCATTATTATTAGATACAACAACAACTGGAATCCCTGCATCTTTCATTTCTTTTAACCAGGCTTTTAATTCAGGTGTTCCATCTGGATTATTCCAAGCAATCAATGTGTTATCTAAATCAGTTAATATCAATTTAATATTATTATTTCGAATTTGATCAGGCGTTAAATTATAAATTGACTTTAACATCCATGTAGGCTTAAATTCTTCTAGCATCAATAATCTCCTATTATCATATAATTAATTATCCACATATCATTATAAATGAAAAATATAAATAAAAAAACTGAGATCATCAAAAGATGTCCCAGTCATTATTAACGATTAATTATTTTTCTAAAGCTTTCTTTGCTTCATCAACAAGAGCTTTGAATGCATCTGCATCGTTAACTGCTAAATCTGCAAGCATCTTACGGTTTACTTCAATTTCAGCTAACTTCAATCCATGCATCAACTTGCTGTAACTAATATCATTCATACGTGCTGCAGCATTGATACGAGCAATCCATAACTTACGGAAGTTTGACTTAGTCTTACGACGGTCACGGAATGCATATTGATATGATTTCATAACTTGTTGCTTAGCAACTTTAAATTGAATATGCTTTGAACCGCGATATCCTTTAGCTAATTTAATCATCTTTTTACGACGTTTGCGTGTAACTGTTCCACCTTTAACACGTGGCATAAAAATTCCTCCTCAAATTGAAACGTAATGTTTCTTTCGTTCAAAAATTTAGTTAATTATTTCATTTGTGAAAGCATTTGCTTGATACGTTTCATATCTGATGATGAAACCATTGCTGCTTTCCGTAATTGACGACGTTGCTTAACTGTCTTACCGTGGAAACGGTGTGATGTATAAGCGTGATGACGTTTTAAACCACCCTTACCTGTACGTTTAAAACGTTTTGTTGATGCGCGGTGTGTTTTCATTTTTGGCATAATAAAATCCTCCTATTAATCTAATCACCTATTTATCTGTTTTAGGTGCTAGCATTAAGAACATGCTACGTCCATCCATTTTTGCTTTGGATTCCACATTTGCAACATCCTTGGTCTCCTCTGCAAAACGGCTAAGAACTTCACGTCCAATGTCTTTATGAGTAATAGCACGACCCTTGAAACGGATTGAAACTTTAACTTTATCTCCTTTTGCAAGAAACTTACGTGCGTTCTTCATCTTTATATTAAAGTCATTCGTGTCAATTGTTGGACTCAATCGAACTTCTTTGACATTAACCACTTTTTGCTTTTTACGAGCTTCGCGTTGCTTCTTTTGTAATTCAAAACGGTATTTACCATAATCCATTACTTTAGCAACAGGTGGCTTAGCTTTAGGTGCAACAAGAACTAAATCAAGATTTTCACGCTCAGCAATTTCCAAAGCTTCACGTTTAGATTTAACACCAAGTTGATCACCATTGCTACTGATCAAACGAACTTCACGAGCACGAATGCCGTCATTAACCATTTTATCTACTGCTATGATACTTCACCTCCAAATAAATTCAGAGAGAAAATGCAGATAAAAAATACCTCTGTTTGATTTGCAGCAAACAGAGGTACCGTCCGATTTACGGAATTAATTTCTTAATTTCTGCCCGGAGACTCTTGTCTGCAAGGCGAGAAGCGGTTGCCTCTGCTTTTTTCTCAACTTTTTAAAGTTTAACAATTAATTCCACAAATGTCAAGGATTAATTTTCGCGACTGTAACTTTCAATATCTTGATTGATCATTGTTACAAATTCATCAAATGGCATTGTTTCTGTATCTTCTTTTCCGTAATGACGAACAGTAACTGTGTGATTTTCAGTTTCAGAATCTCCAACTACTAAAGTATATGGGATTTTGTTTACCTGTGCTTGACGAATCTTATATCCCATCTTTTCATTACGATCATCTAATTTGACACGAATATGATGTGCTGTAAGTTTACTTGATAATTCTTTAGCATATTCTAAATGATGTTCATTACTTACTGGAATGATTGTAACTTGTTCAGGTGATAACCATGTTGGAAAGGCACCCTTATAAATTTCAGTTAAGTAAGCTGTGAAACGTTCTAGTGTTCCAATTACTCCACGGTGAATCATAATAGGACGGTGTTCTTCACCATCTGCACCAATATAACTTAAATCAAATCGTTCTGGAAGTAAGAAATCTAATTGGATAGTAGACATTGTTTCTTCAGCACCTAAAGCTGTTTTTGTTTGAATATCTAATTTTGGACCGTAAAATGCAGCTTCGCCTTCAGCTTCATAATATTCAAGTCCTAAATCATCCATTGCGCCTTTAAGCATTTTTTGTGATTTTTCCCACATTTCATCATCATTATAGTATTTTTCTGTATTTTCTGGATCACGGTAACTTAAACGGAATGTGTAATCAGTAATATTAAAGTCTTTGTATACATCCATAATTAATCGAAGAATCTTAGCAAATTCTTCTTGAATTTGATCCATTGTAACAAATGTGTGGCCATCGTTCAATTCCATTTCACGTACACGTTGTAATCCTGATAATGCACCTGATTTTTCATATCTGTGCATCATACCAATTTCAGCTATTCGTAATGGTAATTCACGATATGAACGTTTATGATGCTTATATATTTGTATATGTGATGGACAATTCATGGGACGTAATTCAAGCATTTCTCCCTCACCCATATCCATTGGTGGGAACATGTCATCATGATAATGGTCCCAGTGGCCAGATTGTTTATAAACATCTAAGTTCATTAAAACAGGTGTATAAACATGTTCATATCCATCAGCAACTTCTTTATCGATAATATAACGTTCAATTGTACGACGAATTGTTGCACCCTTTGGCATCCAATAAGGCAACCCAGCACCAACCTTTGGATCTACAAAGAATAAATCTAAGTTGTTCCCAATAACACGATGATCACGTTCACGTGCTTCTTTTCGTCTTACATCATCTGCTTCTAAATCTTTTTGCTTATAAAATGCTGTTCCATAGATACGTTGAAGCATTGGATTACTTGAGGCACCCTTCCAATATGCACCAGCAACTGATAAAATCTTATAAACTTTGATCATTCCAGTTGAAGCTAATTGAACATCACCTAAGTACTTGAAATCATCTTGTTGATACATTACAACTTCTGAATCTTGTGCATTTTCTTTAATTAGTTCTGTTTGATATTCATCATTTGCAACCAATTTTAATGCTTCTTCAAGAGGTACAGATACTTTTTCAATCGCAATGTTCTTTTTAATCAATTTATTCATTTCAGCAGTAATTTTTTCAAAATCGTCTTCTGAAACTTGGCCTTCTTGATTATCTGTATCTAGGAAAAATCCATGTTCCGTTGCTTTACTTTCACCAAATTTCATTTCTGGATATAAATTATGCAAAGCATGTTTAAGGACTTGAGATACTGTATTCCATAGTACAACTAGACCTTCATCAGAATCTTTTGTAATAATCTCAATAGATCCATCTTCAGTAAGATTTTCATGATAATCCACTAATTGATTATTGAATTTTCCGGCAACTGCTTTTTTAGCTAAACTAATACTAATTGATTTAGCAATATCTTCTACTGTTACACCCTTTTCAAATGGTTTAACCGAACCATCTGGGAAAGTAATATTAATTTCTGACATATAAAATCCTCCTTCAACAAAATCCAGATAAACGAAAATAAAAAAACGCCCCATATGCACTAATAATTGCATATGGGACGCATAAATACGTGGTTCCACCCAAATTCAATCTTATTATTTGCAAATAAGATTCTTCATTTTCGTCGATATCGAAACGACTCGCCTACGATTAAATAGGATAAAATGAAAGTGGTAAGCACGTTTATTAGAAACTTTCAGTCGAGGTTTCTATCCCTGAGTTAACGTTCCGTTTGTCTTTCATTAATTTAATTTAACCACCAATTTATCTTTTTGACAAGTCTATTTTTCAGGATTTCTTCGATTAATTCCAACCATTCGATATTCTGTTGCTAAAAATTTAATTCTTTCTGTTATCCTTAAGGCCTTTAAAGGTTCTGAATCTCCTTTATTAGTAACTGTTAAAAATTGATCCTTTAATTCACTAATTGACAAATTTGAACTAAATAATGTTGGTAATTCATTTGCCATCCTATACTCTAAAATTACACCGAGAACGTTATCTCTTATCCAAGATGTAATTTGTGTAGACCCAATATCATCAAAAATAACAACAGCAGTGTTTTTTATTTGATTAATTATCTGATTTGTTCGATTTTCACTAATTGCATTCATCATTTCGCCTACAAAAGTTGGAAAATGATAATATCGAACTTCAATATTTTTTTCTGCCAATTTAATTGCTATTGCAGCTAATAAATAACTCTTTCCAACACCAAAACTTCCAGATAAATATAATCCCTTAGGAAAACTTCCATTATCTTGTTTAAAATACGTTGTACAATTATCAATAAATTCTAATGCTGCTTTTAAGGGCTCTTCACGTCCCTTGATATCATAATTTTCAATTCGAGCCTTCTGCAAACTTTTAGGCAAATTAATTGCTTTAATATTGTCCTTTAATTGTTGACTCTTCTTTTGTTTTGAAAACGACTCTGTAGGTTTATATACAACTTCAATATGATGATCACTCACAATTAAATATGGTGCGTATCCAGGCGCGAAAGTTTTTTTACCAGCCTTCATTTCATCTTTTATTGTTACAAATTCATATAATTTGCTAAAACCCTTAATTACATCTTCTTTTGATAATTTATCTTGATTTTCTTTCAAAAAATTTGCAACTTCATTATCTTGTATCACTTGATTAAATAATGTTAGATATTTTTCACGTAATTGTTGATCATGAAAGCGTCGCTTTAATCCGTCGCTTATATTATCCATATTTGTTCATACCTCACTTAGTGATCATCATTAATTTTTTTCATTAATCGTTTAATATCTTGATTAATTTCTTCGCTATTACTTATATTTTGACTCTTTTCTTCATTACTTTGTTTTTTGGCCCAATCTGGTAATTTTTCAACAATCGGTTTACGACCCTTAGATTGAAATTTCGTAGATTTTTTTCTCATTACAGCTTGTCTCTTAAGAATATAATTAATTGCTTGCTGTGGAGTTTTTATCTTTTGTTTCATCCAATCTAATGCAGTCTTTTCAAAATATTTTTGATTAATAGAACTCATTTGTTGATCAACTAACATATAATGAATTAATACATTAATCACAGCTAAAGGAAGGCCACCATCAGAAACAGCTTTCGAGATTGTAATTCGTTCCTCATTGGAAATCGAAGGCATCCCTTGTTCTTCTTTTAGTGCACTTAAAAATTCCATTGGAGCATATTCTTGAAATGCTTGGAATAAAATTTTTTCTTCATTCCCATTAAAATTATCTGCCTCAACAGTTTTATTTTCATTTTCCCTTGAATCAGAATGCATAGACGGATTTTTAAGAATAAATTCATATTTTTGGCTTGCTAATTTTCTAAAAGCTAACCAGTTAACCCTATCATGCGCAACATCAAATGATTCTTCAATTAATTTAACGACTTGCATTTCATCCAGTCCGTACATCATCGCAATTGTATTAACGGTCTCTAAATTTTTTGTAACATCTTGAACATTAACAAATGAATTTTGTAAAATTTTTTTCATGAATTGATAGTCCAATTTTTCAGGAATAACAATTTTTTTACTATCATTTTGAGAAACTCTAAGAGAAGATTCTGAAGTTTTCAAATTTTGTTTTTCAAAGACATCTGCAAATGAATGTGTCAATTCTTTAAATTCATTTTTTGACCAATGATTTCCTTCAAACTTTTCAACTAATAAAGCGAACCTCTGGTCACCAACATATTGCAACAACATTGATGATAATAATTCATCATTAAAAAAGCTTTGTCCATCCTTAGCAGGCAATAGCTCATATACCATTAATGTATCATCCAATTTGCGATAAGACTTTAACAACGCAACTGCCTCAAGTCTTTTAATAGCATCAATAAATTCAGATAAATTAATTCCTAATGTAATTAATAACTGTTCATGTTGAGTAGCCGTAATTTGTTGAAAATTTCCTGTTTCTAACTGTGATACTAATGTTGTATATAATGAAACACTTGCTGTCCCTATAAATGGTTGGTATAACTGAGTTAAAGTTTCAAAGTGAAAATCTTGAAAACTAGACCTTGAAACCACTTTATATTGATCTGTTGCTAATAAATTGTGATTCAAAGTCTCTCCTCCTTATTAATCTGCATCTTTTCCATTTCTCTTCATTAATTCTTGCAATTCTTGTGCAAATGATTTCATATCTTTAAATTCGCGATAAACACTTGCGAAGCGAATATATGTTACATCATCAACATCTACTAAAATACTCATGACATATTCACCAATTAATTGACTAGAAATTTCGGTTCCGCCTACAGCACGAACTTTTTGTTCAACTTCATCTACTACACTTGTGATTTTATCCATACCTACTGGGCGTTTTTCCGCAGCTCTCATTATTCCATGAAGAATTTTATCACGATTAAACTCTTCGCGTGCTCCATTTTTCTTAATTACAAGTAAAGGTGTAGTTTCAATTCGTTCAAATGTAGTAAATCTAAAACCACATTTTTCACATTCACGTCTTCTTCTAATCGCGCGACCATTATCTGCTGGCCTACTATCCACTACACGTGAACTATTATTATGACATTGTGGGCAAAGCATTCTTTTCACCTCTTATAACAACTTATTCATTGACAACCATTTTATCATTTTTAGCTTTAAATCTTCAAATGTACCATCATTTTTTATGATAAAATCTGCATTTTGATTCCGTATTTTACTTGATATTTGAGCATCAATACGTGCTATTGCGTCTTGTTTAGTAAAATGGTTACGTTCCATTAATTGCTTAATCTGTCGTTCACGTGTTGTACATATTACCATCGTACTTGTACAAAAGCGCTCGTATTTTCCTTCAAATAAAAGTGCAATATCTAATACAATTAATTTAACTTGTTTTTGTTTTAGATTTTGTAATTCATTTAAAATTTCATGTTTAATTAGTGGAGACATAATTTGATTTAATTTTTCTAGTTCTTTTTGATTATTAAAAACTAAATCGCCTAACTTCTTTCTATTAAGTTCTCCATTTGATAATAGATATTCTGTACCGAATTCAGTAACTATTTTATTAAGTCCGATTTGATTTTTACATTGTAATTGGCGAGCCACAATATCCCCATCAATTATTTTTGCACCAAATTCCCTTAAAATATTGCTTGCAGTTGTTTTTCCACATGCAATTCCACCGGTTAAACCTAATACGTATGTCATTATTTTATTTTTTGCTCCTTAGGACATATATGTGTACCACGCTGCCCAACTACAATTCGTTCTATTTTTGTACCACAACGTTCACATAATTCATTCGTTCTTCTATAAACATGTAACTGATTTTGAAAATCACCTGCATGATTAAAAGCAGTTTTAAAGGTAAAAACAGTTGTCCCTTGTGCTTTAATAGCTAACTTTAATTCTTTAATAATATTATCGTGTAATTTTTTCACATCAGCTTTAGTCAAATGACTAGCAATCGTTTGAGGATGTATTTTACTCATCCATAAAACTTCATCCACATAAATATTACCCAATCCTGTTACTACAGTTTGATCTAGTAAAGCTGGTTTTATCATTTTTTTCTTTTTTTGTAATCGTTGATAAAAATCATCAACTGTAAAATCATCACTTAATGGTTCTGGACCAAGTTTTTTTATTCCAGGAAGATTCAATTCTTCTCCCGTTTTTACTAATTGCATTCGTCCAAATTTACGGGTATCATTATACCTCAAATCACGACCATCATCTAATTCAAAGACAACATGACTATGTTTCTCTAAAGGAACGTCATGATCTTCAATTAAATATTTTCCTTCCATTCTTAAATGAGAAACCATCGTATAATTATTTGAAAAACGAAATAGTAAGTATTTACCTCTACGGTCTATTTTTTCAATTTTCTGTCCTGTAATATTTTTTTTAAAATTATCAATGTCTCCAACAATCATTTTAGTGTAATAAATATCAACTTTTTTTATTTTAATATTTAACACCTGTGCTGAGACACCTCTTCTTACAGTTTCTACTTCAGGTAATTCTGGCATTCGAATCCTCCTTATTTCTTAGCATCAAACCATGTATTCCCACTAGCACTTTCAACTTTCAAAGGTACGCTTAATTTAACTGCTGAATCCATTACGCTAGGTACAAGTTTTTCTAAAATTTCAATTTCTTCTTTAGGCGCTTCAAATATTAATTCATCATGCACTTGTAAAAGCATTTTTGCCTTAAGACCCTTTTCTTTTAATTTTTCTTGCATATGAATCATCGCAATTTTAATAATATCAGCAGCACTTCCTTGAATTGGCGAATTCATTGCAGTACGCTCAGCAAATGAACGTAAATTATAATTTTTACTATTTATTTCAGGCAAATAACGTCTTCTATGGAACAATGTTTCTACATATCCTTGTTTCTTTGCTCGTTCAACAATTTCTGTCATATATTTATATACTCCAGGGAAAGAATCAAAATATGTCTCAATAAATTTTTTAGCTTGTTTTCGTGTTATTCCAATATTTTGTGCCAATCCATAATCACTAATACCATAAACTATTCCAAAATTAACTGCTTTTGCCTGCCTTCTCATATTAGGAGTTACTTGATCAGGGCTAGATAATCCAAAAATTTTCATTGCTGTACTTGCATGAATATCTGAACCCTCTTTAAAGTCTTTTTGCATATTTTTATCTCCTGAAATTTGAGCTAAAACACGCAACTCAATTTGTGAATAGTCAGATGAAAAAATCTGCCAACCTTTATGACTTGGAATAAAGGCTTGACGAATCTTCCTTCCTTCTTCTAACCTTACTGGAATATTTTGCAAATTAGGATCTACTGAAGACAATCTACCTGTAGCTGTTAAAGTTTGTGTATATCGAGTATGTATTTTACCATCTGATAAAACTACCTTTAACAGCCCTTCAATATATGTTGATTGTAATTTTGAAATTTGTCTATACATCAAAATATTATCTATAATTGGATTTAAACCACGTAATTTTTCTAACACGCTTACAGCTGTTGAATATCCCGTTTTAGTTTTTTTAATAACTGGTAATTTTAACTTTTCAAATAAAATTACTCCTAATTGTTTAGGAGATCCTATGTTAAATTTCTCGCCTGCTTCTTGATATATTTGTTGTTCAATTTCTGCTAATCGTTCTTTAAATTCACTTTGCATTGCTTTCAAGCGATCAACATCAACTTTAATTCCTGCTATTTCCATCTGAGCAAGAACAATTGATAATGGCCTCTCAATTGTCTTATATAAATCTACCTGATCATGATTTTCTAATTGTTTAAACAAATTATTTTTCAAGTCAGCAATTGCTTGTACTTTATGAGCTAAATGACTTAATAAAACTTCATTATCTTCTGGAATAGAATGTTTTGAACCTTTTCCATAGAATTCCTCATCGCTTTCAATATTTAAATAATTATGTTCATGTGCAAGAAGCCCAAGGTCATCACTATTATCAATATTATTTAATAGATAAGATACTAAAAGTAGGTCAAAGTCTACATTTGTCATTTGAATTCCAAGTCGATTCAAACCAACATAATTTCTTTTCGCATTAAAAACGTCTAATTTTAATTGAGGATTTTCTATAATTTTTTTCAAAATTGGAGTTTGCAACAATTTAAAATCTCTTGAGGTATAAATTTTTTGATTTATCATTAGTGAGAAACCAATAATCGGTGCAACATGATAATTATCCCCATCCATTTCTAGATGAAAAACCACTGAAGATTTTTCAGGAATATTAGATAAAGTCGTAAGATTATCTTGATTTAATTCTTCAAAATTAATTGGCTCAATATTTTTGGATTTATCACAATCGGCATTATCATCTAAATTTAACTCCTCTAAAAAACGTTTAAAATCCATTTGATGATAAAATTCAATTAACTTATCGTAATCAATCCCGTTCCATTTTGTATCTTTTAGACCAATCTTCAAAGGAGCATTCTGTCTAATTGTAGCTAAATCTTTACTCATAAAAGCAACTTTTTTATCTTCAATTAAATGTTCTTTCATTTTAGATTTACGCATATTATCGATGTTTTCATATATTCCTTCGATAGATCCATATTCCTTCAATAATTTAATTGCTGTCTTTTCGCCTACTTTAGTTACGCCAGGATAATTATCTGAAGTATCTCCCACTAATCCCTTCATATCAATGATTTGTTTTGGTGCTAATCCATATTTTTCCTTAATAAAGTCCGGAGTATATTCTTCTATATCACTTACTCCTTTTTTTGTAATTGCAACAGTTGTTTTAGCAGTAACTAATTGAGTTAAATCCCGATCTCCTGTCACAATCGTAGTAATAAAGCCTTCCTCTTCAGCTTCTTTTGCTAATGTACCAATAATGTCATCTGCTTCATAATTTTTTAAATCATAACTTTTAATCCCGTAATCTGCTAACATTTCGCGCAAAAACGGAAATTGCTCAGATAATTCTGTTGGTGTCTTTGATCTTTGTTTCTTATATTGGTTAAACTTTTCTGTTCTAAATGTCTCTTTGCCAGCATCAAACGCTACTAAAACATTTGTAGGCTGCAATTGTTTGAGCAACTTATCAAGCATAATTTTAAAGCTATAAATTGCACTAGTATGTAAGCCATCATGATTTACAAACTTATCCAAAGAATTATATAAACCATAAAATGCTCTAAATGCAACACTATTTCCGTCGATTAATAATAATTTTTTTTCTTGATTGCTCATTTTTTTCTTCCTTTAATCACATAATATTAAGTATATTTTACCAAATCATCACTAAAATTAAAAAGAAGCAAGATATTTAAATATCACTACTTTAAGGCTAATAAAAAAACTATGACTAATGTCATAGTTTTTTGTTAATTATTGTCACTGTTATTTCCAAAAATTTCTAATAAGTAAAGAAAAATATTAATAAAATCTAAATAAAGTTGTAAAGCTCCATTTATAGCTAAATTAGTAACACCTATTTGATTACCATATTCAACATATAATTGTTTCATTCTTTGAGTATCCCAAGCCGTTAAAATTGTGAAAATAACAACTCCAATATAACTGAACACATATTCAATTGCTGCACTCTTTAAAAATAAATTGATTATTGAAACAATAAATAATGCAAATAATGCAGCCATTGCTTGTCGTCCAATCCTAGATAGGTCTTTTTTTGTATTTAATCCAAACACACTTAAAACTACAAAAACTACAGCAGCTGATACAAAAGCCATTGTAATATCTTTTGAGGCATAAACAGTTAAAATTGAAGAAAAGAGAATCCCCTCAATTGCTGCATAAATAAATAACATTGCAATGCTCATCGCTGGTGCTCGATTAGGATTAAATGATAATGAAAATACCATCGCAATTAAAATAATTCCAAGCACAATCATTGTTAATGGACTTGAAAAAATAGTACTTGCTAAAAATCTTGCTGTAACATATGCCATTATTGCAGAGATAGCAATTGCCCCCGCCATGTAGGCATACATCTTTGAAAGAAATTGATTTAATCCTTGAGTATTCAAAGATGATTGTTGATCAAAATTATTCATTAAATTCTCTCCTTAGTTATTAATTTGTATGTTAAGGATTATATCATAGTTTATTATTGTTTAATTAAATTTTACCTTTATATGATTAAGTATTAATTATTATTTAAACTTAATTCGCTTAATAATTGTTCATATACACGTTCATATTTTTGAATATCACCTGCACCCATAAATATTACTACTGCATCATGATAATCTAATAATGGTGACATATTATCCAATTTTAATACTTCGCCACCCTTAGTAATTTTCTTACCTAAATCAGCAGAAGAAACATTTCCACTGTTTTCACGAATAGACCCAAAAATATCAGTTAAATAAACTTGATCTGCAATATTTAAACTTTCTGCAAAGTCATCCATTAAAGCAATGGTACGCGTAAATGTATGAGGTTGGAAAACTGCAATTAACTTTTTATTTGGATATTGTTGTCTTGCAGCATCTAACGTAGCACGAATTTCATGTGGATGATGAGCATAGTCATCAATAATAACCATGTCAGCAACCGTCTTTTCTGTAAAACGACGCTTTACACCCTTGAATGTAAGTAATTGTTTTTTGATTTGATCTAAATCAATCTTTTCAAAATAACTAACAGCAATTACAGCTAGTGTATTTAATACATTGTGTTCACCAAACAAATGTGTTTCAAAATTACCCAAAAATTGATCATGGAAGAAAACATCAAAACTTGAACCTTGTGTTGTTCGTTTAATATTTTTAGCTATGAAATCATCATTTTCTTCAGTTCCATAATAATATACTGGAACATTTGCTTTTATTTTCCGTAAATACTTATCTTCACCCCATGCAAAAATACCCTTTTTGGTTTGCTTTGCTAAGGTTTCAAATGCATCACATACATCTTCAATTCCTGTAAAATAATCAGGATGATCAAAATCTATATTGGTCATAATTGCATAGTCAGGATGATATGCCACAAAATGTCTTCTATATTCGTCAGCTTCAAAGACAAAGAAACGTGCATCAGGTGTACCTTTTCCTGAACCATCACCTACTAAATAACTTGTAGGTGAAACACCACTTAATACGTGGGCTAAAAGCCCTGTTGTACTTGTTTTACCGTGAGCCCCTGCAACTCCAATACTTGTTGTTTCTTCAATAATCATCTCAACAACTTCTGGATAGCGCATTACTTTTAAGCCTAACTCTTTTGCTCGTTTAATTTCTTCTTGATCATCATCAAATGCATTTCCAGCAACGATTATCATATCTTTTTTGATATTATCTTTATCAAAAGATAATATTTTAATTCCAGCTTGTTCTAACCCTCGTTGCGTAAAAGTATATTTATCAATGTCAGATCCCATAACTTTGCATCCTTTATCATGCAAAATTAAAGCAAGTGAACTCATTCCTGTTCCTTTAATTCCAACAAAAAAATATGTTGCATCCATGTTCATTTAAAAAACCCTTTCTTAAGCTTATTAGGTACAGTGTACCATAAATCAATTTACTTATAAATTTTGATTTTATTCACCAAGTAACTTATCTAATTCTTCTTGAGTTAAGAATACTTTCCGAGGTTTTGAACCACGTGCTGGTGAAATATATTGTCTTTTTTCTAATTCTTCAATAATACGAGCTGCCCGATTATATCCAATTGAAAATACTCGCTGTAATTTAGATGTAGAGATGCTTTCTTCATTAACGATATAATCTAATACCCGAGGAAGTAATTCATCTTCATTTTCATGACTTAATTCTTTTTTCTTTAAGTTTTCAGGATCAAATGCATATTGTGGTTTACCTTGCTGTTTTACAAAAGCTACTACTTCATCAATTTTATCATCATTGATATACGTTCCTTGAAGCCTTTTGGCTTGGCTCTTTCCATTGCCCAAATATAACATATCACCTTTTCCCAACAACTTTTCAGCACCAGATGAATCAATAATCGTTCTAGAATCAATTTGGCTTGATACCATAAATGCAATTCTTGTTGGGATATTGTTCTTCATTGTTCCAGTAATTACATCAACACTTGGACGTTGAGTAGCTACTAACAAATGAATTCCACACGCTCTAGCTTTAGCTGTGATTTGACCAATATAATCTGAAATTTCAGCAGATGCTGTCATCATTAAATCTGCTAACTCATCAATAATAATTACAATATATGGCATATGAAGGCCATATTCACCTGTATCTTCAGCTTTTTTATTAAACGCATCTATATCCCTAACTCCAGCAGCTGCTAATTTTTCATATCTTTGATTCATCTCTTCAACTGCCCATTTTAAAGATGCCGTTGCAGCTTGCGGATCAGAAATAACCGGAGCTAAAAGGTGTGGTAATCCTTCATATGGTGCCATTTCAACTGTCTTAGGATCAATTAAAAGTAATTTTACATCTTGAGGAGTTGCTTTATACAGTAATGAAACTAGTAAACTATTAATAAATACTGATTTCCCTGAACCTGTTGCACCAGCAATTAATCCATGAGGCATATCATGAATATTAGTAATTTGTGGAATTCCAAATAAATCAACTCCTAAAGCAACTGTTAGAGGTGACTTAGCATTTTTAAATTGTGGCGAATTTAAAACTTCAGAAAGCATTACTGGCCGTGAAAATTTATTAGGAATTTCAATTCCTACACTACTTTTACCGGAAATTGGTGCTTCAATTCTAATATCTTTAGCAGCTAAAGCTAATTTTAAATCATCAGCTAGATTTGTTATTTTGCTAACTTTTACACCTAATGCAAGTGTTACTTCAAACTGTGTTACTGTAGGCCCTACAGTCCAATCTTTCACTTCAGCTTTAACATTAAATGCTTTAAAAGTTTCGTTTAAAATTTGCGATTGACTTAAAGCCCATTCCTCAGTTTGACTACTATTATGAGCAATAGGAGCTGGTAATAAAGATAATGGTGGTAGTTGATATCCTTTATATTCATTATTATGCATATCAACTGCTCCATGCTCTTCATCATTATTTGTATCAAAAATTTTCAAATTATGTTGTGCATTGTTTTCTGCGCTTAAAATATCAGAAAGTGATTTGTTCAATGCATGATTTTTTTCAGGTTCCTGTTCCTCTGTAACAGCATTAGATTCATCCTTAACATCAATCTCTTCATCTTCTTTTTCAGATTTAAATTGATGCACTTCAGAATTCTTTTCAAAATTATCTTCAACTGGACATGCTTTTGTTTCGAATTCATCTTCATCTGTTGACTCTGAATTTTTTTCTACAGTTGGTTCACTATATTCTGTTTTAGTATCTTCTATGTTTTTATCCATAATTTCTGATTGGTCAATTTCAGAATTATAAATCTCATGTTGATAAATTTGCTCATTATCTTTCTCAGTTGTTTGTTTATCGAATTCATTATCTGTTATTTCTTCTGTTGAAGGCATGTCCTCTTCAACTTGTTGACTTTGAACACTATCTAACTCTTTATGAATTAAATCAATTACGTCATCATCTTGAGAATCATCAAATAATAAGTAATTATCATCTTCTTTTTTAATTTCAAAAATTAGTTTTTTATACTTTTGTCTCAAATTATTTGATCTAAAACTTAAGACAGAAGGTGGAATATAACTAGGATGAAATTCCTTATGATTATATTCATTAACTGGTTCTACTTTATTTTCTTCTTCATTTTCGTTAATATTTTTTTCTGAATTTTGTTTTTTTATATTATCATTTTTTGCTCTTCTAAAAAAAGCTGGCCCATCATAATGTTTCATAATTTATGATCATCCTTACTAAAAAAATTGGGCTAGTAACAAATGAATGTTACCTAGCCCATTTTATCACAAATTACTAAATTTATTGATTAATTTTCTACAAATAATGTTGCAGCTTTATCAAAATCAAATTCATCACCCGCATGATATTCATCTGCCGGTAATACTAAAACACCACGTTTTTGAGGTGCATTTGGAAGATTCAATTCTCTTGCTGAGCAAATCATGCCATCACTCTCTACACCGCGTAATTTACCGTTCCAAATCATTGCACCAGTAGGCATCATTGCCCCTTCTTTAGCAACAACGACTGTCTGACCTTCTTGAATATTAGGTGCTCCACAAACAATTTGTAATATTTTATCATTATCCACTAACGTTTGAGTAATGTGTAAATGGTCAGAATCTGGATGTTCTTCCATTTTCTTTACATAACCCACTACAAATTTTGGTTCATTGTCAAATGTTAATAGATCTTTAAAGCCTAACTCTTTTAAATGTTGATTTAATACCTTTACTTGGTCTGTAGTTAATTTGATTTGTCCATTTCCATTTAATCCAGACAATACTTTTGAAATTTCAAAAAAGTTATATCCAATCGTTTGATTATTTTCTTTATTAAAAATACGAACTACATCTTCTTTTTTTTCAAATGACTGTTCTTTTACATCTGGATTAATCATTGTAATTAAAACATCCCCAAGATGTTTTGGATTATAACTAGCTATTAACATTTATATCCCTCATTTCACACTATCTAAAAATTTTTCAACTTCTTGTTTAGTTTTACGTTCTTTATTTACAAATCGGCTAACTTCTTGTCCATTTTTAAATACAACAAAACTTGGAATTCCCATAATTGACATTTCATCACATAATTCAATATTCTCATCACGGTCAATTTTTATAAAATCGAATTCTGAATATTCTTCCTCAATTTCACTCATTGCTGGTTTAATAAACCGACAATCCGGACACCAGTCGGCTGTAAAAAATAATACATACTTTCCCTTGGAAAGTTTATTCTCTAATTCTTTTAAATTAGTTTTTTCTAACTTTTCCATTACTTCATGTTCCTCCTACTTAAAGTGAGCTTCTAGTTTATAAATTGGACCTTTTTTTCTAAATTTCTCTTCATATTCAGTTAATACATTATCTGTTAAATCAGGTGTTGCATGTAAATCCAACCAAATTTGATCAAATTCCATTCCAAAGTTATTCATAGAAACAATTGAATACTCGAACAAGCCACGATTATCCGTTTTAAATTCTATATGTCCTTGTTTCTTCATTACACTTTGATATTGCTTTAAAAATGTAGGATATGTCAATCTTCTTTTGGCCTGTCTTTTTTTAGGCCAAGGATCAGAAAAGTTTAAATAAATGCCATCAACTTCATCTTTCTCAAAATATTCTGTTAATGCAGCACCATTTGCGCGAACCAGTTGCAAATTAGGTAATTTATTTTCAAGTTGTTTTTTTAACGCATAACCTGTTGCAACAGTTTGTAATTCCATCCCAATATAATTATTTTCTGGATGTTGTTTTGCCATTTCAACAATAAATTGGCCCTTTCCCATTCCAATTTCAATAAATAATGGGGCTTCTTTTTCAAATCTTGTATCCCATTTTCCCTTAAATTCTTCAGGAGATGTAACTACATATTGGGGATTTTCTTCAATTAGCGGCTTAGCCCAGGGACGATTTCTAAGTCTCATTCATTTTCCTTTCTAAAAAATCAGGTTGCGACCTTTGTCACAACCTTAAATTTCATAATAACTTTGATCTTTTACAATTTCTGATAATTTAATTATGTCTTGGTTCATTTCATGGAAACGACCACGTCGATGACTTTCTTCAATTGCCTGAATTAAATTCAAAAATGTATACCAAACAATACGTTTTTTCAAACTATCACTAGGTTCTGCTTTTAAATATTGCTTTAACCAATTTTGCCATTCATCACGTGGGACATACCGGCACATTAACATACTTAAATCTAATGCAGGATCTGCTAATTTAGCAGAATCCCAATCAACTAAGTAAAGTTTTCCTGTGTCAGATAGTAAACAATTTTTATGATTTAAATCGCCATGACATACTTCATAATTCGAGCACTCCAGCTGTGGTTGATTATCATTCAAAGCTTTTAATACTTTTGAAATTAGAGGATGGCTTCGTAAATCAGGTGATATATTAATATAACATTCATCAATCAATGTTTGAGGAGTTGTAATTTTTCCACCAACCTGTTTCCACATTCTTTTTAATAATTCAGAATGATGAACACGAGCCAATAAATCAGATACCTGTGATTGTTTCATTTCGTTTCGGTGTAAATTACGTCCATTCATCCATTCTTGTGCAGTTAATGTATCACCAGAAACCATTCTCTTAGTCCAAACAAGTCTTGGAGTGATTTCCTCTAAAGATAAAGCTGCCAAAAATGGAGAAGTATTCCTTTTCAAAAATAAACGTCGATCATTTTTTTCACCCATATATGCCATTCCAGTATTGCCACCTACTGGGAGAATGCGCCAACCTTTTTTGGGATTGGAATCCATATCGCTACTCTCCTCCTACATATATCGATAACTACTTAAAGTCTATAAGTTTACTTGATAACTGTCAAGCCATTTTTATCAATTGTCGTTTTAATACAACCTTTATTAAGAAAAACATTATAATCATTGCTAATGCTATAAAAATTAATGCTTTGATTATTGACATTGTCTTTATAAAAATAACAATTGTTAAAATTAAAATTTGTACAATCAGAATTTTTAGTAAAACATTTTTAAAGTTCTTTTCACGTATTTTTTCATTTAAAGGATACAGATGTGTAAATATGTTATCTGAATATTGATTATAAAGTGGTAAAAGTTGAAAACCTGTTAAATAAATAAATAATAGAATTAATAAAATTGATAACCAATATAAATTGACAAAACATCCAATAATTAAACTAATTAATGTTAATCTTATAAAAATACCACTATATTCTGTATTTCTCCAAAATCCACGCCAATATAAATATAAATATGTTTTATTTTGATCTTTAGAGTATTTAGGTAAAAGAAAATCTAAATACTTACGTTCCTTTATTGTTTCTGATACTTCAGGTACATAGGTAAATAAACTAAAAAATTTATAAATTCTTCTTACCCTTGATTCTTCTAATTCAATTGCTTGATTCCACTTAAATATATGATTATTCTGTATTTTATTTTGAAGTGCATTGGTTAAAATTATTAATCCAATTGAAATTATTAATTCTAACCATGAAGAAAAGAAAATACCACATAAAATAGCTAATAATGGCAGAATATAATAAACGATAATTCCTGGAGTTGATCTGGTCCATCTTGTATTGAATAAATCAAATTTTTTCAACAATAATAAACTATACTTTAAAATAATTTGACTTATTAAAATTACAATCCATTCAACTATATTAAATCCTAAAACGCGCACAAGAAAAGGTACTACTATAATTACAAGAGCTCCCTGCATTATTGTATTAATGAAAAAACTATGTTTTAATGCGCATTTCAAATATTTATTAATTTCATAATCTTTTGGTAATAAAAAAACTATATCAGGCTTACTTAATAAAGTAGCAATTTTACCAATTTGTAAAAACAGATATAAAATAATAACTGCGACTAGTTTATCTTGAAATGTATATTTAGTTATATAATTGTCAATTAAAATAAAATATCCATAACAAGCTGCACCTAAAATAAAAAATAGTGCAATAATAAAATGATCATTAAATACAAAGCGTAAATATTTCAAAAGTTTTTTTTGATATTTATTTAATCGTTGATTCCACAAATTATTCATGTTCATTTTCTCCTTGTGTAATCTTAAAATAAATATCAGATAGTGATGCATTATTGCTGCCAATTTTTTGTTGTAAAGCTTTTAAATTACCTTCTGCTTCTACTTTTCCCTGATTTATCATAACAAACCGATCACATACTTCTTGAGCGGTTGATAAAATGTGAGTAGACATCAATATGGCTGCTCCATTGTCTTTAGCTTTTTCTATTAAATCTAATAATTTTTTTATTGCAAGTGGATCTAAACCATAAAATGGCTCATCAATAATATATATATCTGCATTTGTCATAAAAGCAGATATAATCATCACTTTTTGTTTCATTCCTTTAGAAAAATTATTTGGAAACCAATCTAATTTTTTATCTAGACGAAACATTTTTAACAAGTCTTCTGCTTTTTTCCAAGCCTCTTTATAATCTAAATCGTATGCCATTATTGTTAACTCTAGATGTTCTTTCAATGTTAATTCATCATATAAAATTGGCGTTTCTGGTATATATGCGAGTTTAGCTTTATATACTTGAGGATCTTCTTGCAAAGTTTGACCATCAATTGTTACTTTTCCAGAATAAGGTTCTAATAAACCAATTATATGCTTAATAGTTGTTGATTTACCTGCTCCATTTAGTCCAATTAGTCCAACTAATTCATGTGGATTAACCTCAAAGGAAATGTTCTTTAATACTGGAATTTGAGAGTATCCTCCAACTAAATCACTAACCTTTAGTGTCATTATTACTCCTCCTCATTTCTATTTCAAAATTATAACATGAAATTTTAATATAGAGTCAATTATGATATATACTATATTTTATATGAAAGTTACTGCAATCTATTATTTGTTTGTGTATACTAAAAATGAAATCATTCAATGAAAGAAGGACAAACATGGATAATAACTGTATTTTTTGTAAAATTATCAATGGAGATATCCCAAGTACAAAAGTATATGAAGATGATACTGTGCTTGCTTTTTTAGACATATCTCAAGCAACACCAGGTCATACTTTACTCGTACCAAAAAAACATGTTGAAAATATCTATGATTATGATCAACAGTTAGCAATGGACGTTCTTACTAAAATACCAATGATTGCAAGAGCAATTGAAAAATCAAATCCTAAAATCAAGGGATTAAACATTATAAATAATAATGGTGAAGTTGCTTATCAATCTGTTTTTCACTCACATATTCATTTTATCCCACGTTTTACACGTGATGAAGATGATTTTGGAATGAGATTTAAAGATAATTCAAACGCATATACATCTGAAAAATTAGAAAAAATAGCATCTTCAATTCGTGAGAATTTGGAGGATTAATTTATGAAAAAATTTTTATTCGGATTTTTCTTAATTTCAAGTGCAGCTGTTGGCATTGCATATTTAAAAAAAGACAAAATTTTAGATGCACTAATTAACTATTCTGTGGAAGTGGATTCTCTTAATAGTTCTGTAGATGAAGTTGTTGATAAAGCATTTAATGTTAAAGATAAAGCTACTGAAATGAAAAAAACTTTAAATGATACAAAGGGCATCTTTGAAGAATTAAGTTCTGATATTTCTAAGTATTCTCAAAATATTAAGCCAAATATTAACAACATTGAAAAAAATATAAAACATCAATAGAAAAAACTGTAATAATCTATGAATTTTTTCAGAATTTTATGACTGTTAAAATTCTTTATGTTATAGTTAAAATTGTTATCTATAAAATAAATAGAATGGATGTGTTTGTTTTCATGAAGAAAATGAAAAAACTTCTTGTTGCAACCTTAGGGGTTTTGACAACATTTAGTCTTGCAGCCTGTTCTAAAACCGTTGCAACCACTTCTGGTGGCAAGATTACAGAACAAGAATATTATGACAAAATGAAAGAAACTCAAAGTGGTAAACAAGTATTACAACAAATGATTTTAGATAAAGTACTTGAAAAAGACTATGGTAATAAAGTTTCTAAATCAGATGTTAATAAACAATACGATAAATTAAAGGATGAATATGGTTCAAGCTTCTCTCAAGCATTAGAACAAAATAGTTTGACTCCTTCATCATTAAAGGAACAAATTCGTTCTAACTTATTACTTCGTCAAGCAGTAATTGCAAACACAAAGATTACAAATAAAATGCTTAAAGAACAATGGAAATCATATGAACCAAATATCACTGTTGCACATATTTTAGTTTCAAAAGAATCTGAAGCTAACGACGTTATCAATAAGTTAAAAGAAGATGGAAGCTATGATAACTTTAAAAAATTAGCTAAAGAATACTCTACTGATTCATCTACAAAAGATGATGGCGGAAAATTACCATCATTTAACAACACTGATACACAATTAGACAGTTCATTCAAAAAGGCAGCATTTAAACTTAAGCCAGGTCAATTTACTGAAACACCAGTTAAAACATCTTATGGCTATCAAGTTATCTACTGCATTAAGAACCCA
Source organism: uncultured Ligilactobacillus sp. (assembly GCA_944326135.1). Lineage (GTDB taxonomy): Bacteria > Bacillota > Bacilli > Lactobacillales > Lactobacillaceae > Ligilactobacillus > Ligilactobacillus cholophilus. The sequence continues at coordinate 16,816 of CALVCU010000005.1, read as the reverse complement.
GGCAAGGGTAAAATGTCTGATCACATTAAAGAATTAAAGAGTCAAATTATCGATGAAAAAATGAATGATTCTACTGCTCTTCAAAAGATTGTTTCTAAGATATTGAAGAATGGTGATGTTTCAATCAAAGATAAAGACTTAGAAAATGTTTTAGCTAACTATACAAGTACAAATTCAACAGTAAACAGCCAAAACTAAACAAAAAGCCAAGAATATAAATTCTTGGCTTTTTTATTATTCAATAATCATTTAATTTTTAGGCTTATAAAAATTGCGTCCATCTAATCCAAATATTCTTTCAGAAAACTCTCCATTTTCTGTATGATCTAAAGCACCTTTCATCATTTGTATTGAAGCATCTAAATCATCTAAATGATGTAATATTTCAGCTTCCATGATATGTGGTTGAACAGGAGAACCATATTCCATTAATCCATGATGAGCTAAAATCATATGACGTAATAAAATTACATCCTCATCTTGTTCATTAATATTCAATTGATGACAAACCTCAACAATTTGTTCGTCAATTAAAACAATATGTCCAATCAAATTACCATCCAACGTATATTGTGTTGCAATTGGACCAGACAATTCTATTACTTTACCTAAATCATGTAAGATTGCACCTGAGTACAACAATGACCGGTTAATAAAAGGATATTCATCAGCTACTGCTTTAGCTAACCGCAAAATTGATAAAGTATGATATGCTAATCCTCCTGCAAATGCATGATGATTTTTTTTAGCTGCCGGGAATGTAAAAAAGTTATCATGAAATTTTTTTATTAATGCATGAACAATTTTATTCCATACTGGATTTTTTATTTGTAAAAAGAATTCATTGAATTCTTTTTCCATTTTTTTTACATCCTCAGGTGCTTTTTGAACAAATTCTAATGGATCATTTGGTTCATTTTCATTTGGAAGTCTTAAATTAAATATTTTAATTTGAGGATTATTTTGATAATTTTCTCTTTTTCCTGTTATGCAAACTACTCTACCTGACTTAAATTGTTCAATATCTTTATCAGACGCATCCCAAAATTTTGCCATAATTTCCCCTGACTGATCACAAAATGTGAACGAAATAAACTTTGACCCATTTTTGGCAATTCTAACATCTGCAGTTTTAATTAATGCAAATAATTTCATATTCTCGTCAACTTCATAATCAAAAATTTTTTTCATTTTATTTCCTTCTATTTCTATTTGTTCTACTTTTTACTCAATTCTAATTAAAAAAATCTTCCAATTTTTCTTTAAATTCATTTGCCTTTTGTTGAATAGCACTTCCAATATTTTGTCCTGTTTCTTTAACATTGCTCCAAAAATCATCACTTGATGATGATTGATCATCCGCCTTATTTGCTAAAGTTGATGCAGCTTGAACATTAAATGAAGTTTCTTTTGTAGTTGGAATTATTCCTTCCATTTCAGTTTTGAATAACCCTGCGCCTTCATTTACACCATATTCTCCTAAATTATATTTAGAAGAATCATATCCCATCCAAGTTGCAACTACAATATCAAGGGTATATCCAATAAACCAATGATCATCTTCTGCTGTTCCATTTTGTGAGATATTATCAGTGCTTTGAGTTGATCCTGTCTTACCTGCAATCGTATATCCACTTGGTTTAGCACTCATACCAGTTCCTTGTTTATAAACATCAATCATCATACTTGTCATTTCTTTAGCAACTTTTTTTGACATGACCTTGGTATGCTTAATCTTTGTATTATCTACAACTACCTTTCCTGTAGCATCAACAATTTTCGTTATTAAATGTGGTTCATAACGAACTCCATCATTGGCAAATGCTGTATATGCACTAGCCATTTGGTAAGGAGAAACACCTTTTTTTAATCCTCCTAATGCTAAACTTAAATTTTCATCAGACTTAGATAATTTTATTCCAAATTTTTCTACTGATTCATAACCTTTTTTTACACCAATTTTATTTAATAACCATACAGCAGATGTATTTTTACTTAAAGCTAAAGCTTCATACATCGGAATCTTTCCTGAATATTGGTTATTCCAGTTGTGTGGTGTATATTTATTTGTACCATATGATTGTAATTTATCATTTACCATTGAGTCATAATGATATCCATCTTCTAATGCTGGAGTATATACTGCTAATGGCTTAATTGTAGAACCAGGTGATCTAACTAATTGTGTAGCTCGATTATATCCTCTAAACACATGAGAATCTTCTCTTCCTCCAACTAAAGCAGTAACTCCACCATTATTAGGATCTATTGCAATTGATGCAGCTTGTGCTTGGGTCCCATCAGCTTGATCTGCAGGAAACAGATTTGAATTTGAAAATGCATTTTGCATAATCTTTTGTTGTTTTTGATTTAACGATGTATAAATCTTATATCCACCATCCATAATTTCTTTTTCAGTCAATCCATAATCATTTATAGCCTCGTTAATAACTGCATCAAAGTAATATGGATAGTTATAATCTGAATGATAGCTATAGTCATCATTGACCTGCATTGGATAATCTTGGTAATTTTCCATTTGTGATTTTGTTAATTTGTTATTTTCATACATTAACTGCAAAACTACATTTCGTCTTTTTTTAGAAGCAGACGGATGATCAACCGGATTAAAACCACTAGGATTAGTTAACATTCCTGCAAGTGTAGCAGCTTCTGGAATATTAAGTTGAGATGCGTGTACACCAAAATATCTTTGAGCAGCATCTTCAATTCCCCAAACTCCATTTCCAAAATATGCATTATTTAAATACATCGTTAAAATTTCATTTTTACTATATGTATTTTCAACTTGCATTGCAATAAAAATTTCTTTTGCTTTTCTAGAAAATGTCTGTTCTTGCGATAAAAATGCATTTTTTACTAACTGCTGTGTTATAGTACTCCCCCCACCGCTTATCGAATTATCACCGAATAAACGATTCCTTATTAATTGAAACACAGCTCGGCCAATACCTTTAATTGAAAATCCATATTCATGATAAAAATTTCGATCTTCAGTTGATAGTACAGCATTTGGTACATTCTTAGAAATTTTTGATAATGATACCCATGTTCCTTTCTGAGAATATATAGATCCTGCTTTATTATTTGAAGAATCATATACAGCTGTAGTTTGTTCTAATCTTGCTTTAAGATCTTTAACATGAGATGTTTTAGCTATAAATACTAATCTTACACTTACTACTAAAAATAAAGTTAAAAATACAATTAAAATCCATTTCCAAATTTGATAACGATGCCATTTATTTTTAAACCAGCAGATAAAATTTTTCCACTGAGTTTTAATCCATATTTTTAATTCAGAATTTTTCATTTAAAACGCCCTTTTAATCAATTAGTACTCGATGTTTATCATAATACTCACGTTTTACTATTATACTCTTCCATTTTGTTTCAATCACTTTCATTTTCCTTAATTTATGTAGGATTCGCGCTATATTTTGAATAGTTGTACCAGAAATCGCTGCCAAATCAATTTGTCTTAAATGTACTACACGTTCACCTGTTGGCAAATCATATCCATAACGTTCAAGTAAAATTAAAATCACTGTAAGAACTCGCTGATCCATTCTTAATGCTTGACTGTTTACGCTACGTGATACAATATTACATAATAAATTTTTGGTACCTTTTTCCATATAGTCACAAAATTTAGAGCTATGTTTACGCAAATATTTAACATCTTCTCTTTTAATTCCTAAAATTTCTGTTTTACGACTTACAAATCCATCAATAAATGCTTCAGTTGGATTTGTCTTGTGGTCTAATATAGGGAAGTGCATATTTGCACTAAGAAATATACACCATGGATCTCCCTCAACAGAGTTTAATGAAAATAATATAACACCCTCTTGATTAATAATAAAGTATGTATATTTTTTCAAATCATCATTACTAAATGTTACTTTTTCTTTAGCAGAATAAGACATAAAACAGGAGTTGTTTATTACATTTTGTAATTTTTCCTCCTCTATTCCAACGTTCTCCTTGAAAAATAACATTATATTTTTGTTTTTCATTAAATTTCCTCTTCTTAATCTACTTCCTTTATTAATCTTATATTTTACAGAACAAAATTAGTTTTGGCTATAAAAATCATAAAATTAAAATGGTCAATATAAAAAGATTATGCAATCAATTACTTCCTTTTTCACTAGTAATATATGCATAATCTTTTTTAATTAATATTACATTTCATCAGGTGCTTTTACACCTAATAATCGAAGTGATTCTTTTAATACGATAGCTACACTTTGAACTAATGCTAATCTTTCTTCACGTTGTGAATCATTTGTTAAAATTTTTGTATGTGCATAATATTTGTTAAATGCTTTTGCTAATCTAATTGCATATTTAGCAATTACTGATGGTTCATATTCCTTAACAGCACGTTCAATCATTGCTGGAAATTCACTTAACATTCTAACTGTTTCCCAAGCATCAGGATCATCTAATCCTTCAATACTTAGATTGCTATTTTCATTAATATTAGCTTTTCGTAAAATACTCATTGCACGTGCGTGTGAATATTGTACATAAGGACCTGTTTCACCTTCAAAACGAACAACTTCTTGTAAATCAAAATCAAATTGATTTAAACGTTCATTTTTCAAATCATGGAATACAACAGCTCCAACACCCACTTCATCTGCAACTTTTTCTTTATCTTTTAATGTTGGATTCTTTTCTTCGATTTGCTTTTGTGCAAGTTCTACAGCATCATCTAATACTTCTTCAAGTAAAATAATATTACCACGACGAGTTGATAGCTTTTTACCACCAGAAGTAATTAATCCAAATGCAACATGATGCATGTCATTTGCCCAATCATATCCCATTTCTTTCAATACAGCAACTAATTGGTGAAAATGATTTGATTGTTCATTTCCCATTACATATAATGATTGAACAAAATTATATGTGTTTTTACGATAAATAGCAGCAGCAAGGTCACGTGTTATATATAAACTTGTCCCATCTGATTTTTGGATTAAAGCAGGATTTAAATCATATTTTGAAAGATCAACAATCATTGCTCCTTGACTTTCTTCCAACAGACCTTTTTCTTTTAATTCATCAATTACTGGTTGCATTTTATCATTATAAAATGCTTCTCCATTATATGAATCAAATGTTATTCCTAAACGTTTATAGATTTTCATAAAGAAGTTCAATGATTCATCACGGAACCATTTCCACAAACGAGTTGCTTCTGGATCACCATCTTCAAGTTTTTTAAACCATGCACGAGCTTCATCATCAAGTTCTGGATTTTCTTGATCTTCTTTATGGAATCGAACATAGTACTTAAGTAAAGTATTGATTGGATCTTTCTTTACTTCTTCCTCATTTCCCCATAATTTATATGCTTCAATCAACTTACCAAATTGAGTACCCCAATCTCCTAAGTGATTAATCTTAATTGGATTATAATTTGTTTTCTTTAATAATTCTGCTAAAGAGTTTCCAATTACAGTTGAACGTAAATGCCCCATTGACATTGGCTTAGCAATATTAGGAGATGACATATCAATCGTAACATTCCCATTATTACCTAAATTTAAATCACCATAATGATTTTTTTCAATTAAGACTTGGCTTATAATATCTTTTCCAAATTTCTTTTTATCTAAGAAAAAGTTGACGTAAGGACCAACAGCTTCAACTTTTTCGAAGTTATCTTGATTTATTTTTTCAACAATTTCACCTGCAATAATTTGAGGTGCTTTGTGCATAACTTTTGATAATACAAAAGCAGGAAATGCATAGTCTCCCATTTTCAAAGTTTTAGGAACTTCAATTTTTTCAATAATTTCTTCAGTTGATAAGTCATTACCAATTACATCTTGTATTGCTTGAGCAACTTGTTGTTTATAATCCATTTTAAAACCTCCTATAAAATAAAAAAATCTCTTACATATAAAATGTAAGAGACGAGTTAACCCGCGGTACCACTCTAATTGATTAAAAAGTAATCCACTTTAATATTCAACTAATTATTCTAAGAAGTGCGATTCAATTTGTTCCTATATTCGGCTTGCACCATCCCGAACTCGCTGCAATATTTCCAAATTTACTAGTTTCTATCATTGAATAAGTCCAAGCGGATGACGAGAATCGAACTCGCGACACTAGCTTGGGAAGCTGGGGGTTTACCACTAAACTACACCCGCGATTTAGGTTAAGTATAGCATAAAATCCTTTTAATGTCAGCTTAAATAAAAATCAATATATTATTTCTTTTTAGCTGATGTTTTTTTTGTTTCTTTTTTACTTTCAGCTTTTTTTACTTTTTCAGGCTTAAACTTCTCACCATACATTACCATACTAGTTAAGCGTACAATTGCTTGGTTATGCAAATCACTTACAGCAATTTTATCTTTTGGATCAAATTCACTAAATCTTATAAGAGCAGAATTTTCATAAATCTTTTCTACTGTTCCACTAAAATTATGCTTCAATGGTCCAAAGGCTTTACATGTCACTTTATCGCCAACTTTAAATTTTTTTGCCATAAAAAAGTTCTCCTTAACTTAAATTTCTAAAAAATATTAACAAATTTCTTATTAAAATGCAACTAATCACGTGTTTGATTTATCTCATTTTAAAATGTAAAATTACATTGACAAACATTAAAGGAGAATTAGCATGATTACATTAGCTGGAATTATTGGTTCAGGTAAATCGACAATGTCAGAAATTCTTTCAAAAGAATTAGGTTCACAAGCTTTTTTTGAACCAGTGGATGATAATCCTGTTTTACCTTTATTTTATAAAGGTAACGAACTTGCAGCAGAAAAACGAGCACATGGCGATAAAGATGCAACTAATCCATATACATATCTTTTACAAACATTTTTCGTTAATCGCAGATTCCGTATGATAAAAGATGCAAAAAAAGATGCAAATAATATTTTGGATCGTTCAATATATGAAGATGCACTATTTATGAAAATGAACACTGACATGGGAAATGCCACATCAGTAGAATATTCTACATATCAAGAATTACTTCAAAATATGTTAGATGAATTGACCTATGCTACAAAAGTTGATTCAAAAGATTTAATGATTTTTATTCACGTTTCATATGACACTATGATAAAAAGAATTAAAAAACGTGGTCGAGATTATGAACAAATTGAAACTGATCCAACTTTACCTTCATATTATAAAAAACTATTAGAATACTATGAAAATTGGCTAGATTGGTATAAAAATTGGGATAAAGCTTCTGAATTAATCATTATAGATGGTGATAAATATGATTTTGTAGATAGCATGCAAGATCGAAATTATTTATTAGATAAAATTGAAAATAAACTAGTTTCATTAGGCCATATTACTGAAGATCAGGCAAAAAAATTAAAACAAAATCGCTATAGTGAAAAATAAAAAAATCTAAGGAATTAATCCTTAGATTTTTTTATTAGTATTAATTAATACCTTTGTAGCATTTAAATCAATTTGATTTGAAACAATACAAGTAACTGTATATAAGTCCAAGAAAAATCCTAAAATTCCCATTGAACCAAAAATAACCAAAATAAGTGAGCTCCAAAAAAGAATCTGACTTAAAATTGCCCATTTTCTTTTCTCATTTGTCAATGATTTTATTACTGTTAATTCTTCTTCAGAAAGATTTCTAGGATCCGATGGCATATTAGTTGCTCTTAGTTTAAATAATTTTGTGTTTAATCGAATATTATAAATGGTTAATATTACTAAAAGTATGTATATAATGGCAATGCCAAAATTAGACAATAAAGCTCTCCTCTTTCTATGTAACAATTCGATAAGCATTATAACATATATTTTACCAAATCAATGAAAACGTAATTAAACTTTTCTTCATATTATTTAATATGATAATATTAATATATATTCTTACAGGAGGTTACATTAATGACAATTGACTGGAAAAAAGAAGCTGAAAATCGGCGCGAAGAACTTCTAGAAGATTTAAAATCAATGTTACGTATAAAAAGCGTGCGTGATGAAAGTAAAAAAACTGATGATGCTCCACTTGGACCTGGTCCAAAAGCCGGATTAGATCAATTTTTAAGCATCGCAAATCGTGACGGTTTTAAGACTACAAATATTGATGGCATGGCAGGCGAAATTTCATTTGGCCAAGGTGATGAAACATTAGGAATTCTTGCACACGTTGATGTAATGCCTGCAGGTAAAGGATGGAACACAGATCCATTTGAACCAGTAATTAAAGATGGCAAAATATATGCTCGTGGTGCTTCTGATGATAAAGGACCAAGTATGGCAGCATACTATGGATTAAAAATTATTAAAGATTTAAATTTACCTGTTAGCAAAAAAGTTGCTTTTATTTTAGGAACTGATGAAGAAAGTTCTTGGCGTGGTATGGACTATTATTTCAAAAACATGCCAGAACCTGACTTTGGATTTTCACCAGATGCCTTCTTCCCTATCATTAACGGTGAAAAAGGAAATGTTACTTTTGATGCTAAATTCAATGGAACAAATGATGGTAATTACTCTTTAATTAAATTTGATTCTGGATTACGTGAAAACATGGTACCTCGTGATGCTGAAGCATGGATTGAAAGCAAAAATGGTAACTATGATGAAATGATTAAGAAGTTTGATGAATTTGTTGCCGAAAACCCAATTGTTGGCGAAAGCGATATTCAAGATGGCAAATTATATATTCATGTTATTGGTAAGGCTGCACACGCTCAAGAACCAAAACGTGGAATTAATGCAGGTACATACATGTGCTTATTCTTAAACCAATTTGATTTTGGTGCTGGTGCTAAAAACTTTATTAGTTTTGCCGCTGAAAAACTCCATCTTGATTCACGTTTAAATAACTTTGATATGGCATACACAGATGAAGTTATGGGCGATTTAACTATGAATGCAGGTATTTTTTCATTTGACGAAAATAATGGTGGATCAATCACATTGAACTTCCGTTATCCACAAGGAACTGATCCAGAGTACATTGCTAATGGCTTAAATAGCACAAAAGAACAATATGATGCAAAATTTGTTCAACATGAAGGTGGTATGGTTCCTCATTATGTTCCAGAAGATGATCCTTTAGTTAAAACATTACTCAATGTTTATAGAGATCAAACTGGTGAAGATGCACATGGTCAAGTTGTGGGTGGCGGAACATATGGCCGTTTAATGAAACGTGGTGTCGCATTCGGTGCTATGTTCCCTGGCGTTCCTGATACAATGCATCAAGCAAATGAATTTGTACCAGTTGATGACTTGATTAAAGCAGCAGCTATTTATGCTCAAGGAATTTATGAACTAATCAAATAATATTTAAAAAGAGAGACTTTAATAGTCTCTCTTTTTACTTAATTATTTTTCATGTATAATTATATTACTTTCATTTGTATATTAATAAATTTAGGTGATATAGATGCGTATAGATAAATATTTAAGCAACGCAAACTTTGGTAGCCGTTCTGAGATCAAAAAAATGATTAAACAAAATATGATTGAATTGAATGGAAAAATTATTAAAAATGGAAAAGAACAAATAGATTTAAAAAAGGACATTGTTAAAGTAAATGGTAAAAAGATTTCTTTAGAAACTAAACGATATTTAATGTTAAATAAACCTCAAGGTGTAATTTCAGCCACTAAAGATTCATCTCAACCTACTGTTATAGATCTAATTTCCTCAAAAGATAAAATCAAAGATTTAGCCCCTGTTGGGCGTTTAGATAAAGATACAACTGGATTACTCTTATTAACAAATGATGGAAAATTAGCACATGAATTACTTGCACCTAAGAAACATGTTATAAAAACATACCATGCATTAGTATCTGGTATAGTCGACAACTCTTTAATTGAACGTTTTAAAAATGGTATAACTTTAAAAGATGGAACTAATTTTAAGCCTGCAAAATTAAAAATTTTATCCATAAATAAAGAAAATAATACTAGTAAAGTAAGTATTTCAATCTCTGAAGGAAAATACCATCAAATAAAAAGAATGTTCAAAGCTAATCAAATGACAGTATTAACACTTCATCGTCTTTCCATGGGATCTTTATTTTTAGATAATTCTCTTCAACCAGGAGCATATCGCCGATTGTCTTCGCAAGAAATAAATATATTAAAAAATAAAAAATAGGATTAAAATAATCCTATTTTTTTATGATTCATGTTGTCGCATAAATGATTGAATATTTGAAATTATATCTGAAGGCAATACAACATATTTATCGTTAGATATAATCTCTGCTATCTTGCTATGAGTATAAACTGCAGCTTGAATAACATCTTCAAATTTTTCATTTTTAAATTGCGCTAAAAATCCTGCTATAATTCCTGTTAACGTATCTCCCATCCCACCAGTTGACATATATGGTCCACCAACTAATAATTTTCTTGTAATTTTGTTTTTGAAATAAATTTCTGTATGAAATTTCTTAACAATAACAGTTGCATCTAATTTTTCTTGTGCTAATTGATTTTTTTGTTCTGTTTGTTCTTCTATTTTTATTCCACTTAATCTTTGCCATTCCATTTGGTGAGGTGTAAAAATAATTTGTAAATCTAGTATTTCATTTAATAATTTCTTATGTTTTGAAATTAACGTAATCGCTGAACCATCTATTATTAAAATTTGATGCTTTTTAATATTCATTAAAACGTTACTTAAAATATTAAAAGCTGTTTCATCTATTCCTAACCCTGGTCCAATTACAATTACATCAGCATCAGTAAGATGTTCTATCAACGATTTTATTTCACAATAATTAATAAACATAGCTTCAGGTAATGCAGCATGTATAGCCGCTATATTAGTTTTATCAGTAGCAATTGTAACTAATCCTGCTCCAGAATGGACTGCAGCACTTCCTGACATTATAGCAGCCCCACCCATGTTTTGATTTCCTCCAATTATTAACACATTCCCGTACATTCCCTTATAACTCTCATTTGGTCTTTTTTTTATTACTTTAGAAATAATTTCACTTTTAATTGGACTCATTTTTATTCTTCCTTTAGCTTTCAATTACTGTCATTTGTTTTAAAATATCTATATTGAATAGTCTTACTATAACTATAGTAACATTAATATATAATCTACAAAAAAGGTGAAATTATGACAGATATTGAAATTAAAAGAGATGGTTTAACTTTACGTGGAGTTTTAGAAATTCCAGAAGAAAAAACTAATTTTGATCTAGCAATTTTAATGCACGGTTTCAGTGGAAATTGCGGTCGAAATAATCCAGGTAATATGCATTATCGTCTTGCTAAAATGCTTAAAGAAATTGGAATTGCATCAGTACGATTTGATTTTAATGGTCATGGAGAAAGTGACGGAAATTTTTGTGATATGACAGTTCCAAGTGAAATTGCTGATGGGCAAAAAATACTAGACTATGTACGTTCTTTGCCAGGAATAAAAAACATTTACTTAATTGGACATTCTCAAGGTGGCGTTGTAGCTGGTATGCTTGCTGGCTATTACCATGAATTCATCAGCAAACTTGTACTATTAGCACCTGCTGCATCGCTTAAGGATGATGCTTTAATTGGACATACGTTAAATTTACGTTATGATCCCCTTCATATTCCAGATAAACAAGAATTACGCCCTGGATATAATGTTGGAGGTTTTTATTTAAGAACCGCTCAAACTTTACCTATTTATTCAGTATCTGCAAAATACAATGGAAAGGTCTGCTTAATTCATGGTACAGCTGATGACATTGTAAGTCCTAATGTAACTATTAAGTATCAACAATATTATTCGCAAAGTGTAGTTCACTGGATTGCAGGAGCTGGACACTTATTTGAAGGCAAATATCGAAATAAAATGATAGATATTGTTAAAGATTTTATCCAACAAAAATAAAAATATGATACACTTTTAAATAGAAATAATTAGTTGAGGTTTTCATTATGCTAGTAAGTTCTTTTGTATTATCAATTATTTCATTAGCTATTGCAACTGCATCCTTAGTACTTGCAATTGTAAGCTTATGTATAAGTGTCAAAAAAAAAGAAAAAATAATATTATAGAATTAGAGGTTTTAAAATGTTTTTATCAACAGGTGGACTAAATCAAGGATATGCTATACATGGAATAGTCAATGCTACTGTTAAAGCAGAATTACAAGCTGACGAATTGAATCGTGTAGATGATTTTGATGATTTATATGATCAAGTTAAAATGAAATTAATTGACAAAGCGGTAACAAAAAATGCAGATGGAGTCATTAATGTACGATTTGAGCCTCAAATCGTTCGTGTTTCTGTTGGGCCTAAATACATCGTTTTACATGGATATGGTACTGCAATAAGTTTTCTAAAGAAATAACTTGTCATTTACATTTTCTATAGTATAGAATTATTATAGATTTTGCCACTGTGGCGGAACTGGCAGACGCGCAGCGTTCAGGTCGCTGTTCGGTTTATCCGAGTACAGGTTCGATTCCTGCCAGTGGCATAAAACTAACACTCTAAAGATTGATATATCAACGTTTTATAAAAATAATTGCAATTTTATTGCAACAACCCTCGTTTTTTATCAAAAATGAGGGTTTTTATACAAAAAAACAGACAGGCCTCGGTTCCTGTCTGAAAAGTAATAAAAATAAGAAACTGTAAGGATCGTTAATGAAAAAAACAAACCAAAAACAACCATAACTATATACTATATTAAAAAAAATCCACGAGCAAGGGCTGTGGATAAGTCATACAACATAATATTGAATATTTCTAAACTGCTTTTCATATTATAATAAAAAAAGAAGTCCTCCTCAAGAGAGAAGGACTTCTTTTACCTTTTAGCTTCGTGATATGATTATATCACGAAAAAAGTTTTATTGCATTATTTCTAACACACATCACAGAGTTATATTTAACTGGTTGTCATAAGTGTTGGAGACAGGCAACTCCTACACGTGATGTCTCAGCATATTTAAGATGGTTAATCAGCCAAGCCGCTTGGTGCTTCGATAAAAGTTACCAACTTTTTAATCTAGCCTGTTTTGTCTATGACAGAACATACGTACGTATTGTATCACAAAATTATGTATGTCATCAATATTTTAATTGTTGGCCAACATAGATAAGATTTGAGTTACTAATGCCATTCTTATTTTGTAAGTATGAAACCGATACTCCTAACTTTTTAGCAATACCGCTTAATGTATCTCCGCTTTGAACGTTATAAGTCTTAGTAGCCGAATAAACTTGACGTGTGCCATATTCTTCGCCACCCATTTTACCCATGGCGACATAATGATAATATCCACTATAACTCATGTATCTAGCCCATACATATCCATCACAAATATAAATATCAAACTCCATCATTTTATATATTCAATAAACGCTCAATACCTTGTATTTACTAGGTTTGAGTGTTTATTTGCTTTATTTTATTGTCAATAATAACTCAATAAAATATCACTAATTTACAAAGCTTGGCACACTTTTGGCACACCAATTAACAAAATAATTACTTTTTACATGCGTATTATTATTGCGAAATTTGTAGGCGCACACAGGATAATTATTAATTGAAATGCCCTGCTTTTAAAATATTAAAAACAAATTCATACCAATTATTTTGTAAGTTAATCTTCTTTGTTTTTTAATTAATAATCGACATATATTAATTATCAACAATCTAATTCAATATTGAACATAATATCATAAAACACATATAATGCGTGTAATCCTGATGAATATGAAATTTATTTTTAATGTTAACTATCAAATTATCCAATGATCTTTGCAATCGATTTGTAGAAATAATAGCAAGATATGGCATATCATTAAAATTACTTTTTATATATTCCTGTGCTTTATATTTCGTAACAAATTTTTTTATGCGAGTAGTATCATTACGATAACTATTTGCATTTTTTATTCCTTCTATCGTTTTCCAACAAACATGTATATCATCATAATTTAAATGATTCCATTCCGAGCATATTTTATCATTATCTGTATTTACTATTACATACATTATGTGTTTCACCTGCGCTTAATAAAATGTTTAATTTCTTAATTTTAACTTAAGATTTTACCAAAAAACGCTTTAGTTGTAAATAAAAAATATTAAATATGATATTATTAAAACATTCTGTCAAAAAAGACAGTATAGCATGTTTAACCTTACTCTTATCACTAATAATGTGGTAAGAGTTTTTTAATTGATTCATTTAGTCAGATATATCATCATACATATGATTTATCCTTCTCATATAAATTATTCCAACGATTGTACAACATAAGTTCCTATATCAAAATAGAAACTTTTTTATGATAAAAAACTCTCACTACATCAGGGTAGTGAGAGTTAGGGTTTGAAATGTACGTATTAGTATCTTAATCCTAAGATACTTCTGACATAGTACAATATTACTTTATAAAAATCAAATTTAATATACAAAAAAGCAAAACATATTAATTAATGATTCTAGTCTTATTAATAATTTTACGTAAAAAATAATAAAAAAGGAACATATCAATTAAGGCACATTTCTTTTGAACACTACCTCAAATTCTCGTTTTAACCTATAAGAATAGGAATGTCTTATAATACCTCTAATTAATACAATTTAATTTCAACACATAATCATTCAAATATTTTAATTGGATTTTCTTTTAACATTGTTTGAATTTCCTCCGTGGTTACTCCTAATTCTTCTAGCTTAGGAATTGCTTCTTTAAATATAAATGTATAATCAACCTTTGGATTAAACAATTCATTTTCAACAAACGATTCATTCCAATTATCATATAATCCCATAAATACAGATAAGTCATGTGATAAAATCATTTGTTTCTTATATCCCATTTTAATTAATTGAGCTATTGTATTAACTCTATTTTTTAAATTGTTACTTACATCACAATATCCAAAACGATCCATGCCTATATATACTCCTCTATCTAATAAAGAGGTTAAATAATCAATATCATTAGTATCGCCCGCATGTCCAATAATAATTTTATTAGGTTTAACACCTACTTCTTCTAGAACATTAATAACATCTATCCCACTTTTTGTACTTGGATCATGATGACAAAAAATAGGAATATCATTTTCAGCAGCAACCCTACCAATAGCCTTATGTAATTTCTTCAAATAATCTGTTAACCCTTCATTTTCAGAAGCAACTTTCATAATACCTGGTTTTATGCTTGTATCACCTATACCATTTTCTACCTCATTTTTTAACAATTTATATATTTGTTCCTCTGATCTGTATTGTAAGTATAGTTCTTTTTGATAATAAAATCCGCTAGATACAATAAAGTTTAATCCAGTTCTATCTGCAACTTCCTTATCAATACTTACATCCCTACCTATATTAGGGACTGTACCATCTACAATAGTAGACACTCCATATTTTTTTAATTTATTAAATAACTTTACAGCAGCTTCAACAATCATATCTCTCTGACAATATCTTGATTTAAAATTCTCTCTCATCGCCCAATCCGCATATGTTATATGTTCATGCATTAAAGTTATTCCTAAATCACTTAAACCTATTTGCCCATTTACAGTATTAATCATATTTAAAAGCTCCTTAAATTAGATTCAATAGGGATTTTATAAATTCCTCAGTATAGTATATTACACAATATCATTTTATAAAAATATTTAACCATATACAAAAATAAAAGACATACCACTAAGGATATGTCCTGTTTTTTAATATCAATTTGCATTTTATTCTAACACACAAAAAAAGAACATGCCATAAAGACATGTCCTTAGAAAAATTATTATACTGGTTATTAATAATATAATACTTCTCCAACATAAATCAAGTTGGCATTATCAATTCCATTCTTATTTTGTAAATATGAAACCGATACTCCTAAGTTTCTAGCTATTCCAGATAAAGTATCTCCTGATTTTACCGTATATAAACGAGCATTTGAGCATGCTTGACGTGTGCCATATTCTTCACCGCCCATGCGTCCCATGGCAACATAATGATATTGTCCTGAGTAGCTCATGTATCTAGCCCATACATATCCATTACGAATATAAACATGGTCATAAGTTAGACTTTCTCCAGGTGCATAAGATCCAACAATACTAGCACTTGTTGAAGGTGCGGTTCTAATATTTAAAGTTGTATTAGCTGTAAATACACCATTTTGGGCATAATCTTCATTTTGATATTGGTTATTATTGCCACTTGTTGCTGTCATATTCTTATCTTGGCTAGGCTTGTTATTGTTGTTCCCGTTAACGTGAGATACGTCTGTTGTATCCTTGTTAGAAATCACAGCGTTCTTGTCTTGCCCACCGGTGTAATAGTTATCGTACAATTGGCTGGCATCAAAGCCACCATAACTATCTTTGAACTGTTGTTTGTCCGTCCATTGCCAAGCATGCCCTTTAGTATATTTATCTTCCTTAACATTGTATGGATAATTTGCAATCCATTTAATGTTACTCCAAGAAATATGATTATCACCCCATGAACTCATTGAATATACATCAAATCTATATCCAGCGCTTTCTACAATTTGTTTCATTGCTTGAATTGCTTGGTCGTTAATTGATTGACTTAAATTAGCTTGTTGATTAGATTCAATATCAGCACATAGAACAGATGTGACTGGTAATCCATCAGCTTTAGCTGTATTAACAGCGTATTGTGCTTCGGCTTTAGCTTCTTCTATTGAAGTATAACGGCAAAAGTAATAACCATTAATATATAATCCAGCTGCTTGAGCATTAGCAATGTTACTGCTTGCGTATGGATCTTGATAATATGTTCCTTCACTAATTTTT
>CALVCU010000004.1 GCA_944326135.1 uncultured Ligilactobacillus sp. | reverse complement strand
TAAAAAGTGGTTTTAGCGTTAAATTAAAGTTACAAATTGATTACAAAAAACCATTCATATGTCATATAACTATCGTTATGTTACATTATTGTTAAAAAATACTTAAGAAAGATTGAAATCACCACTTAAACTTGACTTTCCCCATAAATTATCTTAAAATTAAATTTGACTGAAAACAGTGGGGGGGTTTTACCCTTTTTATATATAGAAGGAGGAATAATGATGAAAATACCATCTGAATTAATTGACGAAGTCCGTTCTGAAGTTAACATTTTAGACATAGTTAGTCAAAAAGTCCAGTTGCATAAATCTGGAAAAAATTGGTTTGGTTTTTGTCCTTTTCATCCCGAAAATACTCCTTCATTCTCCGTAAATGAGCAAAAACAAATTTTTAATTGTTTTTCTTGTCATCGTGGAGGTAATGTATATAAATTTATTATGGAGTCTGAAGGTTTAACATTTCCAGAGGCATTTATTCGTGTAGCCGAACTTGGAAATGTCCATTTAGATCCTAAATATTTACAAACGAATGCTCTTGATTCTACGCAATCTTCTGAAAATGGCAAGTTAATTGACTTATATCAAAAGGCAAATCAGTTATATCACCATATTCTTGTAAATACAGAACTTGGGCAGGATGCATTGGATTATTTGCATAAGCGTGAAATAAATGATGATTTAATTGAAAAATTCCAACTTGGTTATGCTCCAGAGACTGATATTTTAAAAAATTTCGTAAAAGAAAAGAAAATCGATTATCAGTTGTTACGCAAGTCAGGATTATTTATTGAACACTCAACCAATAGTGATAATCCAATTGATAATCTTACTGATCGATTTAAAGGGCGTGTGATGTTTCCTATAAGGAATGAGAATGCACATCCAATTGCTTTTTCTGGAAGAATACTAAATCAAGTTGATGTTTCCATTCCTAAATATTTAAATTCTCCGGAAACACCGATTTTTAATAAACGCAGAGTGCTTTTTAATTTAGACAAAGCTAAAGTAACAATGAGACAAAACAAATCCGTCATTTTATTTGAAGGATTTATGGATGTAATCTCTGCATATAAAGCAGGAGTTACAAATGGCGTTGCATCAATGGGAACAAGTTTAACTGATGAACAAGTTCGCATATTAAGTCATTTAGTGTCAAACTTATCGATTTGTTATGATGGTGATGATCCAGGTCAAAAAGCAACTAAGCGTGCATTAGAAATGTTAATGCCACTGGAACATTTTGATCTTGGAGTTATTAATCTTCCAGATAAACTTGATCCAGATGAAGTAATAAAAAAATATGGTGCTGATAAGTTTAAGGAATTTACAATTGATCGCCGTGAAACTCCTATTAATTTCTTTATGCGCTATTATGCTAAAGGTATTAATTTAGAAAATGAAAATGATCAATTAACGTATATTACTGCAATTTTAAAAGAGCTAGCTACAATAAAAGATCCAATAGAACGAGATTTATATTTGAACCGACTAGCTTCTCGTTTTGGAATTGAATATCAAAATTTAGAATCACAATTACAATCCCTTATAACTCAGCAACAACAAAATAGGCAAGAATCTGAGTACACTAATTTTCCAAAAGATCAACGATCATTTAATGATTACCAAAAAGAAATCACAAACAGCATTGACTTAACAGATTCAAAAACAAAATATTCAAGAATAGAAAAAGCAGAACGATTATTGCTTTATCGTCTACTTCATGATCATAGTGTATGGGTTAAAGTTCATGAAATTGAAAACTTTACCTTCATTCATGAGAATTATCAAACAATATATGTGGTTGCTGAAGGGTACTTTAACCAATATAATGAATTTAAGAGTGCTGTTTTTCTAGATTATGTTCAAGATGAACAGTTACAAAAAATGATTACTGATTTAGAGATGGAAGAATATCTTGGTGAGGCAACAAATAAGGAAATCGATGATTGTATAAATTTAATCATGGATGAGTATCCAATTGATGAAAAGCTCAAAATAATTGAGCAAAAAATCAATAAAGCTAAACGTATGAACGATAGTCAACAACTGATGTCGTTAATAATGGAAAAAACTAATTTATTACGTCAAAAAGATGTTATGAAATCGACATTAATATAGGAGGAATTTGATTTGGCAAACAAAGAAATGAAATTTGATGAAAAGACTTTTAAAAAAGAAGTAAACTCACTAATTAAGGATTATAAAAGCAAAGGACAAATTCAATATGATGAATTAAGTAAAAAAGTTGCTGAACCAATGCATTTGGATGCAGATCAAATGGATATATTAATTGAACGTGTCGAAGATGCTGGAATTTCAGTTGTAGATGAGAATGGTGAACCAAGTAAAGCAAGTCTTAAGGCTGCAAATCATGCTGCAGAAGAAGCTAAAAAAGATGTTTCTGCTCCTACAACAGGAATAAAAATCAACGATCCTGTTAGAATGTATTTAAAAGAAATTGGTCGAGTTGATTTACTAACTGCTGATGAAGAAATTGAACTTGCTTTAAGAATTGAACAAGGTGATGAAGAAGCCAAACAACGTCTTGCAGAAGCTAACTTACGTTTAGTTGTTTCTATTGCTAAACGGTATGTAGGTCGTGGAATGTCATTCCTTGACTTAATTCAAGAAGGTAATATGGGACTTATGAAAGCTGTAGAAAAATTTGATTACCGTAAAGGATTCAAATTTTCAACATATGCTACATGGTGGATTCGTCAAGCAATTACTCGTGCCATTGCTGATCAAGCACGTACAATCCGTATTCCAGTACACATGGTTGAAACAATTAATAAATTAATTCGTATTCAACGTCAAATGTTACAAGATTTAGGACGTGAACCTATTCCAGAAGAAATCGGTGCTGAAATGGATATGCCAACCGAAAAAGTTCGCGAAATTCTTAAAATTGCACAAGAACCAGTTTCATTAGAAACACCAATCGGTGAAGAGGATGATTCACATTTAGGTGATTTCATTGAAGACCAGGATGCAACAAGTCCTGCAGATCATGCTGCATATGAATTATTAAAAGAACAACTTGATAGTGTACTAGATACATTAACTGATCGTGAAGAAAATGTTTTACGTCTAAGATTTGGATTAGACGATGGTCGTACAAGAACTCTAGAAGAAGTTGGTAAAGTATTTGGCGTTACAAGAGAACGTATTCGTCAAATTGAAGCTAAAGCTTTACGAAAATTACGTCATCCTTCACGTTCAAAACAATTGAAAGATTTCTTAGGGTAGTTGAAAGGGAAAAATTAGATGGATGCCAAACATTTATCGAAAAGATTACAAAAAGTTGCTGAATTTGTTCCAAAAAACGCGCGTATAGCTGATATCGGATCTGATCATGCATACTTACCAGTCAACTTAGCTTTAAATCATATAATTGATTTTGGAATTGCTGGAGAAGTCGTAAGAGGCCCTTACGAAAATGCATATAATGAAATTAAAGCTCAAAATTTAGAACATGTCATTATTCCACGATTAGCTGATGGTTTAGCTGCAATTTTACCTTCTGATAAAATTGATACCATTACAATTTGTGGCATGGGTGGCACTCTCATTCGCAAAATACTAAATAAAGGAAAAGAAAAATTAGTTAATCATCCTTTATTAATTTTACAACCAAATGTTGGTAGTGATGTTTTACGTCAGTGGTTATTCGAGCATCAATATGAAATCACTAATGAAGTTATCCTAGACGAAGATCAACACATTTATGAAATATTAGTAGCTCAATATAACCCACAAGTAAAATCTTTATCACCAGAAGACTTACAATTTGGGGTATATTTGCGACATGAAAAAAATGCTGCCTACATTAAAAAATGGCAAAAAGAAATTCAAAAAAATAACGATGCTATTGAACAAATGAAAAAAGCAAAAAAAGTACCATTAAATCGAATTAAAGAATTAGAAAATAAAAATCAATATATTAAAGAGGTCTTGAATAATGACTAAAGTTAAGGATATTGTGTCAAAATTTGAAGAACTTGTTCCTAAGTGGATTGCTGAAGATGGTGATCCAGTCGGATTACAATTAGGAGATTTAAACCAAGAAGTTCATAAAATGATGGTAACATTAGATGTTCGTCCAGAAACTGTACAAGAAGCAATTGATCATAATGTTGATTTTATTTTTGCACACCATCCTGCAATGTTTAGACCAGTACAACCATTAGATTTGAGCATTCCACAAAATAAAATGTATGCTGAAATCATAAAACATGGAATTACTGTATATGGTGCACATACTAATTTAGATAATACTAACGGCGGAATGAATGATTGGCTGGCAGAAGTTTTTGATTTGCAAAATACAGAGCCTCTTCTTCCAACTAGAGAAGAAAAAATGTATAAATTAGCAGTATTTACACAATCAAATACTGCTGATTCAATGAGATCAGCTTTAAATAATGCTGGTGCAGGGAATTTATTAAATTATAAAGATTGTTCTTATTCATTAACCGGAACAAGTCGTTTCGTACCAAGAGATGAAGAGCACTCCTATACTGGATCTAAAAACGAAATGGTTGAAATGGTACAAAAGAAAATTGAAGTATTCTTTCCAGAAAGAATAAAAAAACAAGTACTTTTTGCGATGCATGAAAATCACCCACAAGAAGATTTTATTTATGATCTTTATCAGGTAGAGGGCTTAGGTCAAAAATTTGGCATAGGCCGCGTCGGTGAATTACCTAAATCAATGACAGTAAAGGAATTTGCAGAAAAATGTAATGAAGTTTTTGATATTCCAGGAACTCGTGTTATTAGTAAAGATATTAATAAAACAGTTAAACGAATTGCAATTTTAGGTGGTTCTGGTGCCCGGTTTTATACAAATGCACTTCAAAAACGTGCTGACTTATATCTAACAGGAGATATTTCTTATCATGTGGGGCATGATATTTTAGCTTCTGGATTAAATGCAGTAGATGCAGGTCATTATATTGAATATGTATGTAAGCCTCATTTAACGAAGCTCTTTAGTAAATGGAATCAAAATGAAAAATGGAATATTGATATTTATCAATCAGAAATTAACACAAATCCATATCAGTTTATTTAAGTTAAATGCATCCAATTTAGGGTGCATTTTTTCATGTTAGAAAATTTAACAAGAGAATTTGACAACAAAATTTTAAAAGTTTATCATAAAATCATGATGAAAATCATTGAATTTATAAGCAGAAAGGCTTGACGAGTATGACAAAATATGAATCTTTAATTCCTCGTTTTATTTCATATGTAAAGAAAAACACACGTTCAAATGCAGAATCTACTACAATTCCTTCTACACAATCACAAGTTGAATTTGCGAAGGATTTAATGGCAGAATTAAAAGAAATCGGAATGCAAGACGTGCGCCTAAACAAGCAAAGTGGCTATGTATTTGCAACATTGCCAAGCAATCTTCCTGCAGGTAAAACAGCTAAAAAAATTGGTTTTATTTCTCATATGGATACAGCTGATTTTAATGCTGAAAATGTTAAACCACAAGTTATCGAAAATTATGATGGTGAATCAGATATTAAATTAGGTGATAGCGAATATACACTTTCTCCAAGTGAATTCCCTAATTTACATAAATCAAAAAATCATACACTTATTACTACAAGCGGAGATACATTGCTTGGGGCAGACGATAAGTGTGGAATTACTGATATTATGACTGCAATGGAATATTTAGTAAAACATCCTGAAATTAAACATGGTGAAATCGAAGTCGGTTTTGGACCTGATGAAGAAATTGGAACAGGTGCCGATCACTTTGACACAAATGATTTTGGTGCTGATATTGCTTATACAGTTGATGGTGGTCCATTAGGTGAATTAGAATATGAAACATTCAATGCTGCACAAGCTAAAATCACTTTCAAAGGTAAAGATGTTCATCCCGCAACAGCAAAGGGTGTAATGATTAATGCCTTGAAACTAGCAATGCAATTTGATAGCCAATTACCACAAGATGAAGTTCCTGAAAAGACTGAAGGTCGCGAAGGTTTCTTCTTACTCCTTTCATTAAATGGTGAAATTGACGAAGCTCATTCAGCTTACATTATTCGTGATCACGATCGTCAAAAATTTGAAGCTCGTAAGCAATTGATGTTAGATATTGCTAAACGTATGAATGACGAATTTGGCGAAGAACGTGTAATTATTGATATGAATGATCAATATTACAATATGCGTGAAGTAATTGAAAAAGATATGACTGTAGTTGACATTGCTAAAGAAGCAATGGAAGATTTACAAATTAAACCAGATATTTATCCAGTACGTGGTGGTACTGATGGTTCTAAGATCTCATTCATGGGAATTCCAACACCAAACATTTTCACTGGAGCAGATAACATGCACTCACGCTTTGAATTTGCAGATGTAGATACAATGGAAAAAGCTGTTGATGTTATCATTAAAATGGTTGAACTTATTGGAGAAAAAGAAGCATAATTCTTTAATTAATACTCAGACCTAAGTATGTCATTAAACTGCTTATTTTTTATACCTAAAAAAATTCCTCAAAGCATATTTAAGTAAATCCTTAAATTTTTTGATTCATTATAAATTTAAGTTATAATAGATTATGTTACTAAGTAGAATGGGGATGTAGTTTTGATTCAAGAGAAAAGAATTGAATTAATTAAACAGCTTCTTGAAGATCGTCAAGAACTAACAACTAAAAATATCATGGATGAATTTGGAGTTTCTCAAGACACCGCACGACGTGACATTGTTTTATTAACAGAACGTGGTGAAGTTCGTCGTACGCATGGAGGGATTCTTCCGTTAGATTTTGGTCGTAGTGTCCCGAATTACCAAAGCCGTTTAGGACAATTCACAAAAGAAAAAACTCATATCGCAATGGAGGCGTTAAAGTTTTTTAAACCTCATCATGTTTATTTTATTGGATCTTCTACAATCCTATTAAAAACATGCCAAAATTTAAATATGGATTTAACAGTACATACCCATTCATTAGATAATTGCATTGCATTATCTGATCATAATAAGGTAACTGTCAAAATTTCAAGTGGTACATTAAATCATGAAAATAGGTATTTTTATTCAAATTTAGCAGTTAAAGAATTACAAAATGTTGTTTTTGATACTGCATTTATTGCTGCATCCGGAATTGATGAAAATGGAGTATACTTGTTAGATCAAGGAGATGCAGAAATTGTTGGTGTTGCAGCTCAACAAGCACGTAAAGTTGTCTTGGTGGCAGAACATCAAAAATTTGTAAATAAATCATATTATAGAATTTGTCCATTAGATATAATTTCAACCTTTATTACAGATAAAGAATTAACTAAAGAGCAACGAAATATGTTTAGTAAACATACAAAAATTATCGTTGCATCAAGTAAAAATAAAATTAAAGAATATGGAGGTACTGTATGACATTTAAACAACCAATTGGAGTATTTGATTCCGGTTTGGGTGGGTTAAGTGTATTAAAGCAAATTTATAAATTAATGCCAAATGAAGACTATATTTTCTTTGGCGATTCTGCAAATGCACCTTATGGAATTAAAAGCACTCAGGAAGTTTATGAATTGAGCAAAAAAATTACTGAGATGCTTATTAATAAGTACCATGTTAAAGCAATTGTGATAGCATGTAATACTGCTACAAGTGCTGCTATTAATAGATTGCGTGAGGAATATTCAATCCCAATAATTGGTCTAGAGCCTGCCATTAAACCGGCTGTTCAAAATAATTCACATGGAAAAGTTATTGTAATGGCAACACCTTTAACATTAGCCGGTAAAAAATTTGATCAATCTGCAGAGCGTTTTAAAAATGAAGCAACAATTATAAAAGCTCCAGCTCCAGATTTAGTAGAGTACGTTGAAAGAGGAGAATTACTTTCTTCTGGAATTAAAGAATACTTGCATAAAATTTTAGATGATAAATTACCTGTAAACGCAATTGTACTTGGATGCACTCACTTTCCATTTGCTCAAAAAGCAATTCAAGAAGTTGTCGGAAATGATGTTGAAATTTATGATGGTAGTATGGGTGCTGCAATGCAACTTCAACGTAAACTAAAGGATATTGGTAAATTAACTTCTGATACCTCGAAAGGCAAAATTGAATTTAAAAATAGTAACCCAGACCCGAAGGAAATAGAATTAAGTCAAAAATTGTTTGACATGTAAATTAAAGATAAACGGATTACTTATTTTAAATTTAGAGGGAAAGAAGAATTTTTATGAAGAAAAAAATAAGCTTATTTTCATTAGTTATGTTAACGTTAAGCTCACTTATTGGTTCAGGATGGTTATTTGGATCATGGGAGGCTGCTAAAGTCGCAGGACCTGCTGCAATCTTTTCATGGATTATTGGTGCTGTTGTAATTGGGTTAATTGCTTTTAATTATATAGAACTTGGAGCAATGTTTCCTGAACGTGGGGGAATGAGTCATTATGCGCAATATACTCACGGCTCACTTTTAGGTTTCATTGCTGCTTGGGCCAATTGGATTTCTTTAGTTACAATCATCCCAATTGAGGCGGTTGCTTGTGTTCAATATATGAGTTCATGGCCTTGGAAGTGGGCCAACTGGACCCATATTTTAATGAGTGGAGATCAAATCTCTAATAATGGTTTATTTGTTGTTTACATTTTTATCATCATTTTTACATTATTAAATTATTGGTCTGTTAAATTGCTAACTCGTTTTACAAATTTTGTTTCATTTTTTAAATTGGGAATTCCGATTTTAACAATTGTAATGCTTGTTATTTCTGGTTTTCATCCACAAAACTTTGGTAGCTCAATTCATGAATTTATGCCTTATGGAACTGCTGCAATTTTTTCTGCAACAACTGTTTCTGGAATCATTTTCTCATATGATGCTTTCCAAACAGTAATTAATATGGGGAGTGAAATTCAAAACCCTAAGAAGAATATAAAAAGAGGAGTTGTTTTATCACTTTTTATTGCCTTCGTCATTTATGTTTCCTTACAGATCACATTTATCGGAGTAGTAAAGCCAAGTACAATCGCACAAGTTGGCTGGCATGGACTTAATTTCCAATCACCATTTGCAGATTTAGCAATTATGCTTGGAATGTATTGGTTATCAGTATTACTTTACATGGAAGCATTTATTTCTCCTTTTGGAACAGGCGTCTCATTTGTTGCATCTGGTGCTCGTACATTAGCTGCATTTAAGGAAAACAAACATTTTCCTGAGTCAGTCGGAAAAATTCATAAAAAGTATGGGACACCTCGTGTTGCATTAGTTATCGATGCATTCATAAGTATTATTATGGTTACACTTTTCAGAAATTGGGGAATTTTAGCAAGTGTAATCTCAACCGCTACATTAATTGCCTTTTTAACAGGACCTGTTTCTGTAGTTTCATTACGTGAAATGGCACCAAATTTCATTCGACCTGTTAAATTAAATCATCTAAATATCCTAGCACCTATTTCATTCGTGTTAGCAAGTTTAGCTGCATATTGGGCAATGTGGCCAACTACAATTGAAGTTATTTTAATTATCTTAATTGGATTACCAATCTATTTCTACTATGAAAGACGATTAGGTTGGCCAGAAACTAAGAAACATATTAAATCCAGTTTATGGCTACTCCTTTTCCTTGGAGTTTTAGCCTTATTATCATATATTGGAAGTACAGAGTTTGGTGGAATTGGTTTAATTAAATACCCATTTGATTTTATTATTTTAATTATAGTGTCATTAATCTTTTATTATTATGGAATTCATTCATACATCACGTCTGAATACTTTGAACAAGCGAAAAAGAGTAACCAACAAGTTAATCTAAAAGACTATGATGAGGACTGATTTAAATGAAAATAATTATTTCACCTGCAAAACAAATGCAAGTGGATGCAGATACATTTGACGTTTTATCAACGCCTGCTCTATTAGATAAAGCAATCCAAATTGAAAAATATTTAAAATCATTAACTGTCGATGAATTACGTAAACTTTGGCATACAAATGATAAATTATTTGAATTAAACATGGATCGCTTAAGAAAAATGGATTTAAAAAATGAGATTCAAACACCAGCAATTTTAGCTTTTTGCGGATTACAGTATCAATATATGGCCCCAGATTTATTTACGGATAATGCATTAGAATATATTCAAGAGCATTTACGTATTTTATCTAGCTTTTATGGAGTATTAAGACCGTTTGATGGGGTTGTTCCGTATAGACTTGAAATGAAAGCTAAAGCTCATGTAAATGGCACTAAAAATTTACATGCTTTTTGGAATGATTCTTGGTTTAACGTTTTGACTCAAGACGATAATCTAATTATAAATTTAGCATCAAAAATGTATGCATCCCAAGTATCACGTTATATAAAAAATACAAAGATTAAAATGGTATCATGTGTTTTTGGTTATTATCATCCAACTAAGCATAAAGTTATTCAAGATAATACATATGCTAAAATGGCTCGCGGTGAAATGGTTAGATATATGGCTGAAAATCAAATTCAAGATTTTCATAAATTAATTAACTTCAATGATTTAGGATATGAATATAGTCCTGATTTTTCTGATGAAAATAATTTAATATTTTTACGTGATCATAATCAAGAAATTCATCGTTAATATAATTAAAACAAAGAGGAGATATTGATTTGGATTTAAATCATATCAATTAATAAATTGAAAAGAGTGATAAAATGGCCGCTAAAAAAACAGCAACTTGCGTCATTTGTGGGAAACATTATTCAGTAATGGAAGGATTCTATTTAAGAAATTTAGGTGGAGATTTAGTTGAACAGATAAAAGAACATTATAAAGATATAAAACCATCATCTTTTATTTGTTTGAGTGACTTGCAACATATTAGATTAAATAACCTAGAAAAAACAATTAATGAAGATTTAGAATCTAATCGTAAAATAAATGCAAGTTTAGAAAAAAATTTAAATAGTAATCATTATGTTGTTAAAAATACAAATAATATGAGATTAACAAAAGGACAAAAAATTGCTGATGCATTAGCTAAATATGCTGGTAGCTGGGGATTTATCATCGCTTTTTGTATATTTCTTTTCATTTGGATGTCAATTAATACATTACATATTTTTGACCTAGATTTTGATCCATATCCATTTATCTTATTAAATTTATTTTTAAGTTGTTTAGCTGCATTACAAGCGCCTGTTATTATGATGAGTCAAAATCGTCAAGCAGAACGTGATCGATTTGATGCAGAAAATGATTATAAAACAAATCAAAAAACAGAAATGGAATTACGCAATTTGCATAAAAAAGTGGATCAATTAAATGAGGTTCAGTGGCCACACTTATTAGATATTCAGAAAACTGAGATTGAAGTTTTGACTGAAATTGAATATGAGTTACAACAAATGCAAATCAAACAAAATGAATTGATTAAAGCAAAGCAACATCAAACACGACATCGAAGTCGACAATAAAATTTTATGAAATATTGCAACAGAGTATATTTTGGATAATCTGGGTATTTTTAAGCTCCTTTTGCATTAAGAGGAGCTTTTTTTAATAATAAAAAAGTTATAAATAAATATTTATACTAATAAAATCTAAAAAATTATCAAAATTAATAAACAATTAAAGAAATTTCTTTCTTTATAAGGTATCATAAAGAAGCTTAGATATTTATATGAAAGAATGGATTGATTAGTATATGTTGTGGAACAATATTATATTTTTGCTTTATTTTACTATAAACATTATTGTGTTTATTGCTAGTATTATTGCTTTTAAAAAAAATCATAATAATAATCTAGCATCATTATTAATTATAGCGGGATTTATTATAGGAATTGCTGTTATACCATGCTTAAAATACGCTATTTTGAAAAAACAACTTGTAAAAATTATTGAATATACATTTTTACCAATATGTTTTAATGTACTTAATTTAAAGATTTTTAATATGGACAATTAATTTATCGTCAACTATTACTTTTATGCGTTGTATTAATAATAGATATTACTATTAAATTATAAATAAGCTAAATAACTTAAAAAATGTATCATATAATGATACATTTTTTTATTATCCAATAACATAATGAAAGATCATGAATTTAGATAACATTATTATATGTAGCACAAAACTTAATTTATAAGAATAAATAAAGTTTTCATATTAATGAGGCTTTATATTAGTATGTTCAAACATAACTGGTATATACTTAAAATATAATCAAGGAGGGATTCTATTATGAATAAAGATTACAAAGAAATGATTAACGACTTAACAAAAGATGTTGAAGTTATTAATGCAAAAATTAAAGAATTGGATACAGTTACAGACAAAGTAGATTTACCAGAAGATGAAATGGAATTAATCGATCGTCAAGAAAAAGTTATGAAAGACTATGCTGACGTAATGATGGAACGTATCGAATATTACGAAGCACGCAACTAATAATTTCTATTTGATATAAAGGCTGTGACTCTTGTCCAGTCTTTTTTTATAAACAAAGGAGTTGATTATTATGACAAAAATCGATGGTAAAACTTGGGTAATGATTGTTATCGCATGTGTTCAATGCTTTATAATGGGATTAAAAGCAGGGGGAGCTATTGCTCTTAGTTGGTGGTGGATTATGCTACCTACAATTATTGTTGGCATTTATTTACTATATGTATTTTTTAAATTAACAGTCTTTACTACTAAAGTAGAAGAAGATAAATTCGAAGAACATCATAAAAAGAATTAAAAATAAAAATAGCAAAAATTAAGTACTTTCATGTATTTGGGATGATCAAATATATGAAAGTTTCTTAATAATTGCTATTAATAGTATAAAGATGATAGATGTAAAGTTTGCAGCAAGTCAACTTTACATTAAAATATTATGATACAAGTAAACAAAATTCAATTAATTACAACTAGATGCAAGAATACTTTGTTAAGCCTATTTTTTAGCTTTTACACTTGAAAAATAAACTTTATGACTTCTTGGAAATTCACGACCAAAAGCAGTTTTTAACAGTCTCTTTGCATTACTATCGTCTAAATCAACAGTCTCATTTTGATATCCACTCTCAATTAATTTGGCAGCATTTTCTGTCAATTTTACAATAACTGAGCGATCTTTTTTAAAAGTATAGAATTGTAATTCATCAAATCTGCGTTTTTTTAAATTAGAAATTGCAGTTTTTTGGGCTTGTTTTAATTCTACTAATTTCATATCTCGGTATTTCTCCTCAATTATTTATATATAACTCAAATATAATGTTACACTTAAATTGTCTATTAATAAAATATGAAATTATTTACCACCTAAAAAATGTTCTAATTCATGTGTAAAATCTGCCTTTACAATATTAGTAGTAATGTAACAAATTGTGATTTTGTTACCATCACGTGTAAATGCAACTCGAACTGGAGGTAATTGTGGAGGGTTTACGCGGCATTCATAACACTTAAGCCCATTTACTTCAATTCGTGTTGCTAACTTAACTTTTGAAAAATCAGTTTCCATTTGACGTGTAATTTGTTTTTCTATTGTCTTTTTAATAACTTTTTCTTGGTGTCGATATGTTTTAAATACTTTTCGACATCCTTTATTATCATAGCTAATTATATAATTTGCCATGTGCATCCTTCCTTAAAACATTTAATATTATAATTTTATCATGTATCCAACAATTTCACTATTGATTTAATTTGTGAAGTCATAAAGCTTTTCGATAACAATTTAAATAAGTTTCATTTAAAATAGAGAGAGGAATAGGGTGAAATTTATGAATAATTTATTTGAACAAGTAAAACAACTAACAGAAGAAATTAGTAAAGAAT
Source organism: uncultured Ligilactobacillus sp. (assembly GCA_944326135.1). Classification (GTDB taxonomy): domain Bacteria; phylum Bacillota; class Bacilli; order Lactobacillales; family Lactobacillaceae; genus Ligilactobacillus; species Ligilactobacillus cholophilus. The sequence goes on along the minus strand of CALVCU010000004.1, from coordinate 77,178 downwards.
GGAATAAAACTGACAGCATTGTAAGTAAAACTGTAACTCAAATGGCAAAACTTAACTTAGAATTAACAGATAATTTTTTAGAATTAGTTAAAAATAAAATGCCAATCGCTGCTAGAATTATTGCTCGACCCGTATATGAACGTAGTGTATTTTTGCAATTCATTTTACATGATCGCCGTGAAATAAGTTCTAGAGCATTACTCTTTTATCATTCAAGTCGACTTCGCCAATATTTATGGCTTAATTATATTTTGAAAGATCCAACATGCTTCAAGAATTTCGAAACGGAACAAAAATGGTTTAAAAAGCAAAGTCAATTTTTAAAAAAGAATAAAAAGGGCACTTTAAAAAATTGGGCTTCTCAACAAATAGAAAATGAAAAGCAAGCCTTTAATCGTATTGAAAATATGGTGAATTATTGTGAAGTTTCTCATTTTGACAAAGATGAACGGCGAAAGACTTGGTATCGTTTAGATCCTGAAGTGTTTGGAGGCAATCTGAAAATTTCAACTTTATCAGATGTATCTAAATATGTACTTAATGATCCGCAAAATTATTATTATAATTTATTTTATGGAATTGATTCACTTTTTACTCATGGATATCTAATATCTGATATTTTCCCTGAGGAAGCTAATGAATTTAAGATTGCATTACTAAATTTATGTCTTGGTAATCTAAAAGCAATGTGTAAGTTTATGGATCTTTCTGTAAATCAGGAAAAACAATTAAATTTACTTACTCGAAAAGTGAAACAACTACACTTAAATAAACAACCATTACGTTTAACAGAATTTGAAGAAAAATTAGATGATAAAAAATTAAAAGATAAATTTAAAGTACAAATAGAACAGAACTTTAAAGCATATCAATGGTTAGAAAATAAACATTACAATTATGCACTCCACATTTTATTACGAACAATTAACGAGCAAGTGATGAGCTGGAAGTGGATGTTATCAAATAATTCAGATAAGCGTATTAAACTATTTGCATTAACAAGTCAAATTCAAACAATTTCAGATATATATCGTTTATGTGTTCCTAATTCAAAAGAACAACAAAAATTATCTCATTTAAGAAGAGATAAAAAAGATATTTATGATGAATTAGCAAATGATTTAATGCGTGAACGTACAATTAAAAAAGATAAACAAAAACGTCGGTGGTTTGTTTTAGAAAGTAACGCGCAAACAGTACATTCAATGCATCAATTAGAACATGTATTATTACCTGAAGATGGGGAATTCAGCTATTTATATGCAAATGGCTTTTTATCTGTACACGTTCATGGAATTAATCTTGAATTACCATACTCAATTGAAAATAAAACAGTATTCTTATTAGCAGGTGTAACTGATAAAAATGCATGCCACCATGTAACAGAAAAACTTTGGAATCTTTTTAAATCAGAGGAATAATAATGAAAGTTGTTAGTAGAACATCATTAAAAAATCAGTTAGAAAAAAGTTTTAAAGCATATTCTAATTGTCATTCAACAATTACAAATTTTAAACAAGATCGTAAAATTGATATAATCAAAAATCAAGATTCATATTCTTATCATGAAAGAGGCTTTGAAAATATTCGAAAAAAGAATTTAAACAAAGCAAAAGTAATGAATTTAGTTCAAAAACAAATAGATGTAGAATTTCCGAATAGTAAAAAGATATACTATTTAGTGAAGTAAAAAGTAATAAAACAAAGAAGAAGGTAATTTTATGGAAAACTATCGTATTGAATCAGATACCACTGGGGAAGTTAAAATTCCAGCGAATGCATTATGGGGTCCACAAACAGAAAGAAGTCGTCAAAATTTCCCAACAGGACCATTGATGCCATTAGCTATTATTAAAGCAATGCTTAATATAAAAAAAGCTGCTGCATTAGCAAACTCTGAACAAGATAATTTAGAAAAAGAGAAAGCAAATCTAATTGTAGAAGCTGTTGATTTACTTTTAGCATTACCTGATTCAAAATTACAACAACATTTTCCATTACACATATATCAAACAGGATCAGGAACGCAAACAAATATGAATGTTAATGAAATAGTTGCTCATCAAACAGCAAAATTGAATTCCAATATTACTATTTTGCCAAATGATGATGTCAATCGATCACAAAGTTCAAATGATATTTTTCCTACCGCAATGAATGTTGTTGCTAGTGTTGAACTAAAAGAATTATTTGAGTCAGTACAACATTTAATTGATTTATTAACTGAAAAACAAGATAAGTATTGGAAAATAGTTAAAATTGGCCGAACTCATTTACAAGATGCAACTCCACTTACATTTGGTCAAGAAATAAGCGGGTGGATCAGTATGCTTGAACATGATTTACAATATTTAGAAGAACTTTCTGGTACACTTAATGAATTAGCAATTGGAGGCACAGCAGTTGGAACTGGATTAAATGCTCCCACTGGATTTGCTGAAAAGTTCACTAATCATTTAAATCAAATTTATAATGGACACTTTACCTCGCATGTCAATAAATTCTACAGTCTTGCTGCTCACTCTGGGTTAGATGTTGTTCATGGTGCAATCAAAACTTTAGCAAGTGATCTGTTAAAAATTTCTAATGATGTTAGATTTTTAGCGAGCGGGCCACGGGCAGGATATAATGAGTTGAATATTCCAGCAAATGAACCAGGATCATCTATTATGCCTGGAAAAGTTAATCCTACACAAGCAGAAGCTTTAACAATGGCTGCTGTAAAAGTAATGGGGAATGACACAACAATTACAATTGCTAGTTCACAAGGAAACTTTGAAATGAATGTCTATAAACCAGTTATAATTGCCACATTTTTGGAATCTATTGAATTACTATCTGGAACAATTCGTGGATTTTCAGATAAAATGATTAAAGGATTAACAATTAATCAAAAAAGAATGAAAGAATTAGTAGATCATTCATTAATGACAGTTACTGCATTAACGCCTCATATTGGATATCATGCAAGTGCAGAAATTGCACAACTTGCTGAAAAAGAAAATCTAACGTTAAAAGAGGCTGCATTAAAATCTGGAAAAGTTTCAGAAGAACAATTCGATAAATGGATTGATCCATTAAAGATGACAAATTATATGAAGTAGTAAAAAAGAGATACTAATTAGTATCTCTTTTTTTATTAATTCATATATTCTCGAGTCATCGGAAGATTAATTCCACTTGGTCCTTTAGTTAATTGAAATTGCATTACATCGATATTACCTGCTTCAAATGAAGCTGCACATGCTTGTAAATATAAATCCCACATTCGAGTAAAACGTTCACCCATCATTTTAATGATTTCCGTACGATGTTCATTAAAATTCTTATCCCAAATTTCTAATGTATGTTGATAATGGCGTCTTAGACTTTCTAAATCAGAAAGTTGTAATCGTGATTTCACGATATCAGTCATATTTTCAACTAAACCCGGAATATATCCGCCAGGGAAAATATACTTATCTAACCATGCATTTGAAGCGCCACCTTGTTGGCGTGTAATTCCATGTATAACAGCGACACCATTATTTTTTAGATATTTATCAATAATTTTAAAATAATTTGGTAATTCTTTATGTCCAACATGTTCAAACATACCGACACTTGTAATATAGTCAAATGGGGCATGTTTTAATTCACGATAATCCTCCAATATGACTTTAGCTTTATCTTGTAATCCCAATTTTTGAATTTGATTATTTACGTAATTAAATTGTTTTTCGCTTAATGTAATTCCTGTAACATTTAGATTATATTCCTGTGCGGCAGTCAACATTAGAGTTCCCCAGCCACATCCAATATCTAATAAAGTTTTATTAGGTTTAGGATTTAATTTTTTCAAAATATGATGAATTTTATTCATTTGAGCTTGATATAGTGAATCATTTGCGTTTTCAAAATATGCACATGAATATGTCATTGTTTTATCCAACCATAATTTATAAAAATCATCTCCAATATCATAGTGACTATGTATATCAGCTTGATTTTTCTTTTCAGAATGGTTTTGATGTGGATGGTACTTTTTAATATGTGCATTTCTTAAAAAACTACCCTCAGAACGATACGCTGATGCAATAATTTTTTGAATTGAACCCTTTATATCAATAATTCCATTCATATATGCTTCGCCTAAACAAATAGAAGGGCTTTTAATTAATTTTTTTATTGGAATATTATCATGAAAGGTAATTATTGCTTCTGGAATACCATTTCCCCCATATTGTTTTGTGGTTCCATCTGCATAATTAACTTTTACCGGAAAATCAAATGAATGACTTAAAATGCTTTTAAAAACCATGCTATCTAACATGAAAATGCCTCCCCATAAATAAAAGCTATCTTTTCCTTATTGATGATAGATTCTAACACGCCTGACATATAGATACAAATAAATTTACTTTGCATTTTAATATCATTCAAGTTAAAATATCAAAGTAAACTAAATAGTTACAATTCATTCCCGATAGGATTCACGCCTCGTGAAGATGCCTTGTAACCATTTAAATCAACAAAATGGGGGACGTTTATATGTCAGAAAAATATTTATTTACTTCAGAATCTGTTTCTGAAGGTCATCCAGATAAAATTGCTGATCAAATTAGTGACGCAATTTTAGATGCAGTTTTAAAACAAGATCCACAAGCACGTGTTGCCTGTGAAACAACCGTTACAACAGGTCTAGTAATTGTTGTAGGTGAAATGTCAACATCAGCATATGTTGATATCCAAAAAATCGTTCGAAACACAATCAACGAAATTGGTTATGTTAACGGTAAATTTGGATTTGACGGAGATTCATGCGCTGTTCTAACTGCAATTGATGAACAATCTCCAGATATTGCTCAAGGGGTTGATGAATCAATTGAAATGCGCGAAGGTAATTCAGATTCACTTGATCAAATTGGAGCAGGAGATCAAGGTATGATGTTTGGATATGCAATTAATGAAACTCCAGAGTTAATGCCTATGCCTATTATGCTTAGTCATAAATTAATGCGAAAATTGGCACAATTACGTAAAGATAAGACATTAGACTACTTAGGCCCAGATGCAAAAGCTCAAGTAACTGTCGAATACGACGAAAATCATAAAGTAGATCGTGTTGATACTGTAGTACTATCAACTCAACATTTACCTGAAGTTTCACTAGACCAAATTCGCAAAGATGTGATTGAAAAGGTAATAAAGAAGGTAATTCCTAATGAATTACTAGATGATAAAACTAAAATCTTTGTTAACCCAACTGGTCGTTTTGTAATTGGAGGACCACATGGGGATTCTGGATTGACAGGTCGTAAAATCATCGTAGATACATATGGTGGTGCAGCCCATCATGGTGGTGGTGCATTTTCTGGAAAAGATGCTACTAAAGTAGACCGTTCAGCAAGTTATGCAGCACGATATATTGCTAAAAATATTGTTGCAGCTAAATTAGCTGACGAAGTTGAAGTTCAAATTGCTTATGCTATTGGTGTGGCTGAACCAGTTTCAATTTCTGTAAATACATTTGGCACAGGAAAAGTAAGTGAAAACAAACTTGCTGAAGCTATTCGTAAAGTATTTGATTTACGTCCAGCAGGCATAATTAAAATGCTTGATTTACGTCGGCCAATTTATAAGCAAACTGCCGCATATGGTGCTTTTGGACGCGATGATTTAGATTTACCATGGGAAAAAACAGACAAAGTTGATGAATTAAAAAAATCATTAAATGACTAATTCAATTGACAAAGAATTTTTGCAATAGTAGAATAGTCCGTAGAATTTAAAAGTCCTTTAATTTGGTCCCGTGAGACCACAAAAGACATGTACGGAAATACTATAATAGTTTTAGTATAACTAAGTAATAGCCTTTTGGGTGTCTCCGAGCGCCTAAAAGGCTATTTTTTTAGAAGGAGGTAAATATATGTCGAAAAAGAAACACGACGTTGTTCTTGACGTTGATGAATGTCCTAAACCTGGACAATGGATTGGATTGTCAATCCAACATATGTTTTCGATGTTTGGGTCAACTGTTTTAGTTCCTATTTTAGTAGGATTAAATCCTGGAATTGCTTTATTCAGTTCAGGTGTAGGTACTTTAATGTACATCTTAATTACAAAAGGTAAAATTCCAGCATATATGGGATCAAGTTTTTCATTTATTGTTCCAATGTTAGCATTAATGAAAACAGTAGGGTATCCTGGAATTGCACAAGGAACTATTGCTGTTGGGTGCGTTTACTTAATTGTTTCATTAATCGTAAGTAAAATAGGATCTGATTGGATTGATAAGGTATTACCACCAATTGTTGTTGGACCAATTATCATGGTTATTGGATTATCACTTGCAGGTACTGCAGCAAAAGATGCAACTATTAATGCTAATGGAAATTATGATTTACGTTTTTTCCTTGTAGCATTATTAACTTTAATGGTTACAATTTTCTTTAACATGTACCTTAAAGGCTTCATGGGTCTTATTCCAATTTTGTTAGGTATTGTTTTCGGATATGGAATTGCATGCATGTTTGGATTAGTAGATTTTGCTCCAATCATCAAAGCACCATGGTTTAGTTTGCCAGATTTTCAAATTCTGTTCCTTAATTACAAACCACACTTATACTGGGGCGCAATATTGAGTATGGCACCAATTGCTTTTGTAACAATGACAGAACATATGGGTCATATTATGGTATTAAATGAATTAACAGATCGTAACTTTTTTAAAGATCCTGGATTAAATCATACATTAGCTGGTGATGGAACAGCATCAATTATTGCCGGTTTAGTTGGTGGACCACCTGTAACGAGTTATGGAGAAAATATTGGTGTTTTAGCTATTACAAAAGTACATAGTGTTTATGTATTAGGTGGTGCAGCACTTTTTGCTATTTTATTTAGTTTTGTAGGTAAACTTAGTGCATTAATTGAATCAATTCCTAATCCAGTTATTGGTGGAATTTCATTCTTATTATTTGGTGTAATTGCATCAAATGGATTAAAAGTACTCATTGACAATAAAGTAAACTTAGAGAAAAAACGTAATTTAATGATTGCTTCTACAATATTAGTTATTGGTATTGGAGACGCATACTTAAAATTAGGTCAATATGAATTCTCTGGACTTGCTGTTGCTGCTGTAATTGGTATTATTTTAAATTTAGTATTACCTCAAGATGCCAACAGTGAAAAAGAAGTTCACGAAAAAGTTAATAAATAAATACATTTTATGCAACAAAAATTAAATTTGCTATTATATAAACGAATTATCGTTTTTTAATAATTGGTAGTATCCAATTATTAAAAATTATAGGTTATTTTAATTTATTAATCAGGATAAACAAACAATGTATATTTTTTTTTAATCAATGTTAATTTTTGTGTTGCAAAGTGATTGTTTATTGAGTAAAATGTAGATAATTAAGTTGCAAAGATTATTTGCAGCAAAAAGTAGAGGAGGAGACATTCTGTATCTCGCAATTAATATTATTGGTCTTTTAGTATTCTTACTAATCGGTTGGTTATTCTCAAAAGACCGCAAGCACATCGACTGGAAAGCCATTATTATTATGGTTGTATTCAACTTATTAATGGCTGTATTTTTAACAAAGGTTCCTGTTGGTCGGGAAATCATTAAAATCCTTGCAGATGGATTTAATGGCCTTGTTGAAGTTGCATACAAAGGAATTGCATTCTGTATTCCAAGTATGGTAAATGTTAAGAGCATGGACTTTTTCGTAAGTGCATTGCTTCCAATTTTACTTATCGTTCCATTATTTGATATTTTAACTTATATTGGATTCCTTCCATGGGTTATCAAATGGACTGGTAAAATCTTATCATTTATTACACGTCAACCTAAGTTTGAATCATTCTTCGCTGTTGAAATGATGTTCTTAGGTAACACTGAAGCATTAGCTGTTTCAACATTACAATTAAAACAAATGAAAGCAGCTCGTAACGTTACATTAGCTATGATGTCAATGAGTTGTGTTACTGCATCAATTTTAGGCTCATACATGCAAATGATGCCTGCACAATACATTTTAACTGCTGTTCCTATTAACGTTATCAATGCTTTAATTGTAAGTTCAATGCTTAACCCTGTTGATGTAACAAAAGAAGAAGATACAATTGCTACAATGAATGGTACTGCTGCCAAAGAATCTGGCGATATTGAATCAGATGGAAAGAAAGAACCTTTCTTCTCATTCTTAGGTGATTCAATTTTAGGTGCTGGTCGTTTGATTTTAATTATTGCTGCTAACGTTATTACATTCGTTGCTCTAGCTGCTTTAATTGATAAACTCTTAGCATCAGTTCACTTATGGTCAATGGAAAAGATTCTAGGTTACATCATGTATCCATTTGCATGGTTAATGGGTATGGATCCAAGCAGTGCACTTAAGTTAGGTCAATACATGGGTACAAAATTAATTACAAATGAATTTGTTGTTATGGGTAATGTTTCACCTATCATCCATTCATTTGCACCTCACTTTAAGGCTGTATTAACTGTATTCTTAACATCATTTGCTAACCTTTCAACAGTTGGTATGATCATTGGATGTTTCAAGGGTATCGTAAGCAAAGAAAAGAACGATGTAATTTCTAAGAATGTTGGATACATGTTATTATCTGGTATCTTAGTTTCATTGCTTTCAGCTGCAATGGTTGGTTTATTCGTTTGGTAAATCAATAATTACTTATATAAAAAGACTGAACAAATTATGTTCAGTCTTTTTTATTTTATAACTTAATTTTGATCCTTATTTTTGATATAATATTAGTTCGTGTGAGAATTTAAAGAGAGGAGAATTTTCATTGAATAAAAAAACTATGGGATCAATTATTGCAACTGGAATTTTATCATTTGCTGGAATTGTGGTTGAAACAGCAATGAACGTTGCATTTCCAACTTTGATGAGTGAATTTCATGTATCTGTTGCCTTAGTTCAATGGCTTACAACAGGATACTTACTTGTACTTTCTCTTATCATACCAACATCGTCATTTTTAAAACGAAGCTTTCCTACTAAAAATCTATTTATTATTTCAAATGTATTTTTTATTTCAGGAACTCTATTAGCAATGTTAGCATGTAATTTTTGGATGATTTTAATTGGACGTTTGATTCAAGGTGTAGGAACTGGAATTGCCTTACCATTGATGTTTAATATCATTGTAGAACGGGTACATCCATCGAAAATTGGAACAGTTATGGGATTTGCTAATTTAATTATTGCATTTGCACCTGCAATTGGACCAACAATGGGAGGATACATTGTAAAAACATTTGGTTGGCGAGATATCTTTCTTGTACTATTACCATTATTAGTTATTTCATTTCTTATCGGGATTAAATCAATTGAACAAATTTCTAAAATTGAACATTTGAAATTTAATTGGATTAATTGGATAGCATTAGCTATCGCATTTAGTTGTATTATTTTTGCTACTAATGATGCATCTGATTACGGCTGGCTAAGTATACACGTTTTAGCATTAATTTGTATTAGTATAATTAGCATTGTATTCTTTTATTTTCATTCAAAAAAAGATTTACAGCCATTAATTCGTGTAAATGTTTTTTCAAATTTACGTTTTGATTTAAGTACAATTGCTTTAATGATTTCTCAATTTAGTATTTTAGGAGTTAGTCTTTTAATTCCTAACTTTGCTCAATTAGTTTTGCATAAAAATGCATTTGTAGCTGGTTTCTTATTGTTACCGGGAACAACACTTGGAATCGTTATGTCTTTACTTGGTGGTAAAGCATTAGATTATTATGGTGCTAAAAAACCTATTTTATTTGGATTTGGAGCATACGCAATTGCAATGCTTTTACTTACAGTATTTTTACCAAATATTAATACTGGACTAATTATCATTTTCTTTGCAATTGCTGTTATCGGTCAAGCTTTAAGTTCTGGAAATACATTGACTAATGGTTTGCAACAATTACCTAATGATTTAAATACTGATGGTAATGCTGTATTAAATACAGTACAACAATTAGCAGGTGCATTAGGAACATCTATCGTTGCTACAATTGTTGCTAATGCACAAAACGCAAAAAACGTAAGTATGCAAATGGGAACATTAAATGGAGCTAGATCCGCTTTTGGGCTTTTATTTATTTTACAGATTATTGCAATTATTCTAAACATCATTATTTTTAGAAATAAAAATAATAAAGCATAATTTTTTAGTCATAACGTTTGTTATGACTTTTTATTTAATCCTATTTTTTAAATAAAAAGAACTAAAATTAAAGTAAGTGGTAAAATCAGTAGGGCTTTGTTAATATTAGTTTCAGTAGTAATTTTTTGATGTTTTTAATATATGATTTAAGATAAGGGAAAAATAATGAGAGAAGATATTTTTGAAAAGACAATTAAACATAGTTTAGTAAAAAGCGATATACATAATAAAAATCAATATGTAGAGCCTCAGTTAATTTCAAATAAAACTGATGATAATTTATGGACACATTTACTTTATGAATTAAAACATTGTAATTCATTTATTTGGAATATCGCCTTTATAACTAAAGATATGTTAACTCCTTTAAAGTTTATTTTAAAAGATGAAAATGTTTATGGAACTATTATTACTGGTACCTATTTAGGATTTAATTCTCCTGATGTTTTTGAAGAATTAACAAAAATTCCTAATCTTACAGTTAAAATCACTGAAATGAACGGTTTTCACCCAAAAGGTTATATTTTTAATTATGATGATTTTCAAACTGCATATATTGGCAGTACAAATTTTACTCGGAGTGCTCTTTTAACAAATTGTGAATGGAATTTACGTATTACATCACTTAACAATGGTGCATTAGTACAACAGATTAATCATGAGTTATCAATTATAGAAAATCAAAGTTTTGATTTAAATTTAAACTGGTTAAATGCATATCGTAAGAACTATCAACCTATTCAGAATATAAATCAAATATCTACTCAAAAGATAATTAAACCAAATAAAATGCAGAGTGCTGCTTTATTACAATTAGATAAATTGAAAGAAAATGGAGCAAAAAAGGCTTTAATTGTATCTGCAACTGGAACTGGCAAAACATATTTAAGTGCTTTTTGGACTAAAAAATATAATCCTAAAAAATTTTTATTTATAGTGCATCGAGAAGAAATTTTAAAAAAGGCAATGCAAAGTTTCAAAGAAGTAATCCAAGAAGATAAATCTAACTTTGGTTTTTTAACAGGAAATAAACATGATACAAATAAAAAATATCTTTTCGCAACTATCCAAACAATTTCACAAGATCATAACTTACATCATTTTTCGCCAAATGATTTTGATTTAATTATAATAGACGAAGCACACCGGAGTGCAGCAAAAAGTTACAAAAAAGTAATTAATTACTTTAACCCTAATTTTTATTTGGGAATGACAGCTACACCTGAAAGAATGGATGATCAGGATATATTTGAATTATTTGATTATAATTTAGCATACGAGATCCGCTTACAAGACGCTTTAAAAGCAAATATGCTTTGTCCATTCCATTATATTGGTGTTAGTGATTATGAATATAATGGTGAAACAATTGACGATTTATCTTCTTTAGCTAAACTGACATCTAAAGAACGGGTTAAATATGTATTAAAACAAGTTGATTATTATGGCGATACAAGTACTAAAATCCATGGATTGGTCTTTTGTAGTCGGACTGAAGAGGCCATTGAATTAGCCAAATCATTTACTCACTATGGTCATTTGGCTAAAGCATTGACTAATAAATCAACCTCTCATGAACGTGAAAATGTAATCAATGAATTAAAAAAAGGGAAAATAGAGTACATTATTACAGTTGATTTATTCAATGAAGGAATAGATATCCCATGCTTAAATCAAATCATAATGCTAAGAAATACAAAATCAAGTATTATTTTTACTCAACAATTAGGTCGAGGACTACGTAAATTTAAAAATAAAGACTTTGTTACTGTAATTGATTTTATCGGTAATTATCAAAATAACTATCTAATTCCTATTGCTTTAAATGGAATTAATTCTAATCAAAAGGATTTGATTAAACAAGATATTTTAACTAAAAATATAGTTGGCATCTCAACTATTAATTTTACTAAAATTTCAAAACAACGAATCTTAAATTCATTGGATAAAGTCAAATTAAATTCAATGTTTAGATTAAAAAATGCATATCAATTATTAAAAAAGCAGTTACATCGTATACCATTATTGACTGATTTTCAGCAATTTGGCGAAATCAATGCAACTGCAATTATTAATAGTGGAAAAGTACTTAATTATGCTGATTTTTTACTAAAAATGCACGAAGACATTAAGGTAACAAAATCTCAAAAACAATTATTAAATTTTGTAACTCAAGAATTAAGTAATGGAAAAAGAATTCACGAATTAATAGTGCTTCAATATTTAATAAAAAATGAATCCATTAGTTTTAATAAATTAAACAATTTATTTACTGATTATGATGCATATAATTCAAGCGATTTGATTAGTTCATTAATTAATATTTTGTCATTAAACTTTTTCAATGTAAAAGCAGGAAAAACCACAAAAAAAGAACAATATGGTGGGCATTCATTAATTGAAACTAATTTATTAGAAATAAAACGTAGTGACTGGTTTAATGAACAATTGAGTATTTCAAATGATTTTTACGATTTACTTCAAGATGCAATTAAAATTGGCATCTTATTAAATAAAGCCTATAATAATGAAAAACAATTTACCTTATACCAAAAATACACAAGAAAAGATGTTTGTCGTTTATTAAACTGGGAAAAAGATGTCAGTGCTCCATTATATGGTTATCGTGTAACTGATGATGTCTGTCCTATCTTTATTACTTATAAAAAAAATGAAAACAATAAACGCAATCAGTACTATAATAATAATTTTAGTATTAATTCAATTATCGATTGGTATACAAGAAGTCCTCGTCATTTAAATTCAGCAGAAGTTCAAAAACTTCTACGTGGCGTTGATAATGGATGTCCTAAAGTACGAATTGAAATTTTCGTTAAACGAAGTGATGCAGATGGGAAAGAGTTTACTTACCTTGGAAAGGGGAAAATTATACCTCACTCCGCTAAAGAAGTTTTAATTAATGTTTCTGAGAATAAACAAAAAGCAACTGTTAAGATGCAAATAAAATTGAATCATCCATTAGGATTAACGGAATCAGAGAAATTATTTAACTAAGTTTAAAATTCTTTTAAAGCCGAATTATATTTTAAGATATTAGGAATTTTGCAAAAATATTTGTTATAATTTAAATATTATAGAAATTAAAAGTATTTTTGTTGATAAACTTTAACTTTTAATTCATAATAACTTATATATAGGGGTATAATTAAAGGGAAATTCAATAAGTTATTTTTTATAGCTTATTGGGATTCATCAGAAGTTTGTAAAAATTCACGGCAAATTTGGAAAGGGGTATATAATGAGGCTTGGAAAAAATTTAAAAGATGCACGTATAAATTGCGAGTTAACTCAAGAAGAAGTATCTAAAACGCTTTATGTATCTCAACAAACTATTTCTAACTGGGAGAAAGAAATAAGAACTCCCGATGTCAACAATTTAATTAAAATTAGTGAATTGTATCACGTTTCAATTGAATCACTATTAAAAGATTAATTCTGACTTAATTGAATAAATGTGAATTCTTGCAAACTTTCAGGGAATTAAAAGAGATTACAGCACTGCTGTAGTCTCTTTTTTTTACTTATAAATATTTATATAATTTAACGTGCAAAATCTATTTGTAATTATGGGTTTATTGTATACAATATTTAAAATAAATGTTAAAACTGATAATAGTTAGGGGATAATAACAATAGGGATGTTATTTGCTATGATTTGTAATTTTTTGGGGAATTATATTTTATAGAAAGAGTGATAAAAATGTGGTTAATGGTTGGATGTCAATCAGGAAAGGTATATTTGAAAGCAGATACAAAGGCTGAGTTAAATCAATTAGCAATCACAAAATATAAAAGGACAGATAACGCAACTACACGGTTTAGACAAAAATTATATCCCGAACCAATGCGTTATATGCGTGATTTACATTAATAATTAATTTAATATTTAATGAGACTATTATATAAATAGTCTCATTTTTATTTGTTGAGAGCGTTTACTAGCAAAGAAAAAGCACTGATGTTATGCTAATTATGAATAGATATTACTTCTATTAAATCAAATTTAATTAAACTAGGTGAAATTATGAAAGTATATGTACCTTTAGAACATGGTTTTTTACCAGACAAATATGGTGCAAAAGCAGCGCCAGAATTTCAATTAGAAGATCATCCAATTGTTTCATTTCCAATTAAAATTCAAGATATTCCTACAGGAACTAAGACATTAGCATTAACTTTAATTGATTTCGATGCTATACCTGTATGTGGTTTTGCTTGGATACATTGGTTAGCATGTAATATACCCGTTGATTTAAATAATTTACCTGAAAATTCTAGTCAAACTTTGCATAACTTTATTCAAGGAAAAAACAGTCTTGCTGGTTCATTAGTAAATGGTCCAAAAAATATTTCTCAGTGTTATATTGGGCCACGTCCGCCAGAAGGTGTACATAATTACACATTAACCATTTTTGCATTAGATACTACACTTCCATTACAAAACGGATACTGGCTTAATGACTTCCTATCAGTAGCAAAAGAACATATTATTACTAAAACTAAAGTTGAATTACCATATGAAGCATAAATAAAAGGGTGGTAAAGTTATATATTTTAACTTTACGCGCCCTTTTATTTATTCAAAGTCATCTTCTGTTGCTGTAATTTTTACAATTTTCAAATTAAATTCTTTAGCAAGTTTTAAAGGATACCAACTATTATCTTTATCACTATTAAATTCCATAAATGGTTTTGCATCCATCCAAAATTTACTAAAAGTTAATTTTTCTTTCCCTTTATCTCCAGTAATATCACTAACATATCCTTGACTACCTTTTAATACAAATACACTGTCTAAATTCATAAATAAATCCTCCTTTATTTATCCTATCTATTATTTTAAATAAAATAATACTTTAATCCAAATATTTAATATAATCAATTAAATTAAATTTTTTCATCCATTCAATTTATTAGCATTTTTTATTATACTTATTACATAATCTGAAAAATGGAGATATTTAATTATGAAACGTTCAATTTTGGTTGCAGAAAATGATCAGAATTTAAGAAAAGCAATATCTGATAAACTAATAACTGAAAATTTCAATGTACTAAAAGCTGAAAATGGGGAACAAGCAATTAAATTATATTTAAAAAATAAGCTAAATATTCAACTAATACTTTTAGAATGGTCATTACCGGAATCAGATGGGATGAATGTATTACGATATATTCGTAAAAAAAGTGACATTCCTGTAATTTTTTTAACAAGTCAATCCAATATAGATGATACTTTAATTGGATTAAATGATGGTGCTGACGACTACATTGTTAAGCCTTTTAATTTTGAAGAATTACTTGCACGTATTAAAGTTTCCATTCGTCATCAGAATCAATCTTTAAATACAGACAATGGAATCATTAAATTTAAAAATTTAATGATCAATCTTAAAACACATGAAATTTTAAAAAATGGAATCAATACTAATTTAACTAATCGCGAATTTAAATTATTAATCACACTTATTAAAGCAAAGGGAAAAGCACTTACACGTAATCAACTATTAGACACTGTCTGGGGAGAAAATTTTGAAGGACAACCAAATATAGTAGACGTATATATACGATTAATTAGACAAAAACTTGAAGACAATAAAACTGAACACTATATTAAGACTATTCGCGGAGTTGGATATTCAATTTATGAAGATTAGTTAGGACTAATCATTGCATATGGTATAATTCTATTAATATTTTTAAATTCATATTTTATTCAAATATTCAAAAAAATTTCAATTTATTTCAATAGTTTTTCGTTGTATTTGCTGTATGAATCACTTACGATAAAGGCATAGAGATTCGGAGGTAAATAATATGAAAAAAAATCATAAATTAGCATTATTAGGTGCAACATTGTCATTATCTACAGGCTTATTATTTTTAGGATCAGCAACAGTTAATGCTGATGAAACAATTAATGCCGATAAATACACACAAGATGTAAATGAATTGCAAAAGATTTTTACTAATAAGAATAAAAATTACTCTTTAGAAGAAATTACAGTTGAAAATAATAAGGAAAATACAAAACAACCTGTATATAAATTAGAAGGTTTCAATTCTAAGAAATCTAAAGAAGCAAAAATGAAGGTTAATGCTGAAAAAACATCTGAAGTAATTAAAAACAAAACAGAAAAAATGGATGCAGATGACAAAAAAGATGCTGTAGCAATAAAAACTGATGATGTTAAGAAAAATCCAACAGATGCAATTAATTTAGCAAAGAAATATGCTGATGTGACATCAAACGCTACTGAATGGAAACTAGAAATGGATAAAGTTAAAGGCAAAGAAACACCAGTATATAAAGTAGAATTTGAAAATGCTCAAAAATCAACTAAATCTTCAACAAATTCAAATAAGAAATCTTCATCTAAAAAAGATAAAGACGATAAAAAAATTGTTGTTAAATTAAATGCAACAACTGGTGATAAAATTTCTGTAAAAACTGATGATTAATTAATTTTATTATATAATTTATGCAACTTTATTAATATGTAAAGTTGCTTTTTTATTAATTAAAATTTTATTGCATGATAAAATATAATAAAGCATGTATAATGAATAAATTAGAAAAATGATTATGTAATAAATTATATAATAAATAGTAATGATATTTTTTATCGTTATACGTCGGTCATTAAAACTATAATTTTAATAACAGGTTAAATTTTATAATTTTAACACTCCTCTTATATATTTATATATCTAGAAAGGAATTTTTATGGACAGTGATCGTTATTTACCACTAATTCAAAATGAATTAAAAAATCTGCCATCATACATTCAAGATTTTTACTTGCAAACCAATCATTCAATTACAACGATTTATCAATATCTAACTGAATTTCGAAGATTTTTTAGTTGGCTAAGAGATTCTGGAATTGCTAAAGTTGAAAAGAATTCTGAAATTCCAATTGAAGTACTTGCTGAATTACGTAGAAGAGACATAATTCTATATATAGATTATTTAAAACATACAAAAAATAAGCAAAATCGTGTAAATTCGCCAACATCTATTAACCGATCAATCAATGCTTTAAGATCGTTATTTAAATTTTTAACTGTTACAGCAGATACAATTGACGGGAAACCTTATTTTACCAACAATGTAATGCTGAAGATTGACTCTTTAAACACAACTGAAACATTAAACTATCGTGCTCATAATTTAGAGGCTCATATGTATACTGGTGATCGTAAATATGACTTTATTGGATTTATAGAACATGAATATGAAAAAAATTGCGATCCACGTGCACTATCTGCTTTTAAACGAAATAAAGAACGAGATATATGCATAGCAGCAATCATTTTAGGCACAGGAATACGTGTTTCTGAAACTGCTAATATAAATGTATCAGATGTTCATCTAGATGATGCCATTTTAGATGTTACTCGTAAAGGTGGAGAGCGAGATTCTGTACCAATTGCGCCTTGGACAATGCCATATATTATTAAATACAGTGAAATACGAAAAGAAAGATATAATCCACCCAAAGAACAAAAAGCATTTTTTGTAACTGAATATCATGGATCAATCCGAAGAATTACATATAATTCAATTGAAAAATTAATTAAAAAATATTCAAAAGCATTTGGCCACCCTCTTACTCCTCACAAATTAAGACATACGTTGGCTTCAGAATTATATGAAATCACAAAAGATCAAGTATTAGTTTCGCAACAGCTAGGTCAAAAAGGAACATCTGCTACTGATTTATATACACACGTAAATCAGGAAGCGCAAAAAGATGCTCTCCGTAAGCTTAAATAATCGCATAACAAAAAGTCGTAATCAATATATGATTACGACTTTTTACATTTTAAAAGCTATCGGCTGGCTTGAAATAACTAGTTTGCGGGTTCATAACTATTAATCAATTTGTAATTTTTACTCCAGAAAGGAGCTTTGGCAACTCCAATCACTTTATCTTTTGGCACAAAGCCATAATAACGGCTATCGTTTGAATTACTTCTATTATCACCTAATACAAAATATGAATCTTTAGGAACTTTAAAAGATTTTCCAGTTCCTAATGTAATTCCTTTTGCAGGAGGCAATAGAAGTGTTAATGTCCCACTTGTTCTTTGTTCTTTTGAAATATAATTTTGGGGTTGATATTTACCATTAACATATAAATCCCCATTATTTTTATATTCAATAGTATCTCCAGGCATTCCAATCACACGTTTTACATATTTAGTGTTTTTTTGAACGTTTGGATTATTATCATCAACACCGTATGCATTAAAAACTATAACAGAATCTTCTCTTACCTTACCTAATTTCCAAACTAGTACGCGTTCATTATTTTGTAAGTTAGGATACATTGAAGTCCCATCTACTTTTACAAATTGAAATACAAAGGCGAGAAGAAAAGCTGCAATTGCCAATCCTGTTGCTATTGGCACAATAATATTTTTAAAAAATGATGACACGTTAATTAACCCCTATCAAATCTTATTTTTAAGTTCTGATTTTTCTGATTTATTTATGTAATATATATATGTTCCAAACAATATTAAAAAAACCATCTCAATAATAATAGTGATATGATTTTTAATATGCATAAAAGGCATAAATATACTTACAGTACTAAAAAACACCCGTAATTTAAATCTTGGTATGCGAAATTCAACTAAATTAGCAATAAGCGCAATACATCCTAATATCACTAATAATAGAGCCATCAAAATGACCCAATCAAAAATGAATTTATGACTATCTGCAACCATTTCTGCTTTTGCATACCCTTTTACTTTTAAAACCTGAACTAACCCGTAATAAGTCATTTGACCGCATATGTATAATATTCCAATAATGCCGATTAAATAATTTAAAACTTTCGCCACAATTTTACCTCTTTTATGCTAATAAAATTTCTAGCTTGACAAAATATCAGATTTTAATTACTAATTTCATTTGCAAGATTAACCAAATAATTATGACTTTTTATTTGTTCATTTGCGTTTGTTGGATCTGCTAAATTAATTTCATAAATACAAGTTGCTTTCGAATTTTGATCTAACAACGGAAGTACCCGTTTCCAATCTATTTTACCTTCCCCAAGAATTAGACTATCGTGCTTAATTCCCATTGAATCAACTAAATGATAATGAACAGTTGCATCCATTAAATGTTTCATTGATGCTATCAACATCTCATTGCTACCATGTTCAGCAATAAAACAATGAGATGTATCAAAAGCTAAACGATAATTATGTGACAAAATCTCATTTTCATCTTTAGGATTACCAAAACTAAAAATAGGAGAAATTGTATTTTCAAACATAATATGATTTTTACCTAGTTCACTAAAATGATCCATTCTTGTAAATGCTGCTTCTCTAGCATCTTCAAAAGATGGATACATCGCAATATATTTTGGTGTTTGACGTAAATATGCACCATGAACTAATACCTGAACATTCAAGTCAAATGCAATTTGTAGTAAATCAATTGTACTTTGCTCTATAAATGAATATAATTCTGGACAATTTTTTTCTGGAGCAATTAATTCAGTAAATATATCGTGATGAAAGCGCATTGGATGATGTAAAATAATTTTTTTAGTAGCATTATCTTGAATAAACCCAATCGCACTACGTAAATTTTTTAAACCATCTTTTGTAAAATCACTCTCTTGTGTAAAAAATTCAAATACATCCGGATGATACTGTAAACGATCCATATATTGGCTTTTATCAGCACTTCCCTTTAGACCTAACATAACTTGCATATCATTTCACCCACTTTCGCCAACTTCTATACTAGTATTATTTTCTCATAAAAGTTATAAGAAAGTGATTATTTTGCATTAACTAATTTTTTAATCCTTATCAATATCTCTAATAAATCCTAGTGCTAATGCACCTTCGCCTAAATGAACTGCAATAACTGGATCAAATTCAGATACAGAGATTGGTAATTCAGGATATTTTTCCTTAATAGAATTTGCCCATTCTTCACCACGTTTTGGTGAATTTGCATGAATTACTAATAATCTTACTGGATAATCAGCATTTAATGCTTCATCCATAATTATTTCTTCAGCACGTTTCATTGCTTTTTTAATTGAACGTACTTTTTCAAATGCAGTGATTTTATCTGTTTTTTTATCAAAATGTAATAATGGCTTTATTTTCAAAACAGTTCCAATAAAAGCAGAAGCATTTGATAACCGACCACCATGGGCAAGATTCTTTAAATCATCTACTACAAAAACTGCATCAAATTGGTGTTTTAATTCTTCAATTGCAGCAATAATTTCTTCTGGATCTTTGCCTTCTTGTGCCATTCTTGCTGCTTTAATTACCATCCAACTCATTGGGACTTCTGTAATAAAGGAATCTACTGGATATAACTTAATATTATCCAATTCGTTTTTTAAATTATCTAAAGTTTGCATTAACCCAGAAATTGTACCAGCAAGATGAATACTAATTACTGCATCATAGCCTTCATCTGCAAGTTGATTATACAAATTTAACATTTCACCTACAGGAGGTTGAGAAGTTGTTGGAAATTCTTTTGCTTCTTTTAATTTTTGATAAAATTCTGACGGAGTAATATCAATACCATCATGATACTCATGTCCATCTATAATAAATGGAATTGATACTACCTTAATTCCATATTTTTCAATGATCTTTTGATCCAATTTTGCTGTACTGTCGGTAACAACAGCAGTTTTCATAAAATCACACCTACTTTAATTAATTTAATTTGACTCTCTTCATACTCTGCATCAGTCGATTAATTAGAATTTTTAAGAAATTTTTTTCTTCTAAACTCCATTGAGCAAAAACTTTTTGTCCAAATTCATCAAAATCTGCATTCATTTGAGAAAGGACCGTTTTACCTAACTGACTTAATTTATAACAATAGCTTTTACGTGCTTTGACTTTAACTTGCTGATTCTTTGTAACTGAAACAAATTTTTTTTGTGTTAATCGACTTAATTGCCGACTCAACGTAGAAATATCAAGTTGCATTTTTTGGGCTAAACTTTCTTGTGAATTATTGCCATTTGAAATTTGTTGCAAAAGCTGCCACTCAGCAAACGTTAATTTATTTTTTTTGGCAAGTTTTTTGATAAAGCGTTGATATTCACGTTGTAAATCAAGTAAATTATCTAAAGGTTCTTTCAAATAAAATCTCCCTCCCTTTTATTATTTGCATATTACAATTATATCAAAACATCAACAATTATTCTATTATGTTTTCTATTAATTTCTTTGCATTTTTTTAATCAGATATTAAAATATATGTATGAATAATTGACTGAGGAAAGGAAGAATAAAATGGCATTTGATGGAATGTTCACACATGCAATGATTCAAGAACTTAAAAATACTTTATTGGGTGGTCGCATTACTAAGATTTCACAACCATATCAAAATGAAGTTATTTTAACTATTCGTATGAACCGTAAGAATTATCCGTTATTACTTTCTGCACATCCAAATTATGCACGAATTCAAATAACAGAGCAACCATATAAAAATCCTCCTACTCCAACAAATTTTACAATGACATTACGCAAATATTTAGATAATGCAAAATTAGTTGATATTAAACAACTTGAAAATGATCGTGTTGTATATTTAAGTTTTGAAACACGTAATGAAATTGGTGATAAACTACCGTTATTGCTTTCAATAGAAATTATGAATCGATACAGTAACGTTATTTTAATCAATCAACAAAGTAAAAAAATTATTGATACAATAAAGCATGTTGGTTTAGATCAAAATCGATATCGTACACTTTTACCTGGTGCAACATATCACAAACCACCTAAACAAGATAAAATTAATCCATTTAATGGAGAAATAGAAATTATTAATGAGTTAGTGAAAAATTACCCTAACCGAGAAGTTTTAAGTAAGGCTATTCAATCTAAATTTCAAGGATTTAGTAAAACAACTGTCTTGCAACTGGCTGATACTTTACATATAGATGATACTTTTTCTCCAATTGAACATTTTAATAAATTATTAGAAAATGCAGATAATCCTATTCCAAGTTTTAAAACTGAAGGAAAAAATGATTTTTCATTTTCTAATTTAGGTAACGATATTAAAGATGTAAGTAGTATATATCCTACTTTAAGTATGTTATTAGATCATTATTATTATGAAAAAGCAACTATCGATCGTGTACATCAACAAGGTGCTAAATTAATTCATATCGTTAATCGTGAATTAAAAAAGAATCGCAACAAATTAAAAAAATTAACTCAAGAATTAGATAATACTAAATATGCTGATGAATATAAAATAAAGGGTGAATTATTGATAACATATTTATATCAAGTTAAACGTGGAATGAAAGAGATTACTTTACCTAATTATTATAATAATGATATTCCAATTAAAATATCACTTTCTAATCAATTAGGTCCTTCACAAAATGCTCAAAAGTATTTTAAAAAATATCAAAAACTTAAAAATTCAATTTCATATTTGAATAAACAAATTCAAATCACTAAAAATGAAATATCATACTTTGAAGAAATTCAGTCTCAAATTGAATTAGCTCAGGTAGAAGATTTAGCAGATATACAACTTGAATTAATGAATGGAGGCTATATCAACAAAAATAATCACATTAAAAAGAATAAACGAAGACCTAAAATTAATTCACCAGAAACATTTTGGGCAACTGATGGAACAAAGATTTCTGTTGGAAAAAATAACTTACAAAATGAAAAGTTAACCTTACACACTGCAAATAGAAATGATTATTGGTTGCACGCAAAAAATGTACCTGGATCTCATGTAATAATTCATACTGATAATCCTAGCGAAGAAACATTATTAGAAGCAGCTAATTTAGCAGCTTTCTATTCAAAAGCAAGAAATTCATCAAATGTTCCGGTCGATTATGTTCAAGTCCGAAAGATAAGGAAACCAAATGGAACTAAGCCTGGTTATGTGATTTATGAAGGACAAAAAACATTATATGTTACTCCTAAAAAAGAAATAGTAGACAAATTAAATAAATAATAAAAAGTCGGATATTGCATAAAAATGCAATATCCGACTTTATTATTTATTATAAATTTGTGGATCACCATTTTTAAATTTATGTGGTTTAAAATGTTCTGGATGTGCAATTTGATTTTCACTATCTTTTAATTCTTTTTGAATTTCTTTACGCTCATCTGGGCGATATATTGCAACGATCTCTTGTAACATTTCATTTAAAGCATTGGAATTGATATTTTTAATTAATTGCTCATTAACCTTAAAATCAACTTTACGTGTATCTATTTCCATAGACACACTGCTTTTCCCAGTATATGTTGACAATGCTTGAAAATAAATGATTGCACAAATTTCGTCATATCTAAACTTATGAACTCTTCGCATTGGCTCCTTGATATATAGAGCATCTTTTGTAAAAAGAAATCCCTCTTTACCGTTTTTAAAAAATGATGTATCAATTAGTGCTAAAACATTTTCTTGTTTTTCACGCGGACAAAAAGCACGCCATGCTCTAACTAAAGTCTTTCGCGGAATTTCGGGAATCAAATATGTTTTTGCTCCATGTCCCGAAAGAGCGATATGTGAAAATGATGACGTTAATATATCATATAATTTCATATTGATCGCTCACCCCTTACTAATGTTATTTCACTTTAAATTGTATCACAGAAAAGCGATAAACATTAGCAATAGCATTATGTTTTATAAATTTTAATAATTAAATATCTATATGCGTATTTTCAGCAGATTCGATATTTTTCCGTCCCTTTTGTAATATATAAACACTAATTATTACCAAGATTATACCAATTACTTCTATTCCTGATACCATCATTTTAAAGCAAATGACGCTCAAAATAGATGTAGTAATTGGTTGGACTGCATCCATAATACTAATTACATCAGAAGGCGCATAATGTGTCGCATAGAGAAGTAATCCAAATGGGATAATTGTTCCTAAAAAAATTACTGTTAACATTGAAGCAATTAATGTAGGTGTTATAGTTGGTGTACCTACCCATACTGGTTGGTGTAAATTGAAGAAGAATCCAGCAATTAATGTTCCCCATCCTAAAACAACCAACGGAGGATTTTCAGGATCTTTAACAATGTTTCGTGGTAAAACAACATAGAAAGCAGCAGTTAAACCTGATCCTAATCCCCACATTAAAGAACTTGTGGTAATTGATAATTCTGAAAAATCACCCTTTGTGAGTGCTAAAAAGACACCAACTAAAGCAATTATAAATGCAAAAACATCTGTTTTATAAGGCATTTGTCGTTTAAAAATTATTGTACCTAATACAATAAATAGAGGGCTTAAATATTGTAAAATTGTTGCTGCAGATGCATTTCCACCAAATTGGATAGATTTATAAAAGGTAAATAAATTTGCCATTAAACCTAATACAGCGTAAGCAAATAGCCAACAAACATTTTTCCATGATTTAAACACATGGAAAATTTTGCCACGGTACATAATTGAACTAATTATCATTAAAAATATTCCTGCACCTAATGTTCTAGCTGAGAGGAACCATGATTCAGGAATATTTTGATTTTGTGAAATAAATTGCAAAACAGTTCCTGAAATTCCCCACATCATTGAAGCAATTGCTGCGATGATAATTCCTTTAGCAATTTTACTAGAATTTTTTGCCATAAGTTTTTAATCCTCCATAAAAAAATTTCATAACGCAAAATATTATAGCATAAAACACATTTATAAAAAATAGGTCTCATGTTATTTATGTAATAAAAGATAACATGAGATCTATTTTTAATAATCTTTTTTTTCTATAATTTGATGCTCTTTATTGTATTCTTTCACTTCACGTAAATATCCATATTTTTCATTTAAACGAGACAATAATGGATAGTCATGTGTATGAACTTCACCTGTTTGGAGTTGTTTTTGATACAATTCAATATAAGGTACTTTGGCATTTGCAGCACGTAATAGTTCATCTGGATGACTATATGCTACTTTTCGAAAATCTATATCTCTTACACCATCATCATCAATTGATAATATTAAATATTCTGCACGAAGATCTTGTTGTAATTTTTGATGCTTAAAAAATGGCTGACCTACTGACCCCGGATTCAAAACTAATTGTTCTTCACTACTGTAACGCATTATTGGATGATGAACATGTGCGTATATTGCAATATCTAGATCATCTTCGATAAATAACTTATTAAAACTTTCTGTTGGTAAAGTTGGATATAACTGCTGTCCAAAATTAATGTCAGGCAAATTATGAGTTAAAGCAATTGACATATTATTTACTTTTGTAACTAAACGAATTGGCCAACTTTTCATTATTTGAATTACATTTGACTCTAATTTACTTCCTAAATCTTGAGCCAACTTTGCCATATATATCTTACTTGGTTTTTCAGGAATTAATCGTCCTTCAATTCCCTTAATAAGTAAATCATCCCAATTTCCTCGCAAATAAATTGACGGATTTATTTTTTGCATTAAATCCCATAGATCTTGTGCTCCTGAACCTGGTGCAAACAGATCACCCATAAACCATGATTCAGTCACATCTTGATCCTTCATATCTTCATATACTGCTTTAAGTGCAGTATAATTTCCATGCACATCTGAAAAAATTGCGATTTTATGAAACATAGTAGTCCTCTTTTCTTTCTGACTGCCTTTATATTAACACATTTTGAATACTATATAACTAAAATTAAACTTTTGGAGTAAACTGATTATAGAGAGGTAATAAGTAATTATGAATAATAACAATAGATACGTACAACCTAAAAATGCAAAGGATGCAATGCTTATTATAGAAAAATTATTTAATAAATATCGAAATGCACCTTTAACAATTGAATTAATAAATTATCATCAAAAGCTATTAAATCAATTAAGGAACAATATTTATTTAGCAGTATTAAATGAAAAAAATGATCACAGCTCAATTAAACACCATGATTGATTCAATGAAATCATGGTTAAATATTCGCACAACTAACCATATCTTTTGTGGGAAAATGAAGCACTTTAAAATTAATTTTAAAACTAATAATCAACGATATAAATTGCAAACACACAAAATCAAAAATCATACAAATCATCGTTCTGTTCGTCATTAATATTTGCAATGTAATGTTACAAAGTGTATCATCAAAAACTAAAAGAATAATCATGAAGGGATGGCTTTAAAATGGAAAAAAAGAATATGGATGAATTTATAAATACTATCATTAATGAAAAATTAGCATCAATGAATAGCGTACACCGACAATCAACAATTACTACAATTAAAGCTGAAAATATTGCCCAACATAGTTTCTTTGTTGCTTTTTATGCTTTTAAAATTGCTAAAAATTTAAATTTAAACAGTGAATTATGTGGCGAAATTACTATTGAAGCATTAATTCATGATATAGCAGAATCCTCATCATCTGATGTTCCAAGTAATGTAAAATATCAAGTTCCAGGACTCAAACAAATGCTTGATAAAGCTGAAGATTTTGCGATTAATAAATATTTTCCTGAAATAAAAGAAGAATTTACTCGCTTACGTGAACATGAAGAACAAGGTGATTTGATTGGAGTTATTATTAAACTTGCAGATATTATTGCATTAATCCAATTTTTACGTACTGAACGTTCTCTAGGTAATCAAGATTCAACTTTAATTAAAGTAATAGACCAAACATATGATAATTTAGATAAGCATTTATCACGTTTAAAAGAATTAGTTGCTGAAAACAAATAAAAAAAAGAGGTTAATAACCTCTTTTTTTTATTCATAATCACTTTGCTTATATCCAAATGCAGCTAAATCGGCTTTTTTATCTTTCCAATTTGGTTGAACCTTAACCCATAATTCTAAATAAACTTTATCACCAAGCATAAGTTCGATATCTTTTCGAGCACGTGTCCCAATTTCTTTTAACATTTTACCGCCTTTACCGATTATGATACCCTTTTGGCTATTACGTTCAACTATAATTGTTGCCTGAACTAAAATCTTTTCATCATTCTCACGTTTGATTCTATCTACAACAACTGCAACAGAATGGGGAATTTCCTCACGAGTAAGTTGCAAAACCTTTTCACGAATTAACTCGCCGGCAATAAAGCGTTCAGGGTGATCAGTTACTTGATCTTCAGGATAATATTGTGGGCCTTCAGGTAAATCTTTAATTAAATTATCGATTAGTTCTGGAACATTATTTCCCTGTAATGCAGATATTGGATAAATTTCTTTGAAATCTAATAAGTCTTTATAATCTTCAATGATTTCAAATAATTTATCTGGATGTATCTTGTCTATCTTATTGATCACCAAATAAATAGGTTTCTTTGTTTTTTTTAGACGTTCAATGATGAAATCGTCGCCTCTTCCTCGTTTTTGAGTTGCATTTACCATAAATAAAATTGCATCAACTTCATTCAACGTTGAAAGAGAAGATTGCACCATAAAATCACCTAATTGACTATGGGGCTTATGAATACCTGGAGTATCTATAAATACAATTTGAGCATCTTTTCGCGTATAAATACCTTGAATTTTATTTCTTGTAGTTTGAGCCTTATCGCTCATAATTGCAACTTTTTCACCAACAACTCTATTTAAAAAAGTTGATTTTCCTACATTTGGACGCCCAATAATTGCTACAAAACCAGAATGAAAATCTTTATTTTCCATTTTCTACCTCACATTTGTTATAAAATTTAAAATTTTAGGAATAAAAATAATTACTGCAACTAAAATTGCAAATATAGCAGAAATCAAAACAACTCCAGCGGCAATATCCTTAGCTTTTTTAGCATATGGATTTGGTTTTAAATCACTTGCTAAATCTGTTAAATTTTCAATTGATGTATTTGTTGCTTCTGCAGCCAAAACAATTGTAGATGTAACCAAAATCCATAACCATTCTGAACTTGATAAATGGAAAATTAATCCAACAATAACGACCAATGATAAGCAGATTAACTCAAATCGAAAATTTCTTTCTTCTTTAAATACAGTTATTATCCCTTCACAAGCATGTTTTAAAGAATGATAAAACTTTCGATTTTTCCATTCATTAGAAAAATTACCTTTGAAGTCCATAATCATCTAAAATTTCTTCTTGCAAACCAAACATTTCTTTTTCATCTTCAGCTCTCATGTGGTCGTATCCATTCAAATGAAGAAAACCATGCACAGTTAAAAATCCCAATTCGCGATCTTCTGAATGGCCTAAATATTCAGCTTGTTCTTTAACTTTATCCATTGAAATCATTAAATCTCCAATATTTTTTGGGACATCAAAATTAAAATCATCAGGTAAAATAATATCGGATTCATCGCCATTTTCTTCCATTGCAAAACTAATAACATCAGTTGGCTTATCAATACCTCGATATTTTTTATTTATTTGGTGAATATGTTCATTATTCATAAGCGTAACTGACATTTCTGTATTTTCAGGAAGATTTAAATATTCACTTGCACAATGTAAAATTCCTTTCACAAGATCTAATTGATGTTGTGAAACTTGATTTGTCTCATCAATAATTTGTAAATCCATTTATTAATCATCCTTATTTTCTGCAGTATTATCTAATATTTCATCAGCTTTCGATGCACCACGTTCATATGCTTTGATAATCTCTGAAACTACTGGATGACGAACAACATCTTTTGCATCAAAATGAACAAAGCCAATGTGTGGCAAATTCTGTAACAGACGTTCTGCATCAACTAATCCACTTTGCTGATGTCCTTTAGGTAAATCAATTTGAGATTTATCGCCATTGACAATCATCTTAGAGCCGAAACCTAATCGGGTCAAGAACATTTTCATTTGAGCACGTGTGGTATTTTGAGCTTCATCAAGAATTACAAATGCTTTTTCCAAAGTTCTACCACGCATATATGCCAATGGAGCAATTTCAATCACACCTCGTTCGATTAAACGCTCAGTATGTTCAGTACCTAGAATTGCATATAATGCATCATATATTGGTCGTAAATATGGATCAACTTTTTCTTTTAGATCTCCAGGAAGGAAGCCTAAAGATTCTCCTGCTTCAACTGCTGGACGTGTTAGAATTAACTTCTCAACTTCCTTTTTCTTAAGAGCTGCTACTGCCATTACAACCGCTAAGTATGTTTTACCTGTTCCGGCAGGCCCTATGCCAAATGTTAAATCATTACATTTTATATTTTGAACATATTGACGCTGACTAAAATTTTTAGGGCGAATTGGTTTTCCCATACGATCACGTAAAAGTGTTGTTGTATATAAATCAGGTAAATATTTTAATGTACCCTTTTCTTCCATTTTTACAGCAGAAACAATATCTGCCTCGCTAATTGAAACCCCAGATTTTAATAAATCAATTAACTCTTCAATAATTTTGATAGTTGCCTTAACAGATTCTTCTTGTCCAATTATTTTCAAATTATCCCCGAATGGACGTATTTCAACATTTTTACTCTCTTCTAATAAGTGTAAATATCCATCATTAATGCCAAATAAAGCTGGCTCCAAATTAGATTCTGTAATTCGATACTCTAATTCAACATTTTTTAATTCTGTCAACCAACTAACCTCCTAATTATTAATAATAAATCATTTATACCTAATATTATATAAATATTACATTTAAAAATCATCTAATCAGGTTTATTCATTAAAATCCATATGTTGATTCGTCTTATATAATTTAATTAATTCAATTAATTCATTTGTTTCACTTATAATAATAGTTAAATCTTCTTTTGATAATTCACCTGTTTTATTTAAGAATTCATATAATTCCTTAATTGCATCTACTACAAATTCTTCTTCTTTATTTTTTTGATATCGAATTATTGCTAAACTAATAAAAAATGATTGGATAGCAGTTAAATCATATACAACTGTTTGATGTAATGATTCTAATAAGTAATAAAAAACATAATCAATTACATATGTCATCTTTTGCTTTATTTCACTAGGGCTGTTCTTACATTCATTAGTTAAATAATCAGAAAATTGTAAAAACATTTTTGAGTTATTTTCTAAAACACCACTCATAAATTCTTTTTCTTCTGATTTATTCATAGATTTTTTTCCATCTAACTCATGCCATTTTGAAAAAGGTTCCCATTGAGCTTTTATTTCAGCATTTGAAAAGTCTTCATGTGCATGTACTACAAACGAGTTTGATAATTTGTAACAATATGAACTTACAGCATTATCTTTACATAAAAAATCTTTAAATCTCGTATCATTTCTACGAATTGACGAACATGCAAATAATGCATTCAAAGCTGTGAATTCATCATTTTTAAATATTTCATCAATATCAGGCATATGCTCAATATTAGCTTCTAACATTGCAAATACATCTGAAAAATCCGTATCATCTCTAAATACTTCAATAGTTGAATTACGAATAAATTTAACATATTCACTTGATTTAAACTTTTCAACACACAAAGTATTATTAATTTGATTGATAATTGTTGCAAATTCATCAATAAATTCATCTTTAGTATATGTTTCAACATTAAAAATTATAAAGGGTAAAAGTGATGCACGATTTATAAAAATCCAAGCTTTATGTCCATTTGAAGCTGTGTATTCTTCAAAACTCCAACTTGTAATATCGAAAGTATTTTTAGAAACACTTTCATTTAATTTAACTCCCGGTATTTTATCCGTATCATTTCTAGCATAAAAATACAAAATTAATTTTCTCTCCTATTTGACTACGTTAATTAAAACCTTTCCATCTTGTGCAGAATAAATTATTTCATCACTATTAGGTTTAAGTAACGATAAAGTATATCCTTTGCCAATTTCGTTTTGAATTTGAGTTGATGTTTCTAAAATACTATTTGTTAACTCCGTATATCCACATTCTTCAGCTTTATTATGATTTTCTAATACATAATTGATTGCTTCTATATTTTGTGATGAAGTAGGTGTTATGAAATAAGTTTTATTTTCCTTATTAAAACTAATAGTACCAACATTTTCAAAACTTTTTTGCAAATTTTTTAATGCTAATTGTTGATTGTTTTCAACTTTACTTCCCTCATCAATTCTTTGTAAGCCATTTTTTATTTTCACATTAGAAGAACTTGTTCTTACAACAGTATTTTCCTTAAGTTGATCATTAGTATTTTGCATTGATAATTTATAAATTTTAATTCCACCTATAATTCCAATAAGTAAACATATAATAATCATCAAAACTGGTGTAATCCATTTTCCGTATCTGTGAACAGAATTAACTAAATAGAAAATTGCCAATACAAAGATAATTATTGCCATTGCTACAATTGCAATCCAAACTGCCACCTAAATTTCTCTCCTCACATTAGTAAATTATTTTATCTAAAGGAATATCAGTCTTTTCAATTAGCCATTTATCATTATAAATAATTTGCTCATGTAATGCTAATGAAATTTTTTTACCGTAAAATGAGTGCAAAAAGCGGTCATAATAACCGCCTCCAAAACCAATGCGCTGATTATTGTCTAATGAAAAGCCTACGCCAGGAACAATAATCACATCAGGTTGATTATTAATTTTTGATTCTTGCCATACTGGTTCACAAATACCAAATTTATTTGTTTTAAACTGAGTATGCTCATCTAATCTAACAAAGTCCATTCGATGACCTAATCTCATTACAGGTGCATAAAGCTCTTTTCCTAAATTCCATAGCATACTAATCAAATTATGCGTATCGACTTCAGGATACTTGCTTAATGTGATTCCAATTGTAACAGAGTCTATTATTTCTTCTGAATTTAGCGTTTTTGAAATTAGTAAATCTGTTTCTAGTTTACGTTTTTTTCTATCTAAATTATTTAATTTAGATAGAATTTCTTTTCTAATCTCATTTTTAGATTTATTTACTTGTTCCATTTTTTTGAACTGCATCCCTTTTTGAAATATGTTTTTCAATACTCTTATCAACAAAGTATAATACAATTCCACAAAGTAATGCAATTCCTCCTAAAAGAATTGCTTTTAATTTTAAATTTAACAGAATATACAAGCAAATTAAAATTGAAATTGATGGAACTAAAATACCACCACGCAAATTAAATGATCCTGCATTCTCTTTTTCTGGATGTTTGTGTTTTTCCCATTGCTTTTTAAACATTACAATTGAAGTAGAAAAATATTGAACAAGAGAAATAATAATTGTAACAGGTACTAAAAATAGATAACTTCCACTTAAGACTAGCAACATACACAAAGTTGTAGTAATAATGATTGCAACATATGGCGACCCGTCTTTTGATTTTTTACCAAAAAATCTTGGTAGTAAATGATGCTCATTTGCTAATGAAGATGCAACATATGGCGTACTAAATGATAATGATATTGCAACACCAAGAACAGAGCCAACAGTCCCAATTGTTATTAAAATTTTCCCCCATGTACCAAAATGTTTACCAAAAGCAATTGCTAAAGGAACACTACTATGTGCTATTGATGGCCCTAATATTCCAATTGCAACAAAAACTGTAGCAATATAAATTAAACTCACTGAAACAATAACCGCTACTAATTCTCTTGGTAAATTTTTTTTAGGATTTTTCATTTGAGCAGCTGCAACTGGTAAAAAAGCAAATCCCATATACATGTAAAATGCATTACTAAAAGCATTATTCATTGAGCTCAATGAGTAGTGTGTATCTGAAACAAAGTTTACTTTATGGATAAACCAAATTCCGACAAAAATAAAAATTAATAATACGCCAATTTTCAAAAACGTTGCTATGTTATCTGCGATACTTGAAGCTTTATCTCCTAATAGCCCAATAATTGCAATAATTAAAATTATCGATAATCCACTTAAATTGTATACTAATTTATTTGAAAGTGCAGGAACCAATAAGCGCATAGAGGTTAAGAATGCTGCAGTTTCAGTAGAAATAGTTGCTACACCTTGTAACCATGTAAAAAATCCAACTTCAAAGCCAGCAAAACGTCCAAACTCTTTATAAGCATATAACCAAGCAGCTCCATTTTGTTTTGTTTCACTTGATAACGCTGCATAACATAATGCTAAAAATAGTGCTGAAATACCTGATAAAACCAATAACCAAATTAAACCATTTCCAGCCTTAGAATATAAACTTCCTGGTAGCAAAAAAATTGCCGAACCTACCATTCCATCAACACCTAATAAAAATGCTGAGAATGGGCTAATTTTAATTTCTTTACTTTTCTTATTCACTTTAATCATCCCTTACTTTAAAATTATAAATAATAAGTGCTTGACTAGTAGTCAAGCACTTATTATTTATAACAATGCAATTATTAATGGTCCCATTACAGTAATTAAAATATTACCGATTGCATAAGTTGGTGTATAGGATAAAGCAAACACACTACTTTTTTCTTGTTCTGTCACAGCATTCAAAGCAGCTGTAATTGTTCCACTACCACATAATCCACCAATATTATCCACTGCATTTAATTTAAGTATATATTTACCAAATAATAAAGTTGCTAAAAATGGGAAAATTGAAACAACAGCGCCTATTAATAGTACACCCCATCCCATTTGTTTTAATGCTGGCACAAATGCTGATCCTGCACTTAATCCAACACATCCAATAAACAAATTTAATCCTAAACTTTTTAGTAACCAACGCACAGAGGATGGTATATTACCAATTTTAGGATTTTTATCTTGCCACCATCCAAAGAATAGTCCGGCAAATAAAGCACCTCCACCAGCACCTAATGTGAGTGGAACATCCTTTATAGTTATTATAATTGATCCAATCAAAATACCAATTATAATGCCAATTGATAAAAAGCTTACATCAGTAACTGTTCCTTCATCACAAGCATATCCTAAATCATCAATAACGTTATCAATTGATTTTTCAGGTCCAAGAACTGATATTTTATCTCCCTTTTTCAGTTTAGAAAAATCAGTGAACTTTTTATCAGTTTCATCTAGAGCTTGAGTAATAACTATTCCTTTTTGAACTAAATCTCTTAAAGCAGAAATATTAAACACATTTGTTAACCTAATATCTTTCTTTGTCATATTAACTTTTCGATACGTGTCATCAAATACTTCTGTTCCAGCATATTCTTTTGAATTTATAAAATTATCTACATTCCCAACTAATGAAATAATCATGTCAGGTTTTATTATTGTTTTGTTATTAAATTTAATTTCCTTATTTTGTGAGTCAATAATTTTTTCAATAACTATTTGATTTTGATATTTTTTTTCAAATTTATTAACTGTCCAATTTGCAATTTTTGCATCAGATGCAACTTTAAATGCTCGAACCACAATAGGATTATTTTTAAAATTATTTTTATTTGAATCTCCTACATAGTGCAATTTTTTTATTACATTTTTTGTTTCTTCTTTTAAATCAACGCGTAAAATTTTAGGTGCAATATCTTTTATAAAAATAATTACACCAGCTGTCCCAAACACATAAGTAATCGCATAAGCTATTGCTACTTGAGAATTCATCATTACTTTTGCAGCATGGGAAATATTTAAAGTGTTTATACTTGATGCTGATGTTCCAATTACAGCTGATTGTGTTAAAGCGCCAGCAATAATGCCAGCTCCTTCTCCTCGACCAACATGGAAAATCTTAAATAGTATTAAAGCAAAAATAAATGCTATGACAGAAAAAAACACTCCATCTATCATTAATCTAATACCATTTTTTTTAAAACTTCTTACAAACGCTGGTCCGACTTCATAACCAATTGTAAAGATAAATAAATCAAAGAAAATATTTTTTACAATATCAGGTATATCAAAATTAGTTATTTGTCCAACTAATAATCCCATAATTAATACTCCTACTGTTGATCCAACAGTAAAAGATTTAAAATGTATTCTACCAATTAAATATCCAAATCCTAAACAAACAAATATAGCAATAGATGGATTGGATGTAAGAAAATCAATAAAATTCTTCCACATATTTTTCACCTCATATTATTTCTGACGTTTTAAATATTGATTGTGATAATCTTCCATTAAATCTCGAATTTGACGAGCAATCATTGCATAATCTTCATTTGGAAGATTAGCCTGTGAAACTCTTAATACGCCAGGCTTTGATCCAAAACCAACACCATCCATTAATACCACACCATTTTTCTTAGATAATTGCATTAAAAAGTCTATTTGTTCAAAATTATTTCTTAACCAGTTTGAAAAATCTTTATCATAATATTGTTCTGCTAATTCATAAATATCAATTAAAGAATAATAACGTGCATTTGATGGATCATTAAACTCTTTAACAGATAATCCCTTATGCAAATCATCATATCTCTTTGTAACTATTTTTTTAGCTTCTTCAATATAGTGATCGCGATCTTTCCCATCTTTTTCTTCATTAATTAAATGAGCAAGTGAGAATAAATTTAACATTATTTGTTGTGGAGTAGATAATCCTGATGTATGATATAAGCCAATTGCACGACTGTCTGCAACCATCCTATCAATAAATTTCATTTCTTCAGGTTTTAATACAACATGACGATATCTAGTAAATAATTCTTTTTTTTCATTTTCTGGCAATTTTGAAATTAATTTATCAAATATATTAACTTTATTTGCCGCAATAACACCTATTCTCCAACCAGTTACACCAAAAAGTTTAGAATATGAATAAACTAATAGAGTATTATGTGGAGCCACTGTATATACACTTTCAAACTTTTCTGTAAATGGACCATATACATCATCTGTTATAATCATTAAATTTGGATTAATCTCTACGGCCTTTTTTATTGCTTTTAGAGCCTTTTGATCAAGTGCAACTGACCCTGGGTTAGAAGGATTTACTAAAAATAAAGCTTTGATATTAGGATCTTGTAATTTTTTTATTGCTTCTGGATCTAATTCCCAATTATTACATTCCTTTGACCGTAAATCGATTTCATCCATATCATAGTCTGCCAATTCTGGAATTTCAATATATGGCGTAAAAATTGGTGTATTAATTATAATTTTATCTCCTGGATGAATTAACTTATTTTCCTTTAATGAATTAAAAATATATACAATAGCAGCAGTAGCTCCTTCTGTAGCAAACAATTCTGTATTATTTTTTAAATCTGGATTAGAATTATTATGATATAAAATAGAATCCAAATATTCATTAATTACTTTTTCTGTATATTTTAAAATTCGACTAGGTACAGGATAGTTGTTACCTAATACGCCATCAATCCATTCCTTAACAAAATCATCCTTATTAAAATTAAACTTATTATTTACATAATTTACGCAATCTAATAAAAATTTATCTTCTTTATTTTCATCTGGTTGTAAAAAGGTTTCTAATCTTTCATATATCCCATTTTCTTCAGTATATCCAGCCAAATCTTTATCAGAAATTGTTCTTTTTGATTCTTTAATTCCAAATTGTATTAACCGTGCAAATGCAGCACGAGAAATAGTTTGAATCCAATTAGGATTTCCGCGACCAGCATTTAAAAATACATTTTGTTTATCATTATTTTTAGCTAAAATTAACATCTTAAAAGCAATTTCAAATGCTCCTAATTTTTCTAATGCTTTTTCTTTTTTTACATCTGTCATAATACAACCTCCTAAAACTTAATTAATTCCTTACATGATTAGTGTAATACCATTGTCATACATTTCAATAAATTTACTTTAAAAATCAAACTTAACAAAGCAAATAATCCTTTCTTTCATATCTAATACAATTGAATTACTCTTATCACAGAATAAAAATTATTCAAATCATTTAAGGAGGTTTTTTAACATGAAAAAATTTTTTACTGTTTTAGGTGGAATGGGAACAATGGCAACAGAAAGTTATGTTAGATTACTTAATAAAAGAACACATGCTCAAAAAGATCAAGACTATTTAAATTATATTTTGGTTAATCACGCAACGGTTCCTGATAGAACAGAATATATTTTAGATCATAATAAACCTAATTTTTTACCTGTCTTAATAGAAGATATTAAACAACAAAGTTCTTTACATCCTGAATTTATGTTAATTATTTGTAATACTGCACACTATTTTTATGACCAATTTCAAGCTGCAACGAATGTACCTATACTTCATATGTTAAAGATTGCAGTTAAAGAATTTAAAGAAAAATACCCTAATGAAAAAAGAGTAGGTCTAATTTCTACTGCTGGCACATTAAAAGATCAAATATATCAAAATGCATTTAAAAAAATTGGTGTCGAATGTATTACAGGAGATAAAAATCTTCAAAATAAAACAATGAGTTTGATTTATGATTATATTAAAGATAAAAATGATGTTAATGCTAATTTATATCACAGCATCCTTAAAGAAATGCATGATAAATATAAATGTAATGTTATTACATTAGGGTGTACCGAACTATCATTAGCGCAAGAATTAGCAGGTAATCATCCATATAAAGTTATTGATGCTCAATCAATAATCGTTGATAAATCAATTGAACTTGGTGAAGCTTTTCGAAAAAGTAATCAAGAGGGTAAAAAATTATTAGCAAAAATTACAAATTATGGATTCTAGTAAAAATGAGATTTAACAATAATAATTGTTAAATCTCATTTTTATTATATGTTATAATTTATAAATTAATTAAAATAATTAAGGAAGTTTTTTAATTAGTTAAAGATTATTTAATACAACCAAATGTATCAAATAAAACATTGATTACAAATGCTGGTTTAAAATATAAAACAAATTTTATCGGAAAAATTGGAATTATGATGCTCTCTTGTGGAACAGGCGCATGGAGAGTTCGAGAATCAATGAATTCTATTGCAAAAGTATTAAATATTCGCTGTTTTGCAGATATTGGATTAGTTTCTATTAATTACACTTGTTATGAAAAATGTAATTCTTGCTCACAAACACTTACACTATCTGAAACAGGCATTAACATGGTTAAATTACATGATTTGGAAGATTTTGTTAACTTTTTTCAATTACATGGAACTGACTTAACTGTAGCAGAAGTATGTTCATTGTTAAAAAAAATAAATCGTTCTTCTAATAATTATTCAAAATTTACTTTATCTTTAGCTGCAGGACTAGCTTGTAGTGCCTTCGTTTTTTTGCTTGGAGGTGGAATTATTGAGATGTTTTGCAGTTTAATTGCTGCAACTTTAGGAAACTACATTAGACAAATAATTGGTAAACATAATTTGATTAGTTTGTTAGGTATTATTTCTAGTGTTACTACTGCATGCATTTCATACGCAATCGTTTTCTATTTGTTAGAAATTTCTTTTCACTTATCTATCCAACACGAAGCTGGATATATTGGTGCAATGCTATTTGTTGTACCAGGATTTCCTTTCATTACTAGCGGATTAGATATTGCCAAATTAGATATGCATTCTGGACTAGAAAGAGCCGCATATGCATTAATGGTTATATCAATAGCATCATTAGTTGCATGGATTATTGCTTTTTATATTAATTTAAAACCATCAAATTTTGCTCCATTAAATTTAACACCGTTTATCACTTTTATTCTACGTATTCCAGCAAGTTTCATTGGCGTTTTTGGCTTCTCATTAATGTTTAATAGCACTCCTAAAATGGCATTTTTAGCAAGTATTGTTGGAGCATTTGCAAATACATTCCGGTTAGAATTAATTGACTTTACTTCTATCCCTCCTGCTGCGGCTTCATTTGTTGGTGCTTTGTGTGCTGGAATTCTTGCATCAATTATTCAATTAAAGAATGGTGATCCAAGAATTTCTATTACAGTACCATCAATTGTAATTATGGTACCAGGTTTATATATGTATCGAGCAATCTATGATATTGGAAATT
Organism: uncultured Ligilactobacillus sp.; assembly: GCA_944326135.1. Lineage (GTDB taxonomy): Bacteria > Bacillota > Bacilli > Lactobacillales > Lactobacillaceae > Ligilactobacillus > Ligilactobacillus cholophilus. The sequence continues at coordinate 38,160 of CALVCU010000004.1, read as the reverse complement.
TATCACTTATTTCCGGAATCAGCTGGTTAGTTAAATCTATTATGATAATAATTTTTTTACAATTAGGATTAGTTGTTGCACGTGCAATTTCTGATTACAAATGGCGTCACACTATATCATAAATTAAAGGAGACCATTTGGTCTCCTTTTTAGTAATCCCATTCAATATTTGTAGGATTTTCAACAACTGAATGTACAGGACATGCAGTTAAGCATTTTTGTAAAAATTGTTCTTGTTTAGAAACGGGAATATTACTTTGCATATCAAATTTAATTTTCATATTATAAAATCCATCTTTTATTTGTTCATTTATAACTCCTTTTGTCTCAACATCAGTTGAAATTATTACCTTTAAAGAATCTATTTTATATCCTTCTCTTTCCGCTATTGAACAAATAGTTACATTCAAACATGAACCTAATGCTCCTAAAAGTAATTCAGTTGGCCTAGGATATTTACCATTCCCTCCAGCAGATTTTGGCTCACTACTATCAAAAATCATTTTTCCAGAATCATTTTTAACTTCAAACTTTTGATTCGTTTTTGATGAAATCATTTTCATGTGCCTCATAAAAATTACCTTCTTTCATATTTCTATTGTCCTTTTTGTTACAATAATAGTAAAGAACAATTTCTTTGATAGGAGGAGTAAAAATAAAATGGGGATAGAAAAATCTTTATCTAATGAACTATCTAAATACGTATTTAGAGGAATTTTAAGTACAGTTGGTGCATCAATTTATGTACTTGCTGATAGTTATTTTGTTGCTAAAAGTATTGGCGTATTAGGTGTTGCTGTTATGAATCTTAGCATGCCACTTTTTAATATAATGGAAGGTTTAGGACTTTTACTCGGAATGGGCGGTGGCACACTTTTTACGTTTTATTATTTAAAAAATAAAAAAAGGCACAGGAAATCTATACACAAATTTTTATTATTGGAATTATTTTAGGCTTATTTTTTATGCTTTGTGGTGTTTTGTTTCCTGAAAAAATTGCTTATTTACTTGGCGCAGATCAATCAACGTTTAGATATACATTAGAATATATTAAAATTATTTTATTATTTGGTCCATTTTTTGTTTTTAACAATTTAATATTAAGTTTCATAAGAAATGACTTTGGAACTAAAATAGCTATGTTTGCAATGATTATTTCTAGTCTTTCAAATATTTTTTTAGATTGGCTTTTAATTATCAAATTAAATTACGGTATGTATGGTGCAGGTTTTGCTACAAGTTTTTCGCCTATAATTAGTATACTCATAACATTACCTCATTTTAAATCCAAAAATAATAATTTAAAATTCATTAAAACAAATTTGAACATAAAAAGGTTATTTAAAGTATTTAATATAGGATTACCTTCTTTTTTAACTGAATTAAGTACTGGTGTTGGTATATTTATTTATAATTGGGTATTTTTAACAGTGAGTGGAAATGATGCTGTAGCTGCATATGGAATTGCAGCAAATGTACTTTTAGTAGCACTAGCTTTATTTACAGGAGTTGCTCAAGGAATTCAACCTATTGTAAGTCATCAATATGCCAAACGTAATTTTATAAATATAAGATTTGGATTACGCTTTGGATTGATAATTGCAGAATTTTTAGGAATTATCTGTTTACTATTTGTAATATTTAATACAAATATAATTATTGATTTTTTTAATGCCGCTTCAAATAATACGGTAGTTACTATGGCTACACAAGGAATTAAACTTCTATTAATTAGTTTATTATTTTCTAGCTTAAATGTAGTATTTAATATTTTTTTCTCAGCGATTAATAATTCACGAATCTCTATTTTTATGGTAATTATTCGAGGTTATATTTTACCATTATTAGTAATATTACCAATGGCACATATTGGCGGAATTATAGGTGTTTGGTCTAGTTTACTAATTATTGAAATAATTTCATTTATAATTGAAATATTAATGTGGAAAAAAATTCAAATCAAACTTAAATATGATAATTTTAAATTTAATTAAAAAAGATGACCAATATTTGGTCATCTTTTTAATCAAAAATAATAGAACCTGTAAATAATCCTATTAAACCACTTATAGCCATAATAAAAATTAAAATCCAAACGATTAATTCTATCTTATTCCACTTCTCGTGTTTTTCTATTTTTCCTTTCCAATAAAGAGGAAAACCTGAGATCCAAACCACTGCGGCTAATAATAAGTATTTTAAACCTGCACCATAAATCATAAAAGCAGTAAATAACGTAGAGATAAGTGCCCAAATTCCTGAGCTAAAACGCTCTTTAAATGAACTATTATTAAAACCTATCCCACAAATGACGCTTTTTAATGCATAAAGCGAAACCATTAAATATGGAACAATAGAAAGAGATGTAGAAAATTTCAACAAAACATCATATCCTGCAGAATAAACACCAGCGACAATCATTAGAACCTGTGTAATTCCTGCAGTTATATAAATAGCATGAACAGGAGCTTCATTTTTATTTAATCCATTCAGCCATTTTGTACTTGAACCCCCTCTTCCCGCTAAACGAACCTCTTCAGCACTTAAATTTACCCATGCAATTAGAGCACCTAAAACTGAAATTATTAAACAGATATTTATTAACCAACTTCCCCAATTACCAACCATATGCTCCATTAATCCCGCCATAGATGGGGCATGCAAAGTTGTAATCTCTTTCGGAGACATTAATCCTAAAGATAAAATACTTGTTCCAACTAAGAGGATTATAACTATTAGTGAACCAATTGAAGTTGATTTTGCCACATCAGATAACTTTTTTGCTCGTGTTGCAAAGATTGTTCCTGATTCAATTCCAATAAGCGTCCACATTGCAGCCAATAAAACATTTTTACTTTGATCAAAAATCGAAATATTTTGATAATGCCCAACTTTAATATTAAATACTGCTTCACTTGCAAAATGTGACATGAAAATATGAGGTCTAAAATTTAATACTGCTAAAATTAAAAACATTGCAATTGGGATGACTTTTGCAATTGTAGTAATATTATTTAACCATGTTTCCGTATGAACTCCCTTTAATACTAAAAAAACAATTGTCCATAACAAAATGGATGCTACAATTATCGCAGGCCAACTTGTTCCATTCCCAAAAAAACTAAAAATTGTAAAACTACCAAATGCTGAAAATAAAACCGTTAAGTAACTAGCATTGCCAATTGCATCACCAGCACCATGACCATATGCTGCAATAAAGCCACCAACATTACCAAAAATATGTTTACTCCAACCGTATATCCCATCATCTATTTCTGGTTGTTGCAAAGTCAAATTTCGATATACTGTTGCTAAAGAAAACATTCCTAATGCAACTATCGCCCATCCAATTAGAATTCCTGCAGGATTAGCTCCTTCAGTCATTGTAGATGGTAAAGCGAATATACCTGATCCAATTGTTCCACCAACAATTAGTCCAACTAAGCCGCCTAAATTAACTTTATGTTTTATCTTTTCTTTTTCTCCCATAAAATTAACTTCTTTCTTAATTAACCAATCTTTATTTGACCTGTAAATACAAATATAATTGCTATTACTGCTAAAATACTTGTAATCAAAATAACAAATTTTTCACGTTTTGTAACTTCCCTATTATCTTCTTTAGCAGCTTTATAGTATAAAATAAATCCTGGTAAAAATGAAACTGTAAGCAAAAGTAAATCTTGCCAACCTGAAAGAATAGCAGCACATAATTCAAAACCAGCACAAATTATGCCAATAATAAATTGACCCCATTCCTGATGTTGGTATGAATATTTCATTTGATAAATACCAACAAGCATATATGAAACTAAAATTGCTGCTGCAGCTAAGGTTGAGGCAAAATTATATGCCGATTGAGTAAAGAGCATTGAAAATAAGAAAATAGTTTGTAAAATTGCAGTAATAATCAATGAAATTTGAGGAGCATTTTTATGATTCAATTTTCCCCATGATGCAGGTAATGTTTTATCTTTTGACATTAATCGTGTAGTTTCTGCTGGAAGCATTGTCCAAGATAACCATGATCCAACTGTTGAAATAATAACTCCAATATTGATTACTGTTGCTGCCCATTTACCTACGGCAAGCTTTAAAATACTTCCCATTGCTGGTTGTGCAGCGGTTGCTAATTCATGTTGCGACATAACCCCATATGGTAGAATTGTTGAAAATACATAAATTACAACTAATGAAATAAATCCAATAATAGTAGCTTGACTAGCTGCTGTTTGAGATTTTGCACGACTAGATAAAACTGATGCACCCTCAATTCCAATAAATACCCACATAATTGACATTAGACTGTTTTTAACTTGACCAAAAATAGTTCCATCTACGCCAGTTGCTTGGATATTATTTGCAAAATTTTCCCAAAAATGAAGTGTAAATACACCAAATTTAAAACACATTGCAATCAAAATAATAAACATGAATAATGGAATAACTTTGCAGATCGTAACAATTGTATTTACAAAATTAGCACTTTCAACGCCATTATTTACAAAGAAAGTTAATACCCATAAGAATACAATTGCAGCAATTATAGATGGCAAATTCTGTCCACCTTTAAAAACACCAATAAAGTTTCCAATTGCTGACATCAAAAAAGTTGCGAATGCTAAATTTCCAATCCATGCAGAAATCCAGTATGTCCATCCACTCATAAACTCACCTAAAGGACCACATGCTGCATTTGCATATCCAAATAATCCAGATTCAATATCTGGTCTTTTTTTTGCTAAGTTATTTAACGACAAAACTAATGCTAATACCCCAATTCCACATACTAACCATGCAATCAAAGCAGGTCCTGGACCAGTAACCTGAGCTAATTGTGATGGTAATCCAAATATTCCAGTTCCAATGGCAGAACTGACAATTAATGCTGCTAATCCAAATGTATTAATTCCATTCTTATTTTCGTTTTCCATTTCTTTCACCTCATTAAAAAATCGCCAGTTTTTAAACTGACGATTTTCTTAATTATTTAGTAATAACTGTACCTACTCCGCCAGTAATCAATTTTTCTACATTATTAAGTGATGTAATTACTGCTTTTTTACCAGTTTTCTCTACAAAATTAATTACGGCTTGAACTTTTGGTAGCATACTACCCGCTGCAAATTGATTTTCTTTAATATACTCTTTTAATTCTTTAACAGAAACGTTTGTTAATGCTTTTTGTTTTGGAGTATTGTAATTTACAAATACATTATCTACAGCAGTTAAAATAATTAGTTCATCAGCATTAATGCTTTCAGCTAATTTTGCTGCACTAAAGTCCTTATCAATTACAGCTTCTACACCTTTCAAAATGTCATTATCTTCGCGAATAACTGGCACACCGCCACCACCAACTGCAATAGGAATTACATTTTCTGAAAGTAAATCATTTATAATTGGTGCTTCAATAATATTCATTGGTTTTGGTGATGGAACAACTCTCCGATATCCTCGACCAGCATCTTCTTTGAAAGTATATTCTGGATGCTCTTTCTTCTTTTGAATAATTTCATTCTCTGAATAAAAAGGTCCAATTGGTTTGCTAGGATTTTCAAAAGCCATATCATTTGCATTAACTTCGACTTGTGTCACTAATGTTGCAATCTTTGAGTTTAAATGCTTTTCTTTAATAACTTCATCCATACTCTTTTGCATCCAATATCCAATGCTTCCTTGTGTCATTGCAACAGTTGTGTCTAATGGCATTGCAGGGTTATCAACTGTACTACCATTCGTTTCTTGTAATAGTAAGTCACCTACTTGAGGCCCATTACCATGTGTAATTACAATTTGATCCTTATTTTCAATAAATTTTACAAGGGTTTCCATTGTTTTCTTTATTGAACGAATTTGTGATTCTGCAGTACCATCTTTAGTGACAATAGCGTTTCCTCCTAGAGCAACTACAATTCTTTTACTCATTGTAATCGTCCCCTTAAACTATAATCCTTATTTGTTAATTTTTACGGTTGGAATATATAAGTTTCCTAATGTTGCGGCCATAATAGCCTTAATTGAGTGCATCCGATTTTCTGCTTCTGTAAATTGCCAAGCATATTTAGAATTAAAGACTTCATCAGTTACTTCCATACATGACAAGCCATATTTTTCATGAATTTCTTTACCATATTCTGTATTTGTATTATGAAATGCTGGTAAACAATGCATAAATATAATTTGGTCATCAGGTGTACCACTCTTCTTAAACATGTCCATATTAACTTGATATGGTTTCAATAATTTAACACGTTCTTCCCAATCGTTTTCACCCATTGATACCCATACATCTGTATAAATTACATTTGTTCCTTTTACAGCTTCATCAATGTCATCTGTAATAATATATTTAGCACCTGATTCCTTAGCAAACTTATCAGCAATATCAAGAATTTCTTGTGCAGGATGTAATTCTTTTGGTGCTAAAATTCTTACATTAACACCTAACATTAAGCCAGTAACTAATAAACTATTTGCCATATTATTACGGCCATCACCAACAAATGTTAATGTTAAGCCTTTAATATGACCAAATTTTTCTTTAATTGTCATAAAATCAGCAATCATTTGTGTTGGATGCCATTCATCTGTTAAACCATTCCATACAGGAACACCAGAATATTTTGCTAATTCTTCAACATTCTTTTGAGCAAATCCACGGTATTCAATTCCATCAAACATACTACCTAAAACTTTTCCTGTATCTTCAATAGATTCCTTTTTACCAAGTTGTAAATCATTTTTACCCATAAATTCAGCATTTGCTCCTAAATCATGTGCTGCAACAACGAATGATGAACGAGTTCTTGTTGAAGTCTTTTCAAATAATAGTGCAATATTTTTACCTTCCAAATAGTGATGAGGAATATTTCTTTCCTTTAAATCCTTCAAATGTAATGAAAAATCAATCAAATAATTAATTTCATCTGGTGTAAAATCTTTACATGCTAAAAAACTACGTCCTTGAAATACATTTGTAAATTTACTCATTTTAAATTTCTCCCTTTCAAATCCTTATTATTTTAAATCTTCACGAACAATTGGCATTGACATACAACGTGGACCACCACGACCGCGTGCTAATTCACTTGAACGCACCTCGTGAACTAAAATTCCATGCTTACGTAATAATTCATTTGATACATAATTACGATCGTATGTGACTACTTCACCTGGAGCAATTGCTAGTGTATTAGAACCATCATTCCATTGTTCTCTTGCTGCAATGACAGGATCTCCATTACCAGTTGGAATAAGATCTAAATCATCTAATCCTAATGCATTCTTTAATACTTTCTTTAAGTCATTATCATAAATAATTTCTAATTCACCATTTTCTTTTCCAGGGTGAATAGTATATGTATCAACTTTTTCACCTTTTGTCAAAATTGCTGGATGAACTGTAAACTTATCATAATCTATCATTGTTAAAACAGTATCCAAATGCATCATTGCATGATTATGAGGAATTTTTATTGCAATCACGGTATCGAAATCAGACTTATTTCCTTCAAATAAATGTTTTGCAATATCTTCAATGGCGTTTGCTGTTGTTCGTTGTGAAATTCCAATAGCAAACACATGATTGCTAAGAACTAATTCATCTCCACCTTCAATATGTGATTGATGGTTACGACTACGCCATACATGTAATCCTTTATTAGCAAAACGAGGATGATAGTTAATAATATATTGCATAAACATTGATTCACGTTGACGTGCTTTAAATGTCATCTTATTTATTGATAATCCATCCCCAATAGAAGCTGCTGGATCTCGTGTAAAATATAAATTAGGCATTGGATCCATATAAAATGGATAATTCGAATCTTCTGCCATTTCTTGAAGACTTCGATATGTAAGGTTAATTTCATTTTTACGAACCCCTGCCATAATCTTTTCAACCATTTCTAATGTATTAAATGAAAGTAGATATTCTTTTAATGCATCATGTATTGGCCCACTGAGATATCCTGATTCAGAAATCATTTGTTCAAGAAATTTTTCTTTAACTTCAGGATTTTCAATTGCTTCAGCTGCCAGTTTCTCAAGATAAAGAACTTCAATATTATTTTCACGTAAAGTATCTGCAAAATAATCATGCTCTTCTTGAGCGATTGGCAAATATGGAATATCATCGAAAAGCAATCTCTTCATTGTATCTGGAGTGATATTTTCAACTTCATGTCCAGGTCGTTTTAAAATCACTGATTTAAGCTTCCCAATTTCAGATGTAATATGAATTGGACTTGTCATAAAATCATCTCCTATTTTTATTATCCCTTACACCCATATTTATAACACCCGTTGTAATCGGTTGCAACAAATTACATCAATAATTCAATATAAAATAGCATTAATGTACTTTTTTATTCTTAAAAATATTGATACACCAATATTTTTAAGAAATGCAAAGATTTTTTGCTTGTTTTTAAATAAAAAAAAGAGACCAATTGGTCTCTTTTTTATTATGAATTAAAGGAATGTTTTTAAATTTTGTTCATTAATTTCTTCAGGCACCATACTACCACCTGTAGCCCATGTTAGATGAATAATATTGTCTTGAATTTTATCTAAATTATTTTCTTTCATATATTCTTTAGCAAATGGATCTTCAAATAATTTAATTGGGCCTTCAAAACTAGCGCATGATGAAGGTTCAATTGTAAATCCTTCAGAAGAATGTAAATCACGTAAATAATTAAATAAATCTGCATCATCTACTGTAAACATACCATCTAACATTGGTTTCATATAATCACCTGAAAATACAGATGGACTTGGACAAGCTAAACCATCAGCTTCTGTCTTACCATCAATCCCAATATCCTGCACAGAAACATCATTATTCATTCCTGTAACCATTCCTAATGGGATACTTGGACAATGAGTTGGTTGAATTAAAAATACATGTGCTGCTTCTCCAAATACTGCTTTCATACCAAATGCAGTTCCACCAGATGAGCCACCAACTCCTGCTGGGCTATAAACAAAAATTGGATGATCTTTATCAATTGTTATCCCGCGATTTTCAAATTGTTTCTTTACACGAATTGCAGATGTTGCATAGCCTAAGAATAGAGTTGTTGATTTAACATCATCAACAAAATAACTCTTAGGATCAGCATCAGACTCTGCTCTTCCTTTTTTCAATGCAATATTGAAGTTTGTATCGTATTCTTTTACTTCAGCACCTTTTTTACGAAGCAATTCTTTTTTCCATTCTTTTGCATCATAACTCATATGAACGATTGCTTCAAAACCTAATGCAGCAGCTGTAATTCCAATTGAAATACCTAAGTTTCCAGTTGATCCAACTTGTACTTTATATTGTGAAAATAATTCTTTAGCTTCTTTAGTTGCTAACTTAGTATAATCATCTTCTTTTGATTTCAACAATCCTGTTTCTAATGCAATATCTTCTGCATGTTTTAATACTTCATAGATTCCTCCACGAGCTTTAATAGAACCAGCAACTGGAAGGTCTGAATCCATCTTCATAAATAACTCACCATGGAATTCATGATTTTTTTCGATTAATTCTTGCATTTTATCTAATTTTTCCAATTTTGATTCAATAATTCCATCTGTTGAAGCTGTTTCAGGAAATATCTTAGCAATCAAAGGAGCATAACGTTCTAAATCAGCTTCTGCTGCTTCAATATCTTTTAATCCGAACTCTTCATGATCCCAAATTTCATTTTCAGGAACTCTATCTGGATTTGGCCAAAAAGTTGGCTTTTGTTCCTTAATATTAGCTAATGCTGGTTGTTGCGCAATATACTTATCAATATCGATTTTCATTAATTTCACCTTTCCACATCAGTTAACTAAATTGTTTTTACATTCCTAAATTATAATAACATAAACACAAAAAATTAGCCTTATAATTTTAATGAAATAATAGATAATATTTACTCAATAACTTTAATATTTTACCCATTTAACTACAACATTTTTCCAAGACTTTGGGTCAATCATTGTTCTTGGTAATGGTTGAGAAAGATCTTGTCCACTAACAATGATGCCATTCTGTAACGAAAAAGTATACATCCCATGTTTTGCTAGATATCTTTGTTCTCGAGGTGTTCCTGCTCCATATGGATATGCAAAATAAGGACTAGTTTTACCCGTATGCTTTTTAATTACTTTTTCAGATTTTTTATAATCTCTGACAAATTTATTATAATTTTTCTTATATAATAAAACTGGTTTATTGTTAGATAAATAATGCATATTATTTGTATGAACACCTAAAGTTACATTAGAGTTATGAATAATTTTTTTTAATTCTTTCCAAGTTGCTAATTCCGTTCCGTTATCATATCTTCCTGTGTTACCTGTAACAATAAAAACTGTATAGGGCAAGTCTCCCATTTCTTTAAATAAAGGATCTACATTGTCAAGAATTGTACGATCAACATCATCAAACGTAAAAACCACATACTTATGCGTTAATTTTTTATTACTTTTAATTAACTGTATGGCTTTTTGAATAGAAATAATTCTTACATGGTTTTTTTGGAAAAACTTTATTTGATTTTTTAACTGATTTTTTGTCACTGTATATTCATGCAACTGTTCATTATTAGATAAATCAAGTGCTAACCGCGTTGAAAAATTTTTATTTGATTGCGAAACACGATGATAACATAAAACTAAAATACCATTTTTATGAAGTTCTCTCTTAGTTAAATTCCCACTACTTATCTCTTTTTGAGCTTGCTCATAATTTACATGTGAGTTATATTCAGAAACTCCAGTACAAATAATAATTATTAAACAAAACAAAATAAAAATTAAATGCCAGTAACGTTCAAAAATATATTTAATTTTTTGTAACATGATTTTTTCTTACTCCTCGTTCTCCTCGTTGATTTGAAATTCGCTTTAAGTAACGTTTTATAAACCAAATATATCTGGATAGTGCAATAAATAATACTGTTACAAGCGAAATGATGAGAAGCAGGAACATATCATAAAATGAATTATAATTACAATTTGTCAAAACATAAAAATCGACTAGCCATTCATTAAACTTTCTACATAAAAAATCTACAAAAACCAAAACAATAAAAACTTGTATAATATTTCCCAAAATTAACCATAAGAAACTAAACCATTTTTTTAATGTTTTCATTTACTGTTCCCCCTATCTGATGCACCCCATGCAGCATATTTAACTGCATCAAATAGATGATAAAACGATGAAAATACAACTACAATATTATTTAACCAGTATGCATAGAAAAAGAAAGGCAAATACAGCCAATAATGCCTGTAATTAATATATTCAACTTTAAAATTGATAAATTTTGAATACCAATAAAATAATAATGTTACAACATAATAAAGCACTAATGCTCCTAGGTTTATTCGTAAATTTTTCATATAAATAAACTCAAAAAATAATTTGGCAATTGCAAATGAAACAGCGAATACCCATAAATAGCTGCAACACATATCTATTGCTAATAATTTTTGACCAAATGATAATGACATGATTTTTTTTAAATGTTTTTTTAATACTTCTAGTCCGCCACGGCCCCATCTAACTCTTTGTCGTACAAATCCTTTGATTGTTCCAGGAACATAAATTTTACATAGTGCACGTGGCTGATATGTACAATAATAACCATTATCATATAGTTTCCATGTTACATCTATATCTTCAGTCATCGCTTCAGTACTCCATCCATTCACATCAATTAAAGCTGAGCGTCTAAATAACGTCAATACACCGGAAACAGTTAAAATATGTCCCAAGAAGAAAGATTGTGCCCTTTTAATCATGTCAATATTCATAATGTATTCTAAAAATTGCAGCTTTCCAATTAAAGTATTAGTATTTTTTACAATTGGTCTTCCAGTAACTGCAGCAATTTTTTCATCTGCATCAATTGAAGCAACCAAATAGCTCAAAGAATCTTTTTCAAATTCAGTATCTGCATCCACACACAAAATGTAATCAGCTTTACTTTCCTTAAGTGCACAATTTAAAGCCATCGCTTTTCCCATGTTCTCTTTTTGAGCTTTAATTTTAATATTAGGATATTTCTTTGCTAGTTTTTTCATTACCTTCAAAGTATTATCCGTACTTTTATCATCAATCAATATAATCTTATAATTTTGATATTCAATTTTCTCTAAAGATTCAATTGATGATGGAAGCATTTCTTCCTCGTTATAACATGACATAAAAATTTCAACAGAAGGACCATCGTTTACTTTATGTGTTCTTTTTTTTACAAATTGTTTTTCACACATATTAAAAAAAATAGACCCTATTATCCAAACAAACGACATTATTACAGGATAATAAAGTTCAAATCCTCCTAACATCCAAATCCCCCCAATTTTATATTAATTGTAATTCTATACCATATTTCAATTTAATGTAAAGTTAATTATTTAAACTTCATAATATTTAACCAAATTGATGACTTGAAAAATAAACAATTAAAAAAAGACTGTATAAAATCAGTCTTTTTAAATAACTATCGAACAAAAAAATCTAAACTAACTTTCCCTTATTTTTAAGAATTTCATCTAACATGTCTGAATTAAATTCTTGTTTCTTCAGCATTTGAATTTCATATGCATATGGAGCATATTTATGTTTTTTATCAGGTCCAACATATGGTGTTTCTAAAATTTTTGAAATATTTTGTAATTGTTCATGATGTGCAACATAATTTAAAGCATCAAAGCCAATCGTTCCAAATCCAATATTTGCATGTCTGTCCTTGTGACTTCCCATAGGATTTTTTGAATCATTTAAATGAATAACTTTAAGTCGATCAAGTCCAATTACATGGTCAAAGTCATTTAAAACACCATCAAAATCATTTTTTATATCATAACCAGCATCATTTGCATGGCATGTATCTAAGGTTACAGAGACTTTGTCATCTAATTTAATTTTTTCAATCATCTGTGCAATTTGCTCAAATGTTTTACCAACTTCTGTTCCTTTTCCTGCCATTGTTTCAATTGCAATTTGAACCGTTTGATCTTTTGTTAATACTTCATTTAGTCCCTTAGCAATATTTTCAATTGCTGCTTCAGAACCTGCACCAACGTGTGCACCTGGATGCAAGGTCATTTGATGAGCTCCTAATGCTTGAGCACGTACAATTTCATCATGTAAAAATTGAACTGCAAATTCGAATTTATCAGGTTTTTTTGTATTTCCTAAATTTATAATATAAGGTGCATGCACTACAATATGTGATAAATCATGATCTTGCATATATGCTTGGCCGGCAGGAATATTCATTTCATCTGTTGGTTTTCTTTTTGTATTTTGAGGTGCACCTGTATAAATCATAAATGTATTTTCACCAAAACTAAAAGCTTCTTCTGCAGAACCTAATAGCATTTTTTTACCACTCATACTTACATGCGATCCAAGTAACATATTATTTCCCTTCATTCTTTTTAATATTTAAATCTTCTTTTATTTGAGTTGTACTTATTTCTGGAGTTCGTGGAAGATAAACTACTTTTACACCTTCGTCTTTTAAATAATCGAATTTTCCTTTCCAGTCATCTCCAATTACAAAGGTGTCTATATCAAATTTATGTACATCTGATTTTTTTTGATCCCAACTTTTTTCAGGAATAACTTTATCTACATAACGAATTGCCTCTAATAGTTGTTTTCGTTGAGCATAATCAAAATAAGATTTCTTGTGTTTTTGACGATAATTAAATTCATCAGTTGATAAACCAACAATTAAATAATCGCCATATTCTTTAGCACGACGCAAAAGATTTACATGTCCATAATGAAGTAAATCAAATGTGCCATATGTAATAACTCGTTTAATAATATCAACTCCTAAAAAGATTATAACTGATTTGACAATAAAAGTTATTTATTTGAAATAATATTAATTGCAGTACTTATTGCATTCTTTATCATCAAACCATTTCGTAGTTTCTTTGCGATAATTTTTGTATTATTTTGCATTTGTAAATACTGAGTTTCAGTAATTTTATATAACTCTGTATCTAAATTGTTTAAACTATCTACTGCAATTCCTATTTTATTATCAATTACAAAATCACTAATTGCAGCTTTTTTAGAAACAATAACTGGCATTCCTGAACTAACATATAACGAAGCTTTATGAGGTGCATTAAATCTTTGGTAATCAGCATAAATTCCTCCATCACCATTTAATGTTGTTCCATCCCAAACTAATCCAAAGTCCCCTTTTAAGTGTTTGGGTAATTCTTCAGCCTGATAGAGGCCCTCATAACTAATATTTTGGGGATAATTCGATGCTGGATCCATTCCAAATAAATATGCATGAGAATCTTTTAAAGTCAATTTAGTTAAAAATGAAGACTTTTCTAAATTACCAGCAAAACAAATAGAATGATCATAATTTGAATGGCTAATTAGTGGTTGAGGATTATAGTAATCAAACAATCCTAATATAACCATTTTGGTTTTAATTCCATTTTTTCTCATCTCATTTTTCATTGCCACACTATGCACAATTAAACAATCTACAGAATTAAATATTTCCACTTCATTTTTAAAAAATGTTGTGTCACCCTTATATTTACGGATTGATTCATAATCATGGATTACAAAAATGATATTAGCATTTGTTTGTCTTCTGATCTCTTTAATAATTGATTTAGTCAAAAATACAGAGTACATAGGATATTGAAAAATAATATTTTGAATATCTTTTCCTTTAAACAATTTAGGTAATTTTGAGAACCGATATATTAATTTAGGAATTCTTTTTATAGGTAAATCCAAATCCAATATTTTCCAACCATCATCTGCTAAAAATTTATTAATATCAGCTTTTGCTTTGGGCCCAGCATGCTTATATCCCTTATAAATATCTGATGTAAGTACATAATTAACCATAAAAAACTTCTTTCTTATTTTTTAATAATATTTTTTAACTTTATAATCAAATTCCCAAATAACTTATTTTGCATAAGATAATGATAAATTTTTATAACTAAATTTGCATTTAATGGTCCTAACTCTTCTTGAATTTGTTTTTTTATTTTTTGAATTTCTTTTTGATCTACATTTATTGAATTTACTGATAAGTTTTTTAACTCAAGTAAGAATTTATTAAACTCATCATTATAGTTTTCGCCATATGTTAATTTATCAAAATATTTTTTATCTTGTCGATATTCGTTCAATGTAAGTTTAGTTTGTGATGCCTTTATTAAACATTTAGCATCTGATAAAATATTTTCCTTTTTTATCCAAAATACAGAAGGAAAATCATTATATATATCTTTAATTGAAAAGTCATCACCAACATAAGCAATTACTAAGTGTCCCTTAGCAATTGTTTCCATAATTGAATAACCAAAAGTTTCATATTTAGCAGTAGATAAATAGATATAATTTTCAGGAATTTTTTTCGTAAATGTAATCATATCTTGTAAATGATTTTCTTTTATATAATGTTGATATATTTTTTTATCTGGACCTGTTCCCATTAAATATAAATGAAATTTATTATATCCTTGTTTTTTTAAATTACAAAAGATTTTCAAAGCATATATTATATCTTTTTGATCTTCTGAAAAACGACTAGAAATTAAAAAGTTATTCGTTTTTTTAAATTGAAATTTTTCATTACTCCAACAGATATGATTAGCATTTACTGTTTTCACAAAAACATTTTGATAATGATACTTTGATTCAAATTCTTTTTTTATTTTCTTAGTTGCTACTCGAATTGCAGTAAAATATTTTAAGCCATATATTTTTTTTAGTAATGCTAAAGGAGTATGAATTTCTCCTAAAATAACTGCGTCAGAATAAAATGAACGCAATAATTCACTTAATGAAAATAAACTTTCGCGACTAATTATTATTATATCTAAATCTCGTGGTTGTTGATTTTCAAAAAAATCATTAATTTCCCTAAAATGAACTTTTTTTAAAGTTGGTTCACTAACTAATAAATTCCTTATATCAGTTTGATTAAAAAAAGTAAAATTAAAATAAAATACATCAAAGTTATTTTCAACAAAATTTTTTAATTGATTTATATTATTACGTGTAGTTCCACCAATAGAAAAAAGATTATATCCAATGATTGCAATTTTTTTCATTTTTAATCCTCCCATTGTGGTCTACCATATAATTTTTTTAATTGTCGTGATACAGTGGAAATTGTAAAACCATGTTGAATAAGTTCTGACATTATTTTTTCACTTTGTATGCTTCGATTATATCTACGTTGATTTAATCGATAAAATTCATCTGCCCATAATTGAGCATTATCAATTGGCAATGACACAATTCCATCTAATTCTTTCAATTGTTGTGATTGTGTATTTGAAACTACAGCCATTGCACCATTGGCAATACTATGTAATAACGATAGTGATAATCCATCACTAATTGCTGGGTATGCAAAAACATTAAATATATTTTGCACTTCTTCAGTATTTTCTAAATAACCTGTAAAAATGACCTTACTTTCTAGATTAAGTTGATATACTCTTTGGCGAACATCCTCAATCATTGGCCCATCACCAATAAATACTAACTTAGCATTAGGATATATCTTTTGAAATAAATCAAAGCATTCAACTAAAAAAACTTGATTCTTTGAATTGATAAATCTTCCAACATTCCCAATAACAAAAGTTTTACTATCTATTCCATATCTTTTACGATAATATAAATTTTGCTCTTCATGATATCTTTGTTTTTTTACAGCAATTCCATTTTGAATAATACTAAATTTAGGACTTCTCTGTAATTTTTTAGAATAAAAGAAGTTTGCAGCTTCAGGTGTTACAGCAATGTAATCAGTTGCATATTTTTCCACCATTTTGCGTCCGACATATTGTAATTGTTTTTCAGCAATATTAAAAATATTGGTATAATCAGCATAAGCATGAGTAATTATGCGATTAAAATTTGCCTTATGTGCCAATATTATAGAAATTGGATCACATAATGTATTGAGATATAAATGTATTGTTTGGCTTGTATTGCGGCATTCTTCAAGTATATCCTTTAATTCACGAATAAAATTTTTTCTCTTTTGAAAAAAATTACGTCCATTAATATCTGAAAAATAAAATGGAACTTCATAATATGTACCAAGTCTTTTTAGTTCTCTTGCAGGACGATAATTAGCAGTGTTAATAATGTTAAAATCATAACCTTCTGCTACTAATGCATGATAATTTGTTTTAATAAAACATGTTAAACCGCTGTCTTCACTAAAAAAACCAAAAATCGTAATTTTTCGCCGCATAATTATCTCCCTCTTTACGAATGTAAATAATTTTCTTCATGTTTAATGACACGTTCAGTTGCATTGCCGTCATTGAACGTATTCCATTTTATATTAAATTTATCAAAATTAGCCCTTTTTAAAGGTTTCTTTATAATTGAATTAAGCTCTGCCTCAGAAGTAACAATGGGGCCAGGTGCCCATTCTTGAAAATCTTTTTGAATTCCAATATTTTCTTTATATTCTTTGAAATCATAACAATAAAGTATTATTTGTTTAGCATTTGGTAATAGAGTATAATCGAAAATCACAGATGAATAATCAGTTATTAGTCTATCAGTAATTAAAAGTAAATCATTAGTAGAAAAATCATCTATCCAAATTAAATGTTCATCTTGAAATCTTTGTTTTAAATTTTTCTCCTCTTTTATTAAGTGAGGATGTAGTTTAATAATTAATTTCTGATTTTTATTTAGTTGCTTTAAGATCAAATCTAAATCAATTGGTAATTCTAATTTCACTTTATGATTTTCATCTTCTCTATATGTTGGTGCATATAGAAGAATTTCTTTTCCCTTTAATTCTGGATGCCTATAGTAAATTTTATCCAAAGTTTTAGATTGCCATTTGCAATTAAATAAATTATCAGTCCTTGGATATCCTAATAAACTAATTTTTTCTTTTGAAATATGATAACTTCGTTGAAAAACTTCTCCCATCATAGTTGATCCGACAATAAACTCATCAAATTGATTATATACTCTTTGAAATCTTTTTTTATCACTTTTAGAACGTTTTAAAGTTTGTGGTTCATCCCAACCAAAGGATTTTACTGCACCATTCGCATGCCAAATTTGTACAACATGCGTTTTATCATGATCAAAACCAATTCCACTTAAAAAAGCATAATAATTATCACAAATTAACAACTGAGCGTTTAAAATAAAAGGTAATTTATGTATTAAAAAATCAATATTATTTTGAAATTTAACTGTTTTTATTCCTATTTTGTTTAATTTATTAGCATCATTTTGACATTGTGGTAAATAGAGTACAGTTAATGAATGTTTGTTATCTGCTAATTTACTTAGTTCTTTAATAAAATTTACGTTTCCATTAAAGCTCATTAAATATACAATATTTTCAGGCTTTTTTTCATGCTTTAATTTTGAAATTAGCTTAACAAGCCAAATATAAATAATTTTTTTCATTCTTATTCACCTTAAAATTATGGTTCTGGTTCATAGAAATGACCAATTGTATGGACATTTTCTGTAATACTTACAAAGGCATGTGGGTCTGATTCATTTAATGCAGCATGTAATTCTGGAATCTCATATCTGGAAATTACTGTAAATAAAATTGCCTTTGCATCGTGTCGATATGCCCCTTCTGCACCATGAACAATTGTAATGCCTCGTCTCATATGTGTTTGAATACAATCAACTACACTATTTGGTTTTGTTGTAATAATCATCACTAACATTTTCTGTTGTCTTGTATAAATAGCATCCATTACCTGTGCATTAATAAATAATCCAATTGCTGAATAAAAAGCATATGGCCAACCATAAACAAGACCAGCCGCTAAAACGATAAATGCATTAAATATCATATTAACTGTACCAACAGATTTCCCAGTTAATTTTCTTACGATTAAACTTATAATATCTAATCCTCCAGTTGAAATCCCACTTTTTAGTGCATAACCTGTCCCATATCCATTTAAAATAGCACCAAAAATTGCACATACCATGGGATCTTTTGTTAAAACTGTTGGATGTAATAACTTAATCATTACACTAGAACATACAACTGCAATTACTGTAAAAATTGTAAATCTATGACCTATTTGTTTCCAAGCTAATATAATTAATGGCAAATTTAATAGGAAAATTAATAACGCAGTTGATAATGGAAAAACAGTGTGCTTTAATAATGAATTTAGTAATTGTGCTAATCCAGTTATTCCTGAAGAATAAATATGACCTGGATCCCAAAAGAAATTCATCGCTACAGAAACTAATAATCCATATATAAATGCGGCTGAAGCACGAGAAAGATAAATATGTTTTTTCCATCTTTTTTGTAATTCATTCATCTTTAAATGACCACTTTTCTATCATTTTCCAAATAATTTATTTTATTATACTACCTCATATAATTTTATCAATGTTTTATCCAGCGATAAAGAAATAAATTAAATTTTCCATATAAAAAAGCCCTTATTAACTAAGAGCTTTTTTATATTATTCATCGTCCTTTACATCTTCCACATCAATATGCAAATCTTCAAGTTGTTTTTCAGCAACAATACTTGGTGCATGTGTCAAAGGTTCAGTAGCTTTTGAATTTTTAGGAAATGCAATTACTTCACGAATGTTATCTTTCTTTGATAAAAGCATTGCAAAACGATCTAATCCAAGTGCCAAACCACCATGTGGTGGGAATCCATAATCTAATGCATCCATAAACCAACCAAATTGTTCTTCTGCTTTTTCTTTAGTAAAGCCTAATGCCTTAAACATGTCTTCTTGAATATCACGTTGATGGATACGAATTGACCCACCACCTAATTCATATCCATTTAAAACAATATCATAACTTTGTGCATGACATTTATGTGGGTCTGTCTTCAATAACTCTAAGTCTTCTTCATTTGGCATTGTAAATGGATGATGAGCTGCAATATATTGTTGGAATTCTTCACTATATTCAAATAATGGCCAGTCTACTACCCAAACAAATGCAAATTGATTTTCATCAATCATATTTTGTTCCTTGGCAATTTCTTTTCGCAAATAGCCAAGTGAATCTGCTACTACTTTTCGTGTAGAAGCAACAAACAAAATTAAGTCACCAATTTTAGCATTTGCTGCTTCTAAAATTTGTTTTTCACGATCTTTAAAGAATTTTGCAATTGGTCCAGCAAGGCCATCATCTGTAACTTTCATCCATGCTAATCCCTTTGCACCAAATCGTTTAATGTACTCTTGTTTTGCATCAATTTGCTTACGAGAATATTTTTCAGCACCATTTGGAACAGTAATCGCCTTAACTTGTCCACCATTTTCTAATGTGCTATCGAAAACCTTAAATCCAGATTCTTTAACTGCACTTCCCATATCTTGCAATTCCATATCAAAACGAATGTCTGGTTTATCTGAACCAAATCGATCCATTGCTTCATCCCATGTGATACGTTGAATTGGTGTTTGAATTTCAATTCCTAAAGTATCCTTCATGACTGCCTTTAATAAACCTTCTGTCATTTCAATAATTTCATCTTGATCCATGAATGATGTTTCAATATCAATTTGAGTAAATTCAGGTTGTCGATCTCCTCGCAAATCTTCGTCACGGAAACAACGAGCAATTTGATAATATCTATCAAAGCCAGCACCCATCAATAGTTGCTTAAATAATTGTGGGGATTGTGGTAATGCATAAAAATGTCCAGGATATACTCTTGAAGGAACTAAATAATCACGAGCCCCCTCAGGTGTAGACCGTGTCAAATATGGTGTTTCAATATTCATAAAGTGATTTTCATCTAAATAACGATGTACTGTCTGCGTTATACGATTTCGAATCATTAATGACTTTTGCATTTCTGGTCGACGTAAATCTAAATAACGATATTTTAATCGCATTTCATCAGTTGCATTTGTATTATTTACAATTTCAAAAGGAGTTAATTTAGCCTTATTCAAAATTTTAACATCGCTAACTTCAACTTCAATTTTTCCAGTTTTCATATTTGGGTTAATTGCATTTTCATTACGTGCAACAACTTTTCCTACTACTTCAATAACATATTCACTTCGTAATGAATCTGCAATTTTCAATGCTTCCGGACCAAATTCTTGACTAAATACTAATTGAACAATTCCTTCACGATCACGTAAATCAATAAAAATTAAATTCCCTAAATTTCTACGCTTTTGAACCCAACCTTTAAGTACAATCTCTTTTCCTAGATAACTCTCATCTACAAGTCCAGCATATGTTGTTCTTCTCAACCTATAATCCTCCAAAACTACTTTATAACATTTTCAAAGTTATTTAATATATCATCTAAGTTTACTGAATTTTCTTGTCCACTTGCCATATCTTTAATATTAGCTTTATTCTCTGCAATTTCACGTTCACCAATAGTAATTGTATATTTAGCCGCTAAACGACTTGCTGTTTTAAATTGCCCCTTTGGTTTTCGATTTAAATAATCTCGATCAGCAGAAAAGCCTTGTTGGCGTAATGCTTGAACAATTTCTAATGATTTAGCGTTTGTTTCATTTCCAATGCCAACAACATAAACATCTAAGTCATCATCAAGTGGTAATTTATCTTTTTCAGTGTTTAAAATAAGTAATAAGCGTTCAACACCTAATCCAAAGCCTACACCTGGCGTTGCTGGCCCACCTAATTGTTCTACAAGCCCATTGTACCGTCCTCCAGCACATACAGTAGTCCATTTCCCACCAAAAGCTTTTGAATCACTCATTATTTCAAAAATAGTATGATTATAATAATCTAATCCACGTACCATATTTGCATCAATTTCATATTTAATACCTAGATCATCTAATAATGACTTCACAGTTTCAAAATGTTTTTTTGAATTATCTGTTAAGAAATCTAGTATTGATGGTGCATTTGCTACAATTTTTTGATCGTTTTCATCTTTACTATCTAAAACACGAAGTGGATTCTTATGCATTCTTTCTTTTGAATCTTCTGAAAGCTGATCTTCAAATGGTTCCAGATAATCAATTAGTGCTTGTCGATAATTTTGACGAGTTTCAATATCTCCTAATGTATTAATCACTAATTTTAAACTATTAATCTCTACGCTTTTTAGTAGATCAATTGCCATTGCAATTACTTCCACATCTAAAGTAGGATTATCTACGCCAAATGCTTCTACACCAATTTGATGAAATTCACGTAGCCGACCAGATTGTGGTCTTTCATAACGGAACATTGGTCCCATATAATATACCTTATATGGCTTTTGATATTCAGGCCCATATAATTTATTTTCTACAAATGAACGAACAACACCTGCTGTTCCTTCTGGTCTTAATGTAATGTGACGATCTCCCTTATCATGAAAATCATACATTTCTTTTGTAACAATATCTGAGGTTTCTCCTGAAGTTCTTGAAAACACTTCAAAATTTTCAAAAATTGGAGTACGCATTTCGTGATAACGATACTTCTTAAATAATTCTCGTGCTTTCTCTTCTACATATTGCCATTTAGTTGATTCATCAGCTAAAATATCTGCTGTTCCCTTTGGTTTTTGATATTTCAAAATTTCAATTCCCTTCTATATTTTATAGTTAAATATAAAACGCCCTTGATTGGAATATTTTTTCCAATTCAAGGGCGCACTTAGTGTGCACGGTACCACCTTAACTTATTGCTTAGGAATAACGCTCCTCACGGTACTAATGTACACCTCAAAAGTGTCTTCATTCTAAAAAATTGTAAGATTCCACCAACCTCTTACTCTCTTAAAAATTTTTTTCGAATTACTAGTCTTTCTCATCGGATTTATTTAACTAGCTAAAGTTTACAAAGGATTAAAAATTTAGTCAAGTTTAATTAGCACTAATTATAAATTTAATCTGAAAAAAATTCTAAAAAATTATTATAATCATGAATACAGTTGCACGCTTTTAAAAAAATTTGCTAATATGAAGTTAATTTATAAACTTTGGAGATTGATTATGCAAGAAAGCGAAAACGAAAATAGTTCTTCTTATTTATGGTTAATATTGTTATTATTTATTGCTGTATTAGGTTTTAGAACTTATACATATTTTGAACAAGTTCCAATTGAAACTGAAAATGCTGCTTTATACGAAAAACCTGAAATTAGTGCAAAAAAAGAATGCTCTATACAGAAAAATAGCCGTGTAAAGGTTTTAAAACATAAATATAATTGGGTTTATGTAAAAACTGATAAAAATAAATATGGATGGATGGGATCATGGATGATAAGTTCTGATTATAAAGTTCCAATCAATTCAATCTCAGAAGCCACAATTGTTATTGATGCAGGGCATGGTGGTGAAGACTCTGGAGCTCTCTCTATCCAAGGAAAACAAGAGAAAACATATACCCTTAAATATGCAAAACAATTAGCAGAAAAATTGCGTAAAGAAGGTGCTCGAGTTTATATGACTCGAAGTTCAAATGAAACAGTAAGTTTAAGCAAACGTCCTTTACTAGCTGAACAAGTACATGCTGATGCTTTTATTAGTTTTCATTTTGATTCTTCACCGCAAAATAATACTGCAACTGGATTTACAACATATTATTATCATAAAGATAATGGTTCACTTAGATTAGCAAATGATATTAATAGTCAATTAACTTCTCTCGGAATTGATAATCGAGGAGTAGATTTTGGAAATTTCCTAGTATTAAGAGATAATACTCGACCTGCTGTTTTATTAGAAAGTGGCTATATTAATTCAGCAAGAGACTTTAGTATGATTACAGATAGTAATTATCAAAATCAAGTTACAAGTGATGTTGTCAAAGGATTGAAATTATTCTTTGAAGGCAAAGATGAGAATACAGTAATATCAAACAATTCATAGTAAATAAAAAAGCACAACAATTTGATTGTTGTGCTTTTTTTATTAATCAATCCATTTTATAATATCGCTAATTTGATGAATACGGTGTTCTGGTTCCACAGGTTCTACAATTAAATCATCAGGATCAAATAAAATCCCTGACATTTTTGCATTATGTGCAGCTTCGATGTCCAAAACACGATCACCAACCATTACACAATTTTCAGGATTCAATTCATATTTTTCTACTAATGAATTTAATGAAGCAGGATTTGGTTTTCTTGGAAATGATTTTTCAGCTGTAACTGCATCTTTGAAATATTTTTTCAAATCAAATCCGTCAAGCATTTCTAAAGAACTTTGATTTCTGTGAGTCATCAAATAATTGTGACCACCTTCGTCTACGACTCTTTCTAGAACATCTTTGACTCCAACAAATGGATGCATATTTTCCTCTAGTTTTTCCTCAACTGGGTTGTATAACTCACGCATTTTTTTTGGATCTTGAAGTCCATTTTGATCACAGTAGTATTTAAAGGTTTGTCCTAATGATGTTTGGCGCATTCTTTTATAAACTGCGCTTTCATCTAAATCGATATTTTCATCTTTAAAAACAGTTATAAAAGCTTTTACCATACCTGGATAAGTATCAAACAAAGTACCATCAAAATCCCAGAAAAATTCTCGATACACGTTTCTCACTCTTTTCAATTAAATTTCATCAGTGTCATAAATAATTGTAACTGGGCCATCATTTATCAAACTTACTTGCATATCTGCACCAAACTTTCCAGTTTCAACTTCGATTCCAAAAGATTGTAATTTATTATTAAAATATCTATAGTTTTCTTTCGCAATCTCCGGTTCTTGTGCCAACATAAAATTTGGACGATTTCCCTTTTTGGTTGCAGCATATAGAGTAAATTGCGAAACTGATAAAATTTTACCCTCAATTTCTTTTATTGACAAATTCATTTTACCATTTTCATCATTAAAAAGCCTAGCATTTACAATTTTACGTGCCAAATAATCAATTTGTTTAGTACTATCATTCTTTCCAAAACCAACTAATAATAAAAAACCTTTATTAATCTCTCCGACAATTTCCTTATCAATTTCTACTTTTGCACTTTTTACCCTTTGTAAGACAACGCGCATAACATATCCTCCATTTTAAATATAATTAATGAATTGGCCGTTCTACTAAATAAACGTCTGGAATACGCTTTACATTATCTATCAAGCGTTGCAAATGAACTTTGTTACGAATTCTAATGACAACTGTAACTGTAGTCATTTGATTATGATCAACATTTCCATTCACAGACTTTAATGTCTTAGTAGTATTATTAATGACTTGTAATATGTCACTTAATAAGCCACTTCGATTGTATCCTTGAATTTTTAATTCTGCATCATATAATTTTTGCTCACTTGGCAATGTATTCCAGGAGACATTAATTAATCTTTGTCCATGTTGTTCCTCAGAATTAACATTTGGACAGTCTACACGGTGAATCGAGACACCTCTTCCTTTGGTAATATAACCAACAATTTTATCTCCAGGAATAGGATTACAACATCGACTTAATCGAACCATCATATTATCAATTCCAGCAATTAAAATATCACTTTGCTTTTCTTGAATTTTTTCATGATCATTTTTTACATTTTCAATTTTTTTATGATGTTCTAATAATTCTTTTTCTTGTTTTTTTCGTTCTTCGTCTTCACGCTTTTGTCGAATATCTTTTGTAAGTAAATTTACGATTCCTAGTGGTTGAATGCTTCCAAAACCAATTCCAACGTATAACTCTTCCATTGAAGGAAGTTGTTTTTTAGTTAATACTCGTTTAATATTTTTTTCAACTAAAACATCATGTGGATTAAATCCTTCTTCAGTTAAAGTATTATCTAAAATTTCGCGTCCCTTATCTAGATTTTCTTCTCGATCTCGTTTTTTGAAAAATTTTCTAATTTTATTCCGTGCCCTATTAGTGTGGACTAACTTTAACCAATCTCTTCCAGGTCCTACAGAATTTGTTGAAGTTAAAATATCTACAATATCGCCATTTTTAATTTGATAATTTAATGGTACAATTTTACCATTTACCTTTGCTCCAGTTGTATGATTTCCAATCTCAGTATGAATTGCATACGCCATATCAAGTGGTCCAGCGCCTTTAGGCAATTCTGTAACATCTCCCTTAGGAGTAAATGCATACACTCGGTCACTAAAGAGATCACCTTTAACACTGTCCATAAAATCCTTTGCATTAACTGATTCATTTTGAAGTTCAATAATTTCTTTAAAGATATTCAGCTTATCTCCAGTTACCGTAGCTTTAACTGGATCAGTTTTTCCTTCTTTATATGCCCAATGTGCAGCAATACCATATTCAGCAACTCTATGCATCTCTTCAGTTCTTATTTGAACCTCAAATGGTTTTCCTTTTGGTCCAATAATTGTTGTATGTAACGACTGATACATATTTGCTTTAGGCATTGCAATATAATCTTTGAATCTACCTGGCATTGGTTTCCATTTAGTATGAATTGCACCTAAAACTGCATAACAATCTTTAATTGATTTAACAATTACTCTAACAGCTAACAAGTCATAAATCTGACTAAATTGCTTATGTTGGTCACGCATTTTCCTATAAATCGAATAAATATGCTTTGGTCGACCGTAAATTTCACATTCAATATTAAGATCTTTAATCGCATCTTTTATATCTTCAATTGCTTCATTAATATACTTAATTCGTTCTGTTCTTTTAGAGTCCATTAAATGAACAATTCTATAATATTGTTGTGGATTCAAATATCTTAATGATATATCTTCTAATTCCCATTTTATTGTACTAATTCCTAAACGATCTGCTAGTGGAGCATAAATCTCTAACGTTTCATTTGCAATTCTTCTTTGCTTATCAGGTCTTAAATGTCCTAAAGTTCTCATATTATGTAAACGATCTGCCAATTTAACAATAATTACACGTAAATCTTTTGCCATTGCAAGTAATAATTTACGATGATTTTCAGCAAGTTGTTCTTGATGAGACTTGTATCTAATTTTACCTAATTTTGTGACACCATCAACAATTACTTCAACATCGTGATTAAACAATTCCCCAATATCACCTAATGTAACATTAGTATCTTCTACTACATCATGTAAAAATCCAGCAGCAACTGTTTCAGGATCCATTTTTAAATTAGCTAAAATTCCAGCTACTTGAATTGGATGAATAATATAAGGTTCACCAGACTGACGGAATTGCTTACTATGAACATAAGTTGCAAAATCACATGCCTTTTGCACTAACTTTACATGTTCTTTATTCATATATTTTTGGCACATTTCTATTACGTCGTCAGCACTCCATATTGTTTCTTTTTCCATTATTCTCCTTCACCTTAATTCTAGTAAAAATAAATCAGACATTTTAATTATCTTTTTATACCATATGCTAATAAACTAGCTGCTAAAAAAATAAATGCAACAAATTTTAAAGGACTAATAAAGAATGTTTTTGCTGTAATAAAAAACATAACTGGAAAAATTAATAGTAAAATCCATGAATCTTTATGTTTTCCAGCATACAAACCAACTAAAACTGAAAAAATCATATCAAATCCAAATACAATAAAACCAATTTGCGTAACATCATCAATTGTAAATAATTCAGAAACCATTGGAATAACCAATGCAAAAATTGCTGAAATCACTATATACCACAGTGTTCTAATTAAATTTATTTTTTTACTCATTCATTTAATTCCTCTTAATATAAAATATTTACATATATATTACTCTAATTCTAAGCCAAAAGAAAGAGCGCTTAAAAAATAAAGTGGTGCAGTTTCAGCACGAAGAATGCGTGGCCCTAATGCTGCACAAATAAAATTATTATTACATAATTGTTCAATTTCTTCAGGAGAAATACCTCCTTCTGGGCCAAAAAATGAAATTATAGAAGAATATCCATGCTTTTTTAATTTAATTACTAAATCAGAAAGAGCATTCTTCTCACCATTTTTTGCTGATTCCTCATATGCTACTAAAGAATAGTTACATGATTTACTAATCTCGATCAATTCAGTTAATCCACTAATAAATTTAACATTAGGTATACGCATACGATGTGATTGTTCGGCAGCATTTTGTGCAATTGTTTGAAGTCGTTGAATTTTTTTTACTTGTTTTTTATTATTCCATCTAGCAACTGAATATTGACTATTAAAAAAAATGAAGTTATTAGCACCAAGTTGTGTGCCTTTCTTAACAATTTCTTCTGCTTTATCTCCCTTGGATACACCACAAGCAATTGTCACATCGACAGGCAATTCAGAATTACAATGTAATTCTGAAACAATTTCAAAATATCCCTTCTTCTTATCAACATCTAATATTTTTGCTATAAATCCATTTTCATTAGTTGTTACAAGTTCAAAGCAATCATCTTTTTTCATTCTTAAAACATGAACTAAATGATGAAAAATATCATCTGGTAAAAGTAACTTTTTATTTTTATCTTCAATTGAAAATTCTTTTGTTGTAAAAAATCGTTGCATAAATTATTCTCCTGCCATTGGAACGTGTGCAATAATTGAATACCAATCTTTTTCATTTAAAATGTCATCAATTATAAAGCCATTTGATAATAAATTTTTAATTACAATATCTTTTTTATTGGAAATAATTCCTGATGTTATGAATTTTCCACCCTTCACTAAATTGTTTTTAGCTTGAGGAATTAATGGTATTATGATTTCCGCTAAAATATTAGCAACAATTAAGTCTTTTTTTTCATTTATTCCATCTAAAAGATTATTAACTTTAACATTTACATCTTTTGCAACTAAATTTAAAGCTAAATTTTCTTTTGTTGCTTTAATAGCCTCATTATCAATATCATAAGCATCAACTTTACCAGCACCTAAATATTTTGCTGCAATACTTAAAACACCTGATCCAGTACCAACATCTATTATTGACTCATTTCCACGAATGGTCTTTTCTAAAGCTAACAATGCTAAACTAGTTGTTGGATGCTTACCTGTACCAAATGCACGTCCTGGATCTAATCTAATGACATTTTCTAACTTATCCTCAGGAACATAATCTTCCCAACTAGGAACAATTGTCAAATAACGTGTAACTCTAATTGGATGATAATACCTCTTCCAAACATCTCTCCATGATTCATCATCAACATCACTAACCTTAACAACCGCTTTTCCTGGATTTAATCCGTATTTTGATAATGATTTAATTTTTTCTTCTAACTCAGGAATTTTTTCAATTATATTAATTTTATCTGGGAAATATGTAATTATTTCTACATCATTTGCTCCATTAGTATCATCAATTTGTACTCCACCAGCATTATTTTCCATTAAAATATTTATTACAGCTTCACTCGCTTCGTTTGAAGTTTCAATAACTAATTTAGTCCATTCCATTTATATTCCTCCTAAAACTTAGGATATGGTAGAATTTCATTATCATCATTATTTTTTTCAAGTTGTTTTTTAAATTCATCCATATTCCAATTTAAATTGAATGTTTCAATTTTTTCATCATTAATAAAGTCCATTAAATCAGATTCACCATTATCTAATGTATCTTGTAATACATCTAAAAAAGCATCTGCCTCCCCTTTTGTCCATCCTTTTTTTCCATTAAAGGGTAGACAAACTAAAAAATCGTCTTTATTAAATTTAATTTCCTTAGTTTTATCAAATAATAAAATTTCATCATAAAAATCAATTATGGGTTCTACAGATTTCATATCGTTTGAATCTATAATTTCTCGATTACTATTATTCTCAATATAAAATTCCATTCCTAATATAAACGACCGATTTTTTTTGTTCCATTTCCATTCTAATGCTCCATCAAAATCAATTTGATCTAAATTCTCATCCAAATAGTCAATCAAAGATTTTTGTTTCATTTTCCATACCTCAATTTATATTCTCTTGTCAATATTTTATCGTGGTTTAATAAAACTTGCAAAACAATAAAAATAAAGACTATGGCATTACCATAGTCTTTATTAAAAACAATAATATTTAATTATTGATTCCATGCATTCTTAAATTGTGATTCACCTTTTTTAATTAATGAATTTACATTACCATCTTTTGCATGGCTTAAAATATCTTGCATGATAGTATTCATTTCTTGATATGCAGCATTTGAATTCTTTGTTACAGGAACTGAGTATAAATGCTTTGTAGAAGCTTCAACTTGTGCTGGAACTTTAGAATCTTTATTATCCTTATATTCTTTGCTGTCAATTACACTTTGTGAAACTGGAATATAACCTGTTTGTTGTGCCCAATATAATTGAGATTTCTTACTTGTTAAGAATTTCATATACATAAATGCAGCTGTTCTTTGTTCTTTAGATGCATTTTTAAACATGTAAATATCTGTTCCTTGTTGCATATTCCATTTTCCTGGACGAGGTGCAACCCCATATTCGAACTTATTATTTACACCCTTCTTTACAAAACTTTCTCCTGCACTTGTACCAACAAACATTGCTACTTTTTGATTTGAAAAATCACCTGATAAATATCCATTAGAACCAGCTGTTTTGAAGTATCCATCTTTAATTCCATCAGCGTAGTAATTAATTACTTTCTTAGATTTCTTTGATGTTAAATTAATCTTTGATGTAAAATCTACGCCTTCATTTCTCATACCTAAAACGTAGTAATTTGATAATGAATCAAATCCAGCACCAACAACTTTGTGATCTGATTTTTCATAAATTGTTTTTGCTGCTTCCTTCAATTCTTTCATTGTAGTTGGAACTTTTACACCATACTTATCTAACAATGTTTTATTGTAAACTAATACTTCAACTGATTTGTTAAATGGTAATCCATATTGTTTACCATCAATTTGTGCACCTTCTAATAAATCAGACTTAATTCCACTTTTTGCAGCACTGCCCCAACCAATTTTTGAATTATTAATATAAGTTTTTAAATTAACTAATAAATCATTTTGAGCTGCTGTATATAGCCATCCAGGATATGCTTGAGTAATTGTTGGCAAATCCTTTGGTGATTGCAAAGTTGATGTAATCTTAGACTGTAAATCTTTATATTGCCCTTGATTTTCAAGTTTAACAGTAATATTAGGATTTTCTTTTTCAAAATCTTTTGTTAACTTTTCCAATGCCTTTTGTTGATTTCCTGACATTCCATGCCAAAATGTAATAGTTGTTTTCTTTGTAACTTTTGTTGGAATACTATCTGCGTTTGCAGTAGCATTAACACTCCCAGCAATTGTTGCAAAAACAGTAGCTGCTGTAGTAACTGCAACTGCTAATTTTTTTATGAACTTCATAAAAGTTCCTCCTTTATAAAATTTTTTATTTTAATACAAAATTAGACGTTGTCCATTTTGCACTAATATACATTTTCCAAAGGGATTTTTTAATTTTTCAGGATGAAAACTATGTATTGTTGTTAACAATTGCGGCTTTATTCCTGCGATAATCTCATCCAATTCCTGTGCTGTAGCATGTCCCGAGCATGCAAGAGCAACGAATTCAACTTGATGCTTCTTTAAACAATTTAAAAATTTTTGATACTTAGGATCAAAATCTCCTAATGGTTCCGCATCACTATGAATATATAAAGTATAAGGTTGTAACTTATCAAAGTTATCTTCTATTTGCCATACAAATTCTGTTTTATCTTTCAATAATGCTTTATAACTCACCTCCTTAATAGGATTAAGTTCCTCAATTTTTTCTTCATTCGGTAAATAATAATATAGAAACTCTTTATTAGTAATCTTTTTAATTAATTGTGCACGTTTAGCTGTTAAAACTATTTTTCGTGGACAATAATTACAAAAATTAATTAATCGAGCTATGTTACCTGGGTAAGTATTAAACACAATTGGTCGATTTTTAGCTTGGTTAACTTTATTAATAAAAGACTGAAGTAATTCTTTTTCAGATATCGCATCCTTTTGGTTATTGTCAGGAAAACTAACTCCTACACCTTCACAAATTAATAGATCACAATTTTTAGCACTTTTAAGCATTTTTTGTGTAAATTCTGGATTAAATCCATGCATTCTTAAATCTCCTGTATAAACAATAAATTTATCTGGAGTATGAATAAAAAGTGCAACTGCACCACTCGCATCATGATCAACGGGATAAAGTTCAACAGTGATATCACCAATTTTTATTGGTTCATACATCTTTGCAGCAATTATATTTCGCATATAATTTTGCGGATGTTTTGCTGCTGGTAATAAAAATGAGCCACTTTGGTTTAATGTTTTCAAAATTTCAATTGTACCAAAGCTACTATAAATTGGAATTCTTTGATCAACAAAATTTAACATTTTTGTATGGTCTAAATGCAAATGTGAAATAAATGCAGCAGAATGTTTAAACTTATTTTCCCATTTAGGAGCACCATCTAAATTTTCATCATAAAAATCATTTAACTTAGGAATTAGCTTATTTTTTATTAATGTTTTGTAAGTTTCATCTGGTAATTTTAACGTTGGACGAAACTCAGTTCCTAAATCAAAAAATATATGTGAGTCATCATATATAATTTCTATATTTGTCCCACCTATTGTATTTACACCCTGATGATAAATTATTTTTGTTTTTTTATCCTTTAATACCATCACGTGTAACTCCTTTAATTATTTGTTTTCTAAAAATAAAGTAGACAATTAAAATAGGAATAACAGTCAGAGTTGCAGCAGCTAATTGCAATTGTGTTTGTGCTCCACCATCAGAAGTAAAGTTTGCTAATCCATTGTTCAAAAGCCTCATCTTATCATCATTTGTAACTAATAAAGGCCATAAGAATGAATTCCATCCAGAAATAAATGATAATAATCCAACAGTTGTTAATGCTGGTTTGGCCATTGGAACCAAAATTTTCCAAATATAATCCCAATTACTTGCACCACTTATCTTTGCTGCTTGATAAATACTTCGTGGAATCCCTTGGAAGTAACTATTTAAGTAGTAAATATAAAATACACTCGTAGTGAATGGTAAAAACAAGCCAATATAAGTATTTAATAATCCCCATTGAGCTATAGTATTATAGTTTGTAAAAATAATAGCTTCCGATGGAATCATTAACAAAGATACTAAAAGAAATTTTACAAATTTCTTACCCTTAAAATTAAGTGTTGTTAAAGCAAAAGCAGCTAATAATGAAGTTAATAAAACACAAATTGTATCAATTGAAGAAATAATCAATGTATTTACAAAATAGTTTAAAAATGGCGCTTGTTGAAATACTTGTATATAATTTTCAAAATGCAAATGATGAGGAATTATTGTTGGTGGAATACTTGTTGTTTCTGGAAATGACATTAATCCACCTAAAATCATATAAATAAATGGAAAAACTGTAATGATACTTAGTACAATTATAAAAGTCCACGTAATTAGACCTGTTATCTTTTTCATCGATGGTTCACCTTATCTAGTAATTTATTTTGTAAAAATGAAATTATCAAAATAACAAAGAATAATAAAACTGTAGCTGCCATTGCCACACCTGGAGTACCAACGATTTGGAATTTATTAAATATATAATATACTGCTGTCATTGCACTTCCAGCTATTCCAGGTTGGCCATTAAATAGCGCATAAATCTGAGTATAAACTTTGAAAGCATTAATCAAATTTACAGTTAATAAAAACGCTAATGTTGGTATTAATTGAGGTAATGTAACTTTAAAAAATACTTCTGAATCAGATGCGCCATACATTTTTGCAATTGTATAGTGTTGACTGTCAATACCTCTTAATGCGGACATTAAAATTACAATATTAAAAGCTAAACTTAACCATATACCGAAAATTATTGCAGTAATCATATTCATATTTGGATCATCTAACCAGTTTGGTGTTCCTAGGTTGAAAAATTTTAAAATGTAATTTAATAATCCATATTGACCATTAAAAATATAACGAAATACTATACCAATGGCGATTGTACTTGTTACATATGGCATAAAAAATAATGTTTCAAAAAACTTAGAATGTTTTACTTTATTAAATAAATTCCATGCAATTGCAATTGAAATAATCATTCCAATCGGTACTACAGTAAATGCATATAAAGCTGTATTCTGTAATGCCTTTGCAAAATATGGATCATGAATAACATATTTATAATTTGATAAACCTGTCCAGTGCATTGAAATTAGAGTACCTGATTGGAAACTCATTATAAACGCTCTAATTATAGGGAAAATACTAAAAAGTGCAATTCCGATTAATGCAGGTCCTAAAAACCACCATGCACTCCAATCATTTTTTGCTTTATGTTTTTTCATCTTAATATACCCGTTCTCCATTTTCTTTAAATATAAATGCTTTATCCATATCGAATCTTAAATTAATAAAGTCACCAATATTAATTAAATCTTCTATATTAACTAGAGATCTATATTGTGTTTGATTAATATAAAATTTTAAAATTCTATCTCGTCCGATAAGTTCTATATCATCAACTTTAATTTGAAAATCTGCAGACTTTTCAGATGAAAGTTGTAAATTTTCTGGACGAATTCCTAAAACATATTTACCTGATTTTAATGGTTCTTTTAATTTTGATTGATTTATTCTATTTAATAAAATACTGAATTGTGATGATCTTAACTGATCATCATCAAAACTAACATTAAATAAGTCAATGACTGGATTGCCAATAAAATTAGCAACAAATTGATTTGTTGGATTTAAATATAAATTTTGACTCTGATCTGCTTGTTGGACAATCCCATTATTTAATAAAATAATGCGATCTCCAATAGAAAGTGCTTCTTCTTGGTCGTGTGTTACAAAAATAGTTGTAATACCAACCTCTTTCACTAAAGAACGAATTTCTTCTCGAATTTGTAACCGAAGACGTGCGTCTAAATTACTGAGCGGTTCATCCATTAATAGAACCTTAGGTTGTTGAACTAAAGCTCTTGCAATTGCAACACGTTGTTGCTGACCACCAGATAATTGACCTGGCCTTTTTTGAAAAATGTCTGTTATATGAGTTAATTCCATATATTTTAAAGCAATTTTTTTTGCTTCTTTTTTTGAAATTTTATTTTTTCCTACAGTTAATGGGAACATTACATTTTCTTCAGCAGTCATATGTGGAAATAAAGCATAATTTTGAAATACGAAACCAATATCGCGATTTTCAGGTGCAATATTCAAAACAGATTTACCATCAAATTTTATATCACCAGATGTTGCATCTAATAGCCCAGAAATGATGTTTAATAAAGTCGATTTACCACATCCACTTGGCCCTAATAAACAAACTAATTCGCCTTTTTCCACTGAAAAATTAACATTTTTCAATGCCTCATAGCCATTTTCATAAGTCTTATTGAGGTTAGAAACTTCAATCATCTTGCAATACTCTCCTATTCATTCAAATAAAGTTATCCACAAAATATTGCGATTTTTCAATTCATATAACACCATAAATTGTATCAGTGATTAAAAAATAATCAATAGATTTTTTGAATTTTTTTTGAATTTTAAGTCATTTTTTTGAAATATTGCCTTTTTTCCAAAAAAATTAAATGTTCGGTTTTTGTGTCATCTTTAATAAATATGGAAACTTATCATTTTATCATTTGGAACGTTCCAAAAAATATAATAAAAAGACACTGCATTTCTATTTTTTTTTTGTTAAAATGATTAACAAGAATAGTAAAGGAGACATTCCCATGGCAAAATATAAAATGATTCTTGATTTAGATACTGGTATTGATGATGCATTAGCAATTGCATATGCACTCGCTACTCCCGAATGTGATTTGATTGGTATTGTATGCTCTTATGGTAACGTAATTACTAAAAAGGCAGCTCAAAATAGTTTAGATCTATTAGAATTACTTGGACATTCAGACATTCCTGTTTTTATAGGAGCAGAGCATTCATTAACAACAGATCATTTTGATGTAATGCCTATAAGTCAACAAATTCATGGTGTAAATGGTATTGGAGAAGTTGAATTACCTACTGCAAAACGTCCAATTGAAAAGCAAGATGGTGTTGATTTTTACATTGAAGCAGCACATAAATACCAAGGTTCTTTAATAATTGTTCCTACTGGTCCATTAACAAACCTTGCCCAAGCAATTAAAAAAGATCCAGAGATTGTAGATTTAATCGGTCATGTAACACTTATGGGAGGAGCGTTAACAATTCCTGGGAATGTTAATCCCGTTACTGAAGCAAATATAAATCAAGATCCGGAAGCTGCAAATCAAGTATTTCAAAGTAATTTACCTCTTACAATGGTTGGATTAGATGTTACTACAAGAACACTATTAACAAAAAATGAAACACAAATTTGGCGCGAATTAGGTACTAAATCTGCTATTGCATTTGCCGATATTGTTGATTATTATATAGATGCATATAAAATTACTAGCCCACATCTTGGAGGCTGTGCTTTACATGATCCATTAGCTGTTGCTGCTGCAGTTGATCCTAGTTTATTACAGACAATATACTTAAATATGAAAGTTGAAACTGAAGGCCCATATGCCGGAAGAACGATTGGTGATGAAAAACGTATCAACGATCCAGCAACTACATGTCAAGCTGCTGTAAATGTTGAAAAAGACAGATTTGTATCAATGTTTATGGACAAGTTATCAGCCTTATTTAATCAGAATTAATAAGGAGTTTATCTATTTTGGAATATATCGGAGTTCTACTATATGTTCTATGGTTATTAATTACGATGTTTAAATTTGGAAGTTTACCTCGTAATCGTTCATTTTCATATATGTCTGCTGTATTTGGCAAAATAAAGTGGTACCATAATGTTCGTACGCTATTATTATTAATATCTATAGCGATTACAGTTTGGTATGCTCCACTTAAAGTAGTATATTTATTAATTTTTATTTCTGCTTTTATACTTGGAATTACAGGAATTAAAAATTTCTTTAGATGTATTGGGAATCCCTGGGTTGACTTAGGTGTTTTCCTTTCCTGCTTTATTTGCACATTTTTAAGTGGTACATTTATAATTAAATTATAAAAAAAGCAAATTTCGATTATCTTTTAACCTTAGATAAATCGAAATTTGCTTTTTTATATGTTCTTTAAAATAAACTTCTCTAACTCTTCATCAAAATTATATTTTTTAAAATTTCCCCTATTAAAATGTAAAAACGCTGGAAAATTATCAATTTTTAATTTTTCAATTATATTTTTTAAAATAGGTCTCGTTTCTTGATTATTTACATCAACATAATAAATATTTGTTCCTAATTTTCTTGCAATATAACTTAAATGAGATACAAACTCTAAACACTGTATATTAGATCGTTTACCAAAATAAACAAAAAAGCGATCTCTATTTATAATTAATTCATCCCAATTATATGACTTTATTTTTATAAAAAAATCAACCTTTTTATCATATACTTTTTTTTGCCAAAAAAGCATCCTTTTTTCTTCAAAAGTCAAGCTATTATTTTCATTATATGCGAACTTATGAATCATTATTGGAATTGAAATTATAGTAGAACTAATACAAAATATTTTTAATTTACTCTTTAAATTCATGGGATCGCCTCCTAATATACTACTAAATTAAGTATAACCCATTTGTCTAAAAAAATTTAATCACAAGAAATATTACAAAATGTTACAAATATTACAAAAAAGTGTCAAAAAGTAATATTTTTGCTATATTAATGTTACTTTATTTAGATATACTTTTCACTGGTGGTTCTTTTAGAACTAGTTTCGAAATAATAGTAATATATAAATAATTTTTTAGGAGTGAAGTTTCTATAATGAAATTAAATAAAGTCTTAGTGTCAGCAGCTGCTGTTACTGGAATTGCTGCAGCTACATCAGTTGCTAATGCAGATAGCATCTCTGTAAAACAAGGTGATACACTTTCTGAATTAGCTGAAAAATATAATACAACTGTTGAAGCAATTCAAGAAGCAAATAAGATTGAGGATGTCAATTTTATTACAGTTGGACAACAATTAAACATTCCAACACAAGCAAACTCAACAGCAGAACAATTCAATAATGTTCAAGTAACTTCAGATCAAGCTACTGCTCAACAAGCTGCCGCTGAAGCTGAACAACAAAAACAAGCTCAAGAAGCTACTGCTCAACAAGCTGCCGCTGAAGCTGAACAACAAAAACAAGCTCAAGAAGCTGCTGCTCAACAGGCTGCCGCTGAAGCTGAACAACAAAAACAAGCTCAAGAAGCCGCTGCTCAACAAGCTGCCGCTG
>CALVCU010000003.1 GCA_944326135.1 uncultured Ligilactobacillus sp. | reverse complement strand
TATTTTCCTATATTCCATTTGCTAGCCAAAGTATTATGCCTGTAAGAATAGCAACTGGAACCGTTTCATATACACAGGGATGGATTTCATTATTTATTAGTATCCTTACATTGATTCCACTTTTCTTCACTGCAAGTACTATTTATAAACGGAATATTTTTAAATATAGCAACCATAATTTATTTTATAATTTAATCCACTAAGAATGAATAATTGAATAAAAATAAAAACGGTAAAAAAGAGACTTGCTTTACGGTGTAGTAAGTCTCTTTTTTTAGTACAATGTGCTTATATTTCTCTAATAGTAGTAGAGCAATTCATTTAACTTAAAACAATATTTTTATCTGTTAAATTCTTTTATTTTTTTCAATTCCGTAAGTCTTTATTCATTTTCCCCTATCATTTAATATTAGAATTTTTTTGATTAATGATTTGATGATAAACGCAAGTTGTTAAAAGATAAATACTAATATAACTAAGGATAATTATCAAAATTACAATCCCACTAACTTTAAGAACTAGTGAAAAACTATAAATTGAGAATAGTTTTAAAATACTTTTAAGAGCTGGAAATGCAAATAAACTGTTAATTACAGCACCTATAATCGGTAATGCAAAAACCATCATTACTTGACTATGAATTGCTTTACTTGTTTCTTTATCAGTAAGTCCAACATTTTGCATCATTTGAAATCGTGATTGATCCTCATATCCCTCTGATAATTGTTTATAATAAATCATCATAACAGTAACAATTAGTAATATTAAACTTAAAATTGAAGCCAAGAAAAGAAATCCTCCATACATTTGATTTAGAATCACACTAAGCTCAGCCTTAGAAGAAATTTCCGTATTATCTAACTTTAATTTTTCCTGCATTTGTTTAATAAATTTAATTTGGTCTTTATTCTTTCCCTTACTATTAAAAAAATTAAGACTTAACATTGGTTGTCGAGTAATTTCTGTACAAAGTTGCTGATTTTTGACAATAATAAACACTGGTTGAAATATTGCATGCTGGTAATTGAAGTATAACTTGAAATTTTTTAACGATTTTGTTTTCAATTGAAATCCATTAATTGAAATTTTCCCTTCAACATTTTTATCTGGACTATAAATTAATGCCTCATGTTTTTTTAATTTTATATGATCATGTGTAACCCGATTATAATCACTCAAAGGAATTAATGATAATTGATATTTAGCTGTATTTAAATTGCTATAATCAAATTTTTGGTTAACAAATGAGCCATAAATGGGCGTTGACATTTTACTTTTTTGCCAATCTGTAATTTGTATATGATTTTTTTCAGCGGTTGTTTTTATTGTCTTAATTTGCTGATTATTAATTTGTTTGGGAGTTGAAATAATTACGTCATATGGATTCCATAATTTTAACAAATTACTTTTTCCAACAGCCATGCTTACTCCGCTAATCATAATAACAATTACTGAAGTACATAATAAACATATTGAAGCTAGACTAGCCCCATTTTCTCGCATTCGATGGAGCATCCCCGATATTGCAATAAAATGATTAGGTTGATAATAAAAATTTTTTCTTTTTTGAAGAAATTTCAATAATAAAATGCTAAACGAAGTAAATACAAGATATGTTCCACAAACCACTAAAAGAATTGCAAATGTAAATTTTATAATTGCGGCCATATTTGGCTTAGTATTTATTGCAATATAATAACCTAATCCTAAAAGAATAATTCCAATCACTCCGGAGATAATCGGAGTTCGTGGTTCCTTTTCATTTTTATTTGTTGAGTACCAAAGCTCAATTGGATTTACTTTTTTTAAATTTATAAAACGAATAATTATCATTATTCCAAAAATACTAGCAAAAAGAATACAAGTTTTTAAAATATCAGCAAACGAATTTTGATATACAAATTGATCAGTATTAAGAATTTTTTTCAAAACTAAAAAAGCAAAGTAATTAAAATTCATTCCAAGAATAATACCAATGATAATTGATGCAAAGTAACAAATAACTTCTCGAATAAAAATCAGAATTCGTAAATTACTTTTAGTAAAACCAAGCATACTATACAATCCTAATTCTTGACCTTCATTCTTATTTAAAATTTTGTTGATATAGATGGAAAAAGCGAAAGTAATAATAATTGCAAAATAATCAACAATTCTTACTAATCCAATTAATTGTGTACCTAATTCAGCATGGACAATACTTGCATTATTTTTAATTGAAAGAATTATGTAATTAAACGCAACTAGAATTGAAGATGCAAATATAAATGGAAAATATTGTTTTTTATTATTCCAAATTCCACTTATTGCAAGCTTAAAATATGTCATAATATTATTTTCCTCCTTATCTTAATAAAGCAGTCGTCGCTGTTGAAATTTTTGTTAGATAATCATCTTGTGATTGATCTCCACAGATCAAATCATGATAGATAATACCATCTTTAATAAAAAGCGTTCGTTGAGCATAACTTGCTGCAAGTGGACTATGCGTAACCATTAAAATCGTTTGTCCTGAATGATTGATTTTTTGAAAAAGTTTTAATAATTTTTCTGAATTAGTCGAATCAAGAGCTCCTGTTGGTTCATCGGCTAAAAGAAGTTCCGGAGAGGTAATTAAAGCACGTGCAGAAGCTACTCTTTGCTTTTGGCCTCCTGAAATTTCATAAGGAAAGCGATCCAGTAATCCAATAATATTCAAGTTTTTGGCAATTGGTTCTAATTTCGTTTGCATTTCTTCCGGTTTCTTTTTTGCTAGAACTAATGGCAAAAAAATATTATCACGATTATTCAATGTATCTAAAAGATTGAATTGTTGAAAAATAAATCCTAAATGTTCGCGTCGAAATCTAGCACGATCTTTTTCATGGAGAGTCATTAAATTTGTACCATTAAGATTTATTTGCCCACTTGTTGCTTGCTCTAAAGTTGCAATTATGTTCAATAAAGTCGACTTTCCTGCTCCAGACTCACCCATGATAGCAATAAAATCTCCTCGTTTAACTTCAAAAGAAATATCTTTTAATGCTATAACTTGATCTGGCTGGTGTTCATTATAAATTTTTTGAAGATGATTGATTTCAAGAATATTCATTTAATAAAGCCTCTTTCTTTATAATTCATAAATAAATTATAAAAAGGTTCATGTTAATTTTGTACTTACAGTATTAACATGAACCTTACAATTTGTTATTTTTATTCAATTAGTTGAGAATCTAAGCATAATTTAATAGTTGTTCCAAAATTAATTTTAGAAATAATTTGAATTTGAATATTTAGAATATCACATATTTGTTTGACAAGATATAATCCAAGGCCACTTGAATTTTCATTATTACGAGAATTTTCGCCAATAAATCCCGCTTTAAAAACATTTGGAAGATCTGTAGCTAATATTCCAATTCCATTATCAGTAATTGAAAGTACATGGTTTTGATAATTAATAACAATTTCTCCATTATTACCAGTATACTTAATTGCGTTTAGTAATAGCTGGTGAAAGATGACTTCAAACCATCTTTCATCAGTTAAATAAATCAGATTTCCAATATTATTATAAATTGAGATATTTTTGCTAATTGCTAGTTCCATTAATTTTTTAATAGATTGATTACATATATCTTTTAAATTCACTTTATTAAAATGTAAATCGTTATTAAAGTTATTTAGCCTTTCGTATGATAAAAGAGAATCTAGTTGGTTTTGAATTACTATAATCTGTTCATTTAGCTTATCTGATTGGACTAATGAAGAATTTTGCAACATTAATTTTATTCTTGTAAGTGGCGTTTTAATTTCATGCGACCATAGCTGAAAATAATTTTCACGTACCTGTTGTTTATGAATAATTTCATTACGTTCATTATTATATTTTTTCCAATTTTTTTCTAATTCATTAAAAAAAAGATTATCTTGAAAAAATAAGTCATTTTTTCGATAATCATGATGCTTTAATTTATTTATTGTACTGTAATAATGAAATATGAAAATACAAATTATGCCTAAAGCAAATGGCCAAGTAAATTGAATAAAAGATAAAATTAATATTTTCTTTAGTTGATAAAGAAATACGAAACTAGCAAAAATCAAAATAATTATTGTATATATTATTAACCCTGGAAAAATTATTTTGATTATGTTTTTTAATTTTTCCATTGATATCCTTTCCCCCGAATTGTAATAATATGATCCTTAGTATCAAGTTGTGATAATTTGCGACGTAAACGACTGATATTAACATCAAGGATATTTTCACTAATAAATTGTTCACTATCCCATAATTGTTTAATAATTTCTTTTCTTGAAATAATCTTTTCCGAAGAATTAAAAAGTATTCTCAAAATAATCGTTTCAGTAGTTGTTAAGTGAAGTGTATTATCTTTTAATTTTAATGTATTTGTTAAAAAATTTAAATGAAAATCTCCTACAACAAACCTTGAATTAGTTAAATCATCTTTTTCTTTTACTAATAAGTTGATTTTAGCAATTAAATAATCCATTGAAAATGGTTTTTCAATAAAATCATTTGCTCCCACTGCTAAAGCACGTGTTCCTTCGCTATTTATATTTTGAGCGGTTAAAAAAATAATTGGGATATTACTAACTTGCCGAATGCGTTGTGTCCAATAAAAACCATCAAAACTAGGTAAAGTGACATCCATTGTAATTAAATCTGGGTCATTTTCAATAATTTCATTATCAATATTCTGCCAGTCACTAACTATTTCAGTTTTATAATTCCATTTTTTCAATGCCTGTGAAATTTCATTTAAGATAAATTCATCGTCTTCAATTAAAAATACTTTTATCATAATTTTTCTTCCCCATAGTTAACCTTTATCATCATTATTTTTTCACTATATTTTACAATTGATATTCAATCATTAATTAAAATATTCAGTTTTATCATTTTATTTCTTTAACTCAAGTTTTAACATATTAAGTCTTTTACTACAATATAGTTAATTATGTTCTCTTTAATATCAAAATATGAAATATAAATAATAATCAAGAAAGTGAACTCCATGATTAATTATTATGAACATTTAACTAAATAAAAACTTTAAGAAAAAATAAGTCATGAAGAACGTATTATAAAACAGAAAATATACACAACAATCAAAAATATATAAAGTCTGAACTTGTAGATTAATTCAAAAAGAAGCTTTACTTGAAAAATATAAAAAAAGAAAGTTATTGATCTTTCTTTTTTAGGTTGGAATAAGTAAACAAAAGTTTTAATATTTATTTTAAATTAAAAATATAGAGGATCGGACTATAAAGTAATTGTTGTTCTTAATAAAAATAGTATATTTTAGCATTCTCTTTACACAACTACTCTTATGTATCTCAACACGTCTTACGTGCGTATGAAATTTAGCTTCCATTAATATATTAGTACTGTACTGATATTAGACTTCCATTAGTTTTTTCTCCTAATTGAAAAAGAAGATATGATGTTGCACATATCTTCTTTTAATAACTTAATGAAATACATTAATACCACCTGCCCACCGCCGATATCTTTCAGACATTTTTAATGAGACATCATACATCTCTTTAACATCGGGGTTTAGTGGTATTTCTCGATTTTTTGATGATAAGAAAATTTTTCTAGAAAATCGACATGTTAAATCTAATGCACATCTAGTTAAATCTTTATTAGATTTAACATCTTTGATGGTGTTTAAAATAATATTTTTTATAATTTCAGGATCATTCTCAGTAAGAGAGTTATATGCCTTACTTAACACATGTAAATAATCCTGACGGCTAATATCATTTTTCATTATTCAGAGAAATCTCCCATTCCTTCACCGATGTGGTCAACTAGATTATTGGCAATTGAACCAACTGCTTCGCCCCAATCAACGTAGCAATGCTTAGAATTGCAGTAGACACCATTACCATAATAAGTATCCGCATGTACTTGTGATAATGCCCCTTCTAGTAAACACGTAAGTCCAAGTGTTACGATTGTTAATCCTAGTTTCTTACCTAACTTTTTACTACTTGTCATATGGTCATCCTTTCTAATTTTCTTTAACTTAACATCGTTACCACATAAGTTCAATAATTTATGATTTATTTCACCGCAAAGTATTTTTACATGATATACTTTGCGATAAATCATCATAAATACAAGTGAAAACAACGGGATGAAGGTCTTAGATCAATCACTTAGTAAAAGTCCAATCATACTTGATACGCAGAAATTTTATGACTAATTAATAGAATATCAACTACTTCGGCTGTATTTAAAGGATCTTCAGCAACTAAAGAGATAAATTTGTTATATCTTTTAAAAAATCCTTATTTGAATAAGCTACTTTTAGGTGTACAATACACCGCACTTCAACATTCAAAGTGAATTTATTTCCATACAAATGGCTATAAATGCTGGTGAAATGTCAATAAAAACACCTAATTTTAAAAACATTAATTACTTATGTAATTCAAGACTTACAAATTTTACGTAATCTAATAATGGATATAAAAGATATTGCATACCGTAATGAAAAAAGAAGATA
This sequence comes from uncultured Ligilactobacillus sp., assembly GCA_944326135.1. Lineage (GTDB taxonomy): Bacteria > Bacillota > Bacilli > Lactobacillales > Lactobacillaceae > Ligilactobacillus > Ligilactobacillus cholophilus. The sequence continues at coordinate 60,555 of CALVCU010000003.1, read as the reverse complement.
TTGTTATTTATAAAACAATTAAATAAAATCATTCTATATAAATAGAACCTATTGTAGTTCCTATTTCCACCTGCCCTATATATTTTTGAGCAATTGTGTTAGATACATTATATAATTTTTTTGTTTTATCGTTTAAATGCAATTTTCCCATTGAACGTACATAAAGACTTGAAATATCTTGAGATAAATGCACTGCACTTACCACAAGATTTTTCTTACGTTCAAACTCTCTCGCTATTTCATAAATACTTTCTTTTACTTTTTTATTAAATTCATCTGTGTTTTCTGAAATGGAATTATACGCTTCACTTAACATTGAAAAATAACTTTTATCATCTATCATAAGCACCCTTCTTTATTCATTTAACAGTGTTTTAAACATATAATAATCTAGTTATCTTTAATTTAATGTAAGTTTTTTGACTATTATAATCCAATTATATGATTAAATCTAACACGTCAAGTCATATTAAAGAAATAACACAATAATAATTAATGTTGGGAAAACTATCCACCAATATTTTGCAAGGAAATCCCAAAAATTCATTTTTCCATATCGCCGAACATATAAATTGGTCTTAGGATTTAATACAAATTCATCTGTATCAACACTCTTTTTTTGATCATCAACTCCTAGAATTAAATTATCTAAACTAACATTAAAAATCTTAGACATTTTAATGATCTTTTCAAGATCAGGAACAACATCTCCTGATTCCCACTTAGAAACTGACTGTCTAGTTACATATAACATTTCCGCCAACTTGTCTTGAGACATTCCCAATTTTTCTCGATATTTTTTGATTTGTTTGTTTAATAACATTTTTACCACACCTCATTTCTTATTTATATTTTTATTTTTATATAATTTAGCCTATTTAAAAAGCAAAATTTAGGATAATATGAATAACCGCAATTGATTTTAACGCAACTATTATTTTACAGTTTGTTAAATAGTGGTTGCTTTTATTGATATATCAAATTTATCAATAATTATTTTTTAATTTAAATTTTAAATTAATTAATCAAATTCCAAAAGAAAAAATTTAAACTTTATCATATGATAATAAAAATAGTTTTCTCATTTGATTACATAAATAAAATTATTAAATGGAGGATATAACATTGGAAATCAATTTTAAGAATATAAGCACTGCAGGTCTTGAAACTTCGCCTTATGCAACTGAATTAGCTGGAGTACGTGCTCACGAAGCACGTTATTATTGGAATCATTTCAAAACTAAATTCGAAACATTTCCTGCACAAGAACATATGGAGATTGTTAGTAAAATTAATGAAATTTTAGCTGAACGTGATCTAAAATTTAACTATCAACCTCTTGAAATTGCTAATTTTATGACTGAAAATGTTTATCACCTCTATGTTTTTTACCAAAATGGATTATCAATCAATGTAATGTATGATTTAAATGAACCTAAAAATCGTGCAGTAGGTTTTAAACTTTGTGAACATATGGAAATTCCATCAGAATTTGAAGGTAAATTTAAATTTGCAAAAATGCGATCAAAACTTGCAGGAACAATTCGAGGAACATACTTTAAAATAAAAAAAGAATATTCTTTTGATAAATAATAATAAATATTTATCAAAACTATACACAATAGATAATAGAAAGGGTAAAATATTTAGAGTATTATTGGGGGAAATTTATTTGGGAGAGTGTCTGTTATGAAAAAAAAGAATTTAGATGCACCATATCGTACTTGGGCAAATGTCCCTCTAAATGAAGATAAAGAAACACTTCAAAAAATAGAAGAAGAATATAACGAATTTGTAAACCGTGAACACTTCAAAAAAGTAGTAAAAAAAATACTAATTGGAAGCCTAATTTTAGTTGGTATTTTTTGTTTTGTTATTAATTTAGGTAATCCTACTTTTTTAGCAATTTTTGCAGCATCATTATTTCTAGATTCATTTTCAAATAAGAATTAATAAAGAGGTAGTTAAAATGACAAATAAAGATATAATATATTTGAGTGGCTCATTTTTTAATAGCTCTTATGTATTCACTAATAAACACAACGATTTATTGTACTTAAAAAAAGATGGTAATTATTATCGTCAATTAAATAAAGATAATCCTCTTGTATATAAAAAAGATGATACTGTAAGTGAATTAAAAGATTTAGTGAATGAATACTGGTATGATCCCATTTCTCCATATAGTGAGACTGGATCTAAAAAGGTTCACCAGTACATTCGCAAGACTCTCTCAGAGTTTAAAAAACCTAAAAATTGGTGTATTTATAGTTTTACTTACAAACAATTCGTTTCAGATCTAAGTGAACTGCCAGATTATTATTCCAATTTATCTACTCTTGTAACCATAAATGAAGGTTGCGTCAGGTTTAAATTTAATGACAATCTTTATGTTCCTAAAGAACTAATGGATTATGGTATAGAAAATGTCAGAATAGTTGTATGTAAAGATCAATTGTATTTAAATTTTAAAAGAGAACTATCTGATGGAAATTACTCTATTATTTATGATAAAAATTTCCATCCTGTTCAAGCTAAGGATTTGAATTTACCTGAATTTTACCTTGATTAAATAAAAAGCTCTAAGGGCTTTTTTTTAGTAAGATTCATCATGTTTTTTCATTACCTTTTTAATCTCCTCTTCAAATCCTGCTAAAGCAGAGAATGGTAAAAAAATCGCTGCTCGTTCATTAAGCGGCATTCGATACTGGTCTTTATGTTTGGCATAATCATAATTAATTAATTTTTGTGCATCATATTTCATGCCAAATGTCCTCCAATTTGTTGATTTCGACGTAATGTCATTGCTTTATCTTGTAAATCAGTTCCTCGAAAAAGTGCATTTTTTCCAAAACGTTCCTGAATTGCTAAAGTTGTTTGTTGTAATGTCATTTGTTTAGCTAAAGTTTCATCATCTTGAAAATCACAAAATAAATTTCCCTGTTCATAATTTAAAACTTTTTCATGACAATCTTTTAAATGTTGAGCTGTAAGTGTAACTCGTCGCAATAAATATTTTGGTTCAACAATTTCATTAAATAAATAAAGTAACTTTTCCTTAAGTTCATTTTCCAAGTTAGTATATTGTTTTAATCTAATACGACCATGCACTGATTTAGGTCGTATTCTTCCAAAACGATCTATTTCGATTTCATCAATATTATCAACAAAATTTAAAGTTTTACTATCATAATGAATACTCAAAGTTACTTGATCTGTAATTTGATAAGTTGTTGCCAATTTTAATGCTAATTCTTGACTCATTTCTTTAATAATCATCAGTCCTTCACTATAACTATAAGGTTCATTCAATAATTGCCCTACGCATAAGCAATGATTTTTAGGATGATAATTATTAATATCTGCAATCGTTAAATCTTCAAATCCCCAAGCATGATCAATCAAAATTTCTGCATTTACTCCAAACTCCCGATAAAGTAATCCTTTATTATATTTATCACTTAAACTTCCTACGGAACACGCTGCTACCTCACCCATTGTATATATTCCTAGTTTTGCTAATCGCTTGGCATAACCTTTGCCAACCCGCCAAAAATCTGTAATCGGTTGATGATTCCACAATAGTTGACGATAATGTTTTTCATCCAGTTTAGCAATCTTAATGCCTGACTTAGTAGGTGACATATGTTTAGCTACAATATCCATTGCCACTTTTGCTAAATATAAATTAGTTCCAATTCCCACAGTTGCTGTTATGCCTGTTTCCTGATAAATATCTGCAATAATTTTCTCTGCTAAATCTGATGCCTTACAATGATATAAAGTTAAATAAGATGTAATATCAATAAATGCTTCATCAATTGAATAAACATGAATATCTTCCGCTGCAATATATTTCAAATAAACACCATATATCTTTGCACTAATCTTCTCATATAATTTCATTTGAGGTTTAGCAATAACATATTCCAATTTTAATGCTTGATTATTTAATAATGCAGTTCTACTCGTAGAACTGCCACCAAAATGATGTCCTAGAATTTTCTTACGACGCTCATTATTAAACCGTTGTGCAAATTGTTTAACTTCAAATAACCGTGGCCTACCTGAAATCCCCCAACTTTTTAATGCTGGAGATACTGCTAAACAAATTGTTTTATCTGTTCGCGATTCATCAGCAACTATCAAATTAGTATCTAAAGGATCTAATCCTCTTTGATGACACTCTACTGAGGCATAAAAAGATTTTAAATCAATTGCTAAATATATTCTTTTCAACCTATTCGCCTCCATCAGAACATACGTTCGTTTAAATTATATCATATAATAAAAAAGATATTAGTTAACCTTTTAACTAATATCTTAAAAAAATCATATTATTTTTTCTGATGATTCAATCTAACTGCTAAAAAGTCACCCGTCAATTGAATAATTAAAACAAAAATCAAGATAATTAACGTTGCAATACAAGTCACATCATTATTAAAACGATCATATCCATATGTAATCGCAATATTTCCTAATCCACCAGCACCAATCGCACCGGCCATTGCAGTCAAACCAATTAAACTAATAAGTGTAACAGTTGATACTCTAATAATTTCTGCTCTTGCTTCTTTTAAGTACACATCAATAATAATATTCCATTTACTAACTCCTAATGCTTGAGCCGCTTCGATTTTATCAAAACTGACACTTTCTAATGTAGCTTGAATTTGACGTGCATAAAATGGAAAAACGCCTAGTGATAATGGTACAATAGCTGCAATCGTTCCAATCTGTGTTCCTACAATCCATTGGGTAAATGGTGCAATAAAAGCTAATAAAATAATAAATGGTACTGCTCGAAAAAGAGAAACAATTTTATCACAAACAGAATACCAAAAATGATTAGCCATGATTCCATCAGGTTTAGTAACAACTAATAAAACTCCAAAAATTAATCCTAAACAACCACCAATTATTGCTGGAAAATAAGTCATAATAAGTGTTTGACCAATTGCAGTTCCCCAACCTGCATCACCTGTCCATCCCAAGTTGTATACATTTGGTAAATACTTAGCTATTAAATGTGTCATCCCAAACCCTCCGATCATCTATTTTAATAACTTCAACATTACGTTTTTTTAATAATGATGGAACTTCATCAAGTTTCATTTTTTCACCAGTAACTAAAACAATCATTGTTCCTACTGGTGCATTATCTAAAATTTCAATATTTCCATAAAGCATTGAAACATCTACCGCTAATTCTTTATAAAGATCAAGAATAATCGACTGTGTAATTGTAGCTGCCTTAAATACTAATTTATACAAACGCTCGTTAGTACTTAGTGGTTTTAAATTAAATGAACGTAACACTTGAAGTGCTGCTAATGAACCGCCAACAAATTGCTTCGTCAATTCTTCTCGTGGATGAAAATAAATTTCTTCTAGTTTTCCCTGTTCAATAATTTCTCCATGCTGCATAATTGCAATTTTATTTGCAATTTGTTTTACAACATCCATTTCATGTGTAATTAGTAAAATTGTTAACCCATACTGTTGATTTAATTTTCTTAGCAATTCTAAGATTTGTGTCGTATTTTGCGGATCAAGTGCAGAAGTTGACTCATCCGAAATCAGAATCGAAGGATCATTTGCTAATGCACGGGCAATTGCTACTCGCTGTTGTTCACCACCTGATAATTGCGCTGGATAAAAATCAGCCTTATCTTCTAAATCCACTAATTTCAGTAAATTTTTTACTTTGTTAGTCAATGCTTGTGCCGAAAGTTTACTGTAATATAATGCAAATTCAATGTTTTCAGCAACCGTCATTTCATTTAATAAGTTAAAATGCTGAAAAATCATACCTATTTTTTGACGTTGTTGTTGTAGTTCTTTCGTTGAGATCTGTTGTTTTCCCTCATCAAAGAAAATTGTGTTATTTACCCTAACTGTTCCACTGGTAGGCTTTTGTAATAGATTAATCGTTCGCGATAACGTTGATTTCCCCGCTCCTGAATAACCGACAATTCCATAAATATCTCCCTTAGCAACTGATAAAGTAGCATTTTTTACTGCATCAGTCGGAGTATTTTTCGTTCCAAAACGAACACTAATATTTTTTAATTCGATTAAATTTTCCATTACTGATTCTCCTTCCCTTTTTTCCATACTGGAATATCAGTATTTCCATAGTAGTGTTTATATAATTTTCGTACGGCTGTTGTTTGATATGCCTTGACCACATCTTGATATACTCGCTTATTTTGATCTTGCTTCCGTGCCACAATAATATTGATCCATTGATGCGAATCTTGATTAACTGGTTCAATATAAATTGTCTGCTTAGGCCCAAGTCCTGCTGGTTTTACAAAATCATTATTGACAATTGCTGCATCCACATCACTTAATGAGCGTGCAGTCTGATCAGCAGCTAATTCTTTAATTTTAATTCCCTTTGAACTTCCTTTTACATCTGCAATAGTTGCTAAACTACCAGCTTTTTTATCTAATTTGATTAAGCCAGCATTTTTTAAAACAAATAATGCCCGACTTTCATTAGAAGGATCATTAGGAATAGCTACTACTGCGTTATATGGCAGTTCATCTAAACTGTGATATTTTTTAGAATAAATTCTGATTGGTGAAATAATTGTTTCCCCAATCGCTACCAAATCACCATGATTCTTCTTATTCCAATCTTTTAAGAAAGCATAGTGTTGAAAAGCATTTAAATCGATATTTCCCTCCTTAACTGCTTTATTAAGTTGGTTATAATCTGTAAACACACGTGTTTGAACTGTAATTCCATACTTTTCTTTTGCAGTTTTCGCAACCTGTTGCCAAATCGCTTGTGTTCCCTTATCATTTCCAACAATACCAACAGTAACTGTTTTTGAATTATTGGCATTGTGTTGCTGTGCAAATAAAAATCCTGTTACAATTAATGTTCCAACAACAATAATAGTTGTCCAAATTAATCCCCAATGATGTTTTCTACTCATTAACGATCGCTCCCCTTGTCTATTAATTAAATATTTATCAAAAAAAAATCGTCCTTTACCAAAATTGGTAAAGGACGATTCGTTATATCGTGTTGCCACCTTTTTTCGCTATTTCTTCACAGCAAATAGCCTCAACAAGTTGCTCCTAATGCTTCTAAATTAGGAATAACCTTGCATGATTAACGGATGCAACCCCGTCACTAACTAATAATTTATTAGTGCCATTCCAAGCCCATCTTCAAAAAATCTCAATTACTTCCTTGCACCATCCAGAAGCTCTCTGAAAATTTTAATTTTTTTACTCTGCTTTTCGATACGTTTTTGATTAATATTTATTTAATGATTATAATCACTTTTTAATTTTTGTCAATCATCAATTTATTTTTTTAATCAAACTACATTTTAAATTTATTCATAAAAAAAGAGAAGTAAAATCCTTCTCCTTATACTTCAAAAATCATAATAATTTAATTGTCCTTTTTAAAATAGGAACTATAATCCATGCCACAATAATACCAGCAATTCCTTGGATACAGTTTATAGGAATTGCTAATGCTCCAACAGAAATGTTATACAAAATTGAATCGGCGCAAAAATATCCACTTACCATAATAATCACACCCATTATCATTGCACTAACAATTCTCCATTGGAACTTGATGTTTTCTTTTTGTGCAATTTTTCCTACAATCCAGCCTTCTAAACCATGAATAAGTAATGAAAAAAACATGTACTGGCTATATCCTGAAATTAAATCTAAAACAAAACCAGAAAGTGCTCCTGTAAAAAGTCCTGCCCAGGGTCCGTACAATAAAGCCACAATGAAAATTCCCGCATCACATAAATTGATATTTCCATGTGTAAATGGAATTGGAATAATCAAAATACGACTGATCACAATATTCAATGCTGTTAATAATGCCGTAATGACTGTTGTTTTAAGCTTACTATTTCCCATCCTAGTTCATTCCATGATCTATTTTATTTTCATCAGAAAAAGTATATAATGCACGATGTCCTCCGATTAATTTAGAACGCGTATATAATCCAGTTACATTTGCAGCACCAACCTTATGATGATTTAATCTTACTGGAACTTGTACAAATTTAACATGCATTCCAATATCAGTTCCGCCAATATCAATACCACCTTGAGCAACAATATGCTCTACTTCTACTGGATCTTGCATTGCTTCATAAGCAGCTACTTGCGTTCCACCACCAGCATGCATTGATGGCATTACTGACACAATTTCAAAATCATGCTTTTCTGCTACTCCACGTTCCATTAGCAAAGCTCGGTTAATATGTTCACATCCTTGAATTGCTAAGTCAATTTTACGTGGTTTAAGAAATTCTTGTAAAGTTTCATACACTGTTTTTCCAATTGATAAAGCTGAATCAGTTCCCATCCATTCTCCTCGAATCATGCTTGTACTGCATCCAACTACAAATAATGAACCTGGCTTCAATTCAAATTTATCGTTATTAAAATAATCAGTTAACACTGCTGTTAGATCTTGCTTAATCTTTGCTAAATCCATTTTATTCACCTCTATACTGATTGCATTGTAAAATTCTCGTTATATCTATTCCTAATTTTAAATCATTTTGATCTGAAAGAGTATCTTCAACCGCCATTTGTAAGCTCTTCATAACACTAGGAATAATTTCAGCTAAATTTTTCTGAGTAATCATCTCACTAAAAAGCATTGCCGCAAAGGCATCTCCTGTACCATAAAAATGTCCTGGAATTTTTTCTAAATAAAATGTTCCATGTGAAACACCATTACTCCATAAACATCCAATTTGATTTACTTGTTCAATCCCAGTAACAATAATTGTAGCATCCTTTTTTGACATTCTGTGCAATTTTTGCACCTGTTGTTTAACTTGTGTCAGCGATGGCTGTTGAACATATCTTTCTCCTGTTAAGAATGCTAATTCAGTTAAATTAGGAGTTATAATATCTGCTCGTTTAACCAATTCCTTTAATTTTCCAAGATATCGCTCATTTAACATTGGATAATATTTTCCCTCATCAGCCATTACTGGATCAACCAAAAGAAGATCTAAATCATCCAATAATCTTGTATGTAAAATTTCCGTTATAATTTCTTCTTTTCCTAAATATCCGACTAAACCATAATTTAATTGCTTTTTAAATTGTCGATGAGCACTTTCTAATGTTTTATGTAACCATTCAATTGAACTAACACATTGTATTTCTTCGTCTGATTCACTTTGAGTGGTAAATATTTGTACCGGAATAGGTAGTGCACGTAATCCAAAGCTTGCAACAATTGGAGTTGCAACATTTAACGAAATGCTATTTAAACTGGATAAATCTTCAATCAAAAAAACATTTTTGATGGCAATCACCCCGTTTCTAGTTTATTAACATATCATTATTCATGTAGAACTTTTTGTACTTCTCCAGAATAATATGCCTTAACATCGCCTGTTTTGTTATCTTCAATAATCAATCCGCCTTGATCATTAATTCCTAAGACTTTCCCTTTAATTTTTTTATTTCCAACTTGTAAGGTAACTACATTATCAAGTAAATTAAGATGCATTCGATAAAAATCTAAATATTTTCCCGTTTTATAATCTGAATAAATTTTAATCAATCTTTGAATTAAATCTGCTGCAATTTCATTAATATCTGCAGGTAAAATTTTCCCTGCTGCTGCAACTTTATCTTTTAATTCAGCTGGGAATTTTTCCGTTGTCAAATTAATTCCAATGCCGATGACCACATCACTAGGTGAAAATGATTCAAGATCAGTTGTTGCTTCAGTCAATATTCCCACAATTTTTTTATTACCCTTGTAAATATCATTAACCCATTTAACAGAAAATGATTGTTTGGGAAAATATTTCTGTAACATTTGCATCACACCAACTGCAACACTAGTTGTCAACAATGATGGATCAATGTTTTGGTCTCCTAGTGGTAATGATAGACTTAGATATAAACCACCGTGATCCGGAGAATAAAATTCACGCTTATATTTGCCATAGCCAGCGGTTTGTTGCTCTGCAATGATTGCTAAAGGTCGATTAAGCACATTTTGACTCAAATAATTTTTTAAATATGTATTAGTTGAATCAATCGTCTTAAACGTTTGGACATCAACAGTATCATTCAAACGATTTTTTATCAAAGTTGCGTTTAAAGTATATCCCTTTACTAAACGATAGCCAGCACTTTTTTTACTTTCAATTTCAAAGCCATCCTCTTGTAATGCTTTAATATATTTCCAAATCATTGTACGACTCATATGCAATTTTTGTGCTAACTGATCACCAGAAAAATATTGATTCTGATGTTCAAATAATTCATTTAAAATCGTTTGTTTTTTATCCATTATATTTACTCCCAAAATAGTAATTATTATTATTATACAAGGTCGAAGAAATATTGCCAAAATCAAACTATAATAATTATCGATTTTCATTTTTATTATTGTTAACTGTAAATTTGATTATTGGTTAACAATATACTATAATACATAGCATCAAAGGATGTGAAATAAATGAAATTACATACTATACAATTGACACACATTGCTATTATGACTGCTATAATCATTGTTTTGGGATTTATTCCACCTATTCCAATTGGTATCATCCCCGTTCCTATTGTATTGCAAAATCTAGGAGTTATGCTTGCTGCTATTGTTTTAGGAACTAAGCAAGGAACATTTAGCGTGGGCCTTTTTTTACTAATGGTCTTATTAGGCATGCCCTTCCTAACTGGTCAAACAGGTGGAACTAGTTCTTTCTGTTCTCCTTCAGGTGGATACTTGATTGCTTGGCTTTTTGTTCCATTATTAATTGGAATTACACTATCTCATTTTAAAAATCATCAAACATTTTTCGTAACATTTTTAATTACATGGATCTTTGGAGTAGCCTTTGTTGATGCTTTTGGTGCATTCTTTTTAGCATGGTTCACTCATATTTCAATTAAATCTGCATTAGTTGCCGGTTTAGCCTTTATTCCAGGTGATACTTTAAAAGCAATTCTAGCTACTTGGATTGGCTTGAGAGTCCATAAACATCTTACATTAGTAAATCAAAATTAAAATAAAAAAAGTGACCTCACAATTAGGCCACTTTTTTACTATACTAAATCAAGAATTACGTACTATAATAAAAATATTACAGTTCTTGCCAAGTATTATTCCCTTTACTATATTGAATCCTTCCCTAAATTCAACATAAGGGAGTAATTCCGTTCTTCCGAAACATTAATTAGGCTCTCTCCTTAAACCTAATACTTTCATTACTCATAAGAGTCCCCAAATTAATACAAATAATATAATATACCCCTTATTATTTATCATGTTTAATTGGTTATCTCCTATGTCTATTATTATAATTCAATTTTATGAATACAGGTTCAAAAGTTGCATAATTGGTATTAAATTACCACATTTGCATATTTGACTATTCTTAGTTATTATTTAATTAAATATTATATTTATATCAAAAAAAACTTATAAAGGTGTTAAAAATGAGTTTTGGTAAAACAATTTCAAATATTCGAAAAAGTAAACATTTATCAATTGATCAAGTAACTAGCTCAACTATTACTAAGTCATCATACTCTCGTTTCATCGAAGGAAAAACTCAACCTTCTGTCAATAATTTTTTAACTATCCTAGACAATTTGCATGTTAATTTTGAAGAATTTTTATTTATCGAACGTGGATTTTGCCCTAACTTTTTTAATAAAGTTAATACAGAAATTCATCTTGCCTCAATTAAACAAGACATTCATAAACTTGAAGATCTCAAGCATACTTTGCAGGTCTATCATCAAGAAGATCCTAATACAACTGAATATTACCATCTAGAATGTGTTGTCACATTAATTCTAAATAATTTAAAAGGACAAGAATATGATCCTACTAGCAAAAAAGTAATCTACAATTATTTAATGAGTTGTGATTTATGGACTCATTATGAACATACTCTTTTTAAAAATACTATTTTTATTTTTAATGTAGATACTGTTAAAGCAATGGAAAAAAGTATTATTAAAAACCTTGATAATTACCAATTATTCCATGAATATGGTAATGAAAGTTTTCGTACCATGGCAATCATGTTAGGCTTTTACATTCATAATAAAGATTTGATGGCTGCTATCCGAATTATCACAAAATTAACTAATGTTCATTTAGAACCTTCAATGGTATTTGAAAAGAACGTTTACCAGTTGTGTACAGGTATCGTATTTATGTTGTCAAATCAAAAAAACGGTTTTGAAAAAATTAAAACAGCTCTTAAAGTTTTCGAATTTACAGATGCCAAAGAATATTTATATGCTTCTATAACATATTTAAAACAGATTTCTAATATATATAATTTCCATCATCCTAAATTAGATGAAATTTTTAATGATTTTACCTGCAAGTAAATTAATATCTAATAAAAACATCCTATCTTATAATGAAAGTAACTTATAAGAAAGGATGTTTTTTTATGAATCAAAAAGAAGTAAAAGAAATTGCAAAACAACTTCATGCTGGTTGCTCAAGTATTGCTTGGGATACTCTTGACGGTAAACATCTTTGGGGACGTAATTATGATTTTAATCAAATCGCTGCCTCTGCAGTAACAATAATTCCTAAAAATTATAAATATTATACAGCAGGAACACCATTTGATCATAATCTTGAACTAACTAATATAAGTTATTCCAAATATGCTTCAGTTGGTGTCGGAACCAATGCAATGGAGGTTACCCCTGTTTTATATGAGGGAATTAATGAAAAAGGATTAATGGGCGGACAATTATTTTATGCTGGCTTTGCTTCCTTTCCAGATGAAACTAAAAATCATCATACACCAGTAAATCCAGGATATGTCATTACACATATTTTAAGTCAATGTGCCTCTGTTGCTGAAGTAATTGATTTAATAACTAATAAAATAACAATCATTAACCAAGCACTTGCTGGCTCACTTGCTACTGTTCACTGGGTATTTAGTGATCGTACCGGAGAAACTATTATTTTAGAGCCTGATCATCAACAAATTACGATTTATCGTCATACAGCTGGGGTATTAACAAATAGTCCTAATTATAGTTGGCATAAGCAAAATTTACTTTCATATATTAATGTTCGCAATAATGAATTTCCAGACCGTGATATGAATGGTATTAAAGTTCAAAAGCCATTCAAAGGAACTGGTGCATTAGGTTTACCAGGAGATTTCACTTCTCAATCTCGTTTCATTCGTGCTTCATTTCTAAAATATTATGGCATTAAAGGGAAAAATGAAGACCAAGGTATTCAATATCTATTTCATTTTCTTGATAATGTTGCTATGCCTTTAGGAATTGTTAAAGTTGAAAATCAAGATGAATTGTCAGCATATAATCAATCCATATATTCAGCTTGTATGTGTGCCGAATCATTGAATTTCTATTGGAAATCATATGAGAATTCTACAATCCATTGTCTTAATCTTAAACGTGAGTTAAAGAATCAAAATATTAAAACCTACCCTCTTGAAAATCGTGCACCTGAATATAAATTAGTTAATTAACAGAAAAAAAGCGATTAACTTTTGTTAATCGCTTTTTCTGTTTCACATGTAACATTGACTACTTATTAGTAGTTTCTTCTGCTTCTGCAATTTGTTTTTCTTTTCGTCCCGCTAATGTTTTCATTATTGTTAACAAAATAACGAATATATTTAATACTCCAATTAGTATTCCTAATTTATCACTCTTTTTCATAATAGGCATCTCCATTTCTTTATATATAAAAGTATATCATTGATGAAAATTAAAAACTAATTAATTCAAAAGTTTTGCTATGAAAACGCTTATTTATTATAATGGAATAAGAGGTATCTAATATGCATAAATCTACCTCTACCTAGAAAGGGGATGAAGCCTTATGCCAGAAGATGTTTACCCTGATAAGGAAGTTTGGCAATATGTTCAAACAGAATTTAAAAAACGAGACATCTCTGCAAAAGAGATCGCCTATCACGCATGGGAACATCAAAAGCAATTTAACGATGACCTAACTGTTGAGGAAGCAGAAATGGCTGTTCATAAAGTATTAGAGAAGCGTGAAGTACGTAATGCTCTAATGGTTGCATTAGCAATTGACAATTTGGCAAGCGCACATCAGCTTCCTGAACCGTTGCAGACAATTATTGCAGAAGATAACCCTTGCTTTGGGGTCGACGAAATGCTTGCAATTAACGGAATCGCACAACTGTACGGTTCCATTGCCGTTTCAAATTTTGGTTACTTAGATGTCCATAAATCTAATGCAGCTAAAAAACTAGATTCCGCTCAAAAAAACGGTGGTAGAATCGCAACTATGTTTGATGATTGCGTTTCAGCGATTCAGGCGTGCGCTGAGGGCTATTTAGCACATAACTTAACAAAGAATGACCTAGACTAGGGGAGGTTAATAATGAAATTTAATAAAGTATTTGTTCTAGGTGGAACCGGTTTTCTTGGTTACTATACTATCCAAGAGTTGATAAAGCATGACATTAAAGTAAAGACTCTCTCTTTGCCACCAAAGGATGATACTGTAATTAATTCATCAAATCCGCTAGCTGATTTTGAAAATGTGGAATGTCTAGTTGGTGACATAAATAAAATGAGCGATGATGAAATCGTTGATATGCTTGCTGACTGTGATGGCTTTATTTATGCCGCTGGGGCTGACGAGCGTGTCCAAGCGGAAATTCCTGCAAAAAAATTCTACTATGAGACAAATGTACTTCCTACTCAAAAATTAGTGCGTTTAGCTTGCAAGGCTAATTTACAAAAATTCGTTGTATTTGGATCATACTTCTCGGAAATGGCGGAAAAATATCCAAATACAGATTTAAAAAATTCACCATATATCAATACACGGTTACTGCAAGAACAAGTAGCATTTGCAGAAGGTGAAGGAAAAATCGAAGTTTGTGGATTACGTTTGCCATATATTTTCGGAACAATGAAAGAACGTATGCCTTTATGGAAAATGTTTGTTGATCGAATTAGAGACAATGACACATACCCAGTTTTTAAGGGTGGAACTGCATGCGTTACAGCTAGTCAAGTCGGTCAAGCAGCTGTTGGTGCCCTTCTTTACGGTCATCATCGTGAAACATTTGCAATTGGCGATATTAATATGACATATGAAGAGTTTGCAAACATTATTAAAGATGAATTGCATACTGACACTAAAATCCCCGTTTTAACACTTGAAGAAGGATTACCAATTTATCAGCAATTAGATGAGAAATTAGCGAAATCTGGACGTGAGAGTGGGATTCACATGGAAATGATTGCCCATGTTCAACAAGAATTTTGTTATTTAAATTGGGCAGACTCATTCCCTAAGCTACACGTGAAACGCGAAGACATTCGCAAAGAATTACGTAATACAATTCGCTATATAATCAAATTAGAGAATCAAAAATAATTTTGTTACACGTGAAACACTGCTAAAAATTATTTAATTTTTGGTCAATAAAAGAGGCTATGTTATATAACATAGCCTTTTTTATTACCAATTTATTTTTTCTATATTTTGAAGTGCTTGCGTTAAATAATCTTTTTTTAGATTCTCTGTCATTACTTTTTCCTGATTAAATGTAAATTTCCCAGTTTTAAGTAATTCTGCATATAAATCATAATATGGAATTTCTCGTTTACGAGCAATAGCTAATTCCTTATCCAAATCATATGGAATATTTTTCTGTTGCCAACCTAAAATACTATTCCCTTCAATAGTAATAATGCCATAACTTGCTTTTCCACTAATATCTGTCTTATCAGAAACCGGCATACCTACACTTCCTGGATTGAAAAGATAGCGACCATCACTTGTCATTCTTAAAATATAACGATGAGTATGTCCATAAATACCTACATCTGCGTCACTATCACTCATTAATGCATCAAAATTAGTTTGCTTATTTGTTGGGAAACTAAAATGTCCACGACATTCAGTTGGAGTTGAATGGAAAATATTAAATTTTAAATCTTCGATTTCAATTTCTTCTTGAATTGGACGTTCTGCTAACCATTCAAAATGATTTCTACCTAATTGTTGATAATCAAAAGTTGAGGTAATAATTGCCATAATCGCCTTTGGATTATCTTCAAAGTTAGTAAATGTATGAGTAATTAAATTATGATAAACTGCTTCATGATTTCCAATAATCCAAACTAAAGGATTCACCGCTTGTAATGCTTGAACACATTCATTTGGTTCTGGTCCCCGATTTGTAATGTCACCTAGAACAATATAGTCAGTTACACGCTCTCTTTGAGCATCTTCTAAAACTGCTTTTAACGCTTCAAAATTTCCATGACTATCACCAATAACTGCTAATTTTCTCATCTTTAATTCTTCTTTCAACTATCCATTTTTACTAAGTATAACATGATACATTCTTACTCCAAATATTTTTCATTCTATTTAAATATAAGTAAGTGGATTTTTGCGGTATAATCTTCAAAGTAAACATATTTCAGAAAAGGTGATTTTTAAATGAAAAAAGAAATTATTCCTATTTTTTACGGTATCGATGATTACTACGCTCCCCTTCTCTCTGTAAGTTTAGGTTCAATCATCGCTAATGCCAGCAAAGACTATGATTATCAAATTACAATTTTATATCAAACATTATCAGCAGAAAATCAAGCTAAAATTAAAGAACTTGAAAACGACAATTTCTCAATTACTTTTACTCAAATTGATAAGGACTTTAAAACTCGATTTGGCGGCGATAACAATTCATTACGTTGCGATTATGTCACTCTTACTATTTATTATCGTCTTTTTATTGCAGATCTATTCCCTCAATATGATAAAGGAATCTATTTAGATGCTGATACTGTTGTTACTGGTGATATTTCTGAATTTTATCAAATCGATTTAAAAGACAATCTTGTTGCCGGCTGCTCAGATACTTTTGTTGAGAGTGATCCAATTTTAATTAATTATGCTGAAAAATGTGCCGGTGTTGCAGTTGAAACATATATTAATTCTGGTGTTTTATTAATGAATCTTAAAAAATTCCGCGAATTAAACTTTACCGATCACTTCCTTAAAATTCTTAATACATATCATCCTAAAACAGTTGCTCCTGACCAAGACTATCTAAATGCAATTGCTAATAATCATGTTTTAAAAATTTCACAAAACTGGAATGCTATGCCTGCTAAAAAGGAAAGTAATCCAAAACTTATCCACTATAATTTATACTTAAAGCCTTGGCACTATGACGATGTTTTATATGGTGACGTTTTCTGGAAATATGCTAAAAATTCCAATTACTACGATCAATTATTAGATATTCAAAAAAATTACTCTGACGATAAAAAAGCTTCTGACAAAGAAAAAATGGATATGCTAATGGAGCAAGTCCAAGAAATTCCTGCTAAAGAATTAACCTTATACCAACTATATAAACAAGGAAAAAATATTCGCATTTAAATAGGAGGTGTTATCATTGACTAAGCAATTTAAAACACTTGACGATTTTCTAGGCACTCACTTTATTTATAATTATGATAATGGTTGGCAATATGAATGGTATGCCAAAAATGATCATACAGTTGATTATCGTATCCATGGTGGTATGGTTGCTGGACGTTGGGTTAAAGACCAAGAAGCAAACATTGTAATGTTAACTGAAGGCATTTATAAAATCACCTGGACTGAACCAACTGGTACAGATGTTGCCTTAGATTTTATGCCTAATGAAAAAAAGTTACATGGAACTATTTTCTTCCCTAAGTGGGTTGAAGACCATCCAGAAATTACCGTGACTTACCAAAATGAACATCTTGAAGAAATGTTAGCCGCACGTGCTAAATACCCTACCTATCCTAAAACATTAATACCGGAATTTGCCCATATATTTTATATTGGAAATGCTGGTATCAATAATGAAGATGTCATTTCTGAAGCACCATATGATGGTATTGTTGATGATATTTGCAATGGACACTATTTTGATAAAAACTATCACCGTATTAAAAAATAATAAAAAAGACGTAGTTATTAACTACGTCTTTTTTATATCATCATTATTGATTTGCTTTTTCGCAAGCCGCCATCGCAACTTTATTCAACCAGTTTAAAGGTTGATCAAAATTAGGTTGGAAGAACATATCTACGCCTGCTAAATCTTCAATTGTCATTTTATTTTGAATTGCTAATGACAATACATTTGCAGATTGAGAAACATCATGTTTACTGTAAACAGCTCCACCTAAGATTCGATGAGTTTGAGGATCCCAAACTAAACGACATGCAACTGGTGTTGTTGATACCATAAACTCTGGGCGATAATTTTCTTCAATTGTCACCGCATCAACATCCATTCCACGTTGCTTAGCTCCTTCAACTGTTAAACCAGAAGCTGCCATGCAAGTTTCAAATAATTCAACTGCTGATGTTGCTTGTGTTCCCATATATTTTACAGCTGGTTTATCGATATTTTTACCAATTAATATTCCTTGGTGAATAGCATTTGTAGCTAATGGGATATAATCATCTTTGCCTGTAGGATTATAATGAACATTTGTAGCGTCACCTGCTGCAAAAATATCAGGGTCACTTGTTTGCATATATTCATTTGTCTTGATTGCTTTGTTTGGAAGCATTTCTAACTTGCCTTCAAATAAATCTGTAAATGGACGGAATCCAGCACACCATACAGCCATATCAGCTTCATAAGCACCTTTATCGGTTCTTACAATAACTTGATCTCCTGCCTGCTCAAAAGCTTGTACCTTTTCACCTAAAGCTAGAGTCACATCATGATCACGATATTCTGCTTCAATTTTATCAGTTAATTCTTTATCAAAGTTTTTATATAGAACACGTGGAAAAGCATCAACTAATGTAACATCTTTATTATTAACTGCTGCTTGTTCTGACAATTCAGCTCCAATATAACCAGCACCAATAATTACCGCTTTATCAATTCCAGCAAATTTTTCTTTTAAAACTTTAGCATCAGAATAATCTTTACATAAGTAAACATTTGGCCCATCAATTCCTTCAATTGGTGGAATTACTGGACGTGATCCGGTTGTAATAATTAATTTATCATATTCTTGAACAAATTCATTACCACTAATTAAATCTTTAACTTCTAATGTTTTAGCCTTTGGATCTACACTTAATACTTCATGTTGCATGCGCATTTTTGCACCAATTTTTGCTAATTCTGTTGGGTTAGAATAAAACATTTTATTAGGATCAGCAATATGATCTCCTACCCATAATGCAATTCCACATGATAAAAATGACAAATTATCATTTTTTTCGAAAACAGTTACTTCATAGTCAGGGTGATTTTTCAAAATCTCCATTGCTGCGAATGTTCCAGCATGAGTTGCCCCAATAATACTAATTTTCACTATTAACACACCTCTTTATTATGTACTGAACTACTTTAAGATTATTAAATTTACAAACCAGTTGCAATAATCTATGCTTTCTTTTAAAAATGCTTAATAACTTTGCATGGAATTCCTGCTGCAACTACATTTGCTGGGATATTTTTAGTTACTACACTAGCAGCTTTAATAATTGTATTTTCGCCAATTGTTATCCCTGGTAAAATTGTAACACCATCTTCAATAAAAACGTTATTATTTAATGTAATAGCTTGTTCGCTACACCAATGAGTTGCACGTTTTTCAGGATCCATTGCATGATTAGACGTATATATTCCCACTTGATTTCCAATTGTTACATTCTCACCAATTTTAATAGTATTACAATCAATCATTTTTAAATCTTGTCCAATCACTACATTATTTTCAATATATGTATTGAAACCAAATTCTGTAATAAAACCATTATCAATTTGAACATTTTGCCCTATTTTTCCAAATAACGACCTTAGGAGTGTTAAATCTCCTTTGCCATCATTTATAAAGCTTTGGTTATATTGACGACAAACATAAAACGCATAGTTTCTAGCTTTTTCAATAAGAGGATCATAGTCATAATATAAATTCCCACTGTTAGTTATATGTTTAACATGCTCAATTTCATCATTAGTTAAAGCCTGATGTGTATTCAAATCCATTTTTTCACATCCAATACGTTATAATAGAATTATTATATCTCAATCAACTAGGAGTGTTTCATGTGAAACAAGAAATTAATAATTTAATCACAAATCAAAAAATTTTTGATGAAACATCTTCAATCATAATAACTGCTCATCAACATGCTTTAAAAATTTGTGCACAATATAATTCCTTGGTTTTAGAAAATCAAGGCTATGACGATCAGCTATTAAGAAATCTTTTTCATCATGTTGGAACTGATCTTTATATTGAACCTAATTTCAACTGTCAATTTGGTTTCAATATTGATTTAGGTAATGAGGTATTTCTAAATCATGATTGCACATTACAAGATTTTGCTCCAATTATAATTGGTAATCAAGCTAACATTGCTCCTCGTGTTGGTTTTTATACTGCTAGTGCTGTACCACAAAAAAATCGATCGCAGCATGCAATGATTGCTAAACCTATTATTTTACAAGACAATGTTTGGATTGGTGGTAATGCAGTAATTTTAGGTGGGGTAACGATAGGCAAAAATTCAATTATTGGAGCTGGAAGTGTTGTAAATACTGATATTCCTGCCAATTCAATTGCAGTTGGCAATCCAGCTAAAGTAATTCGAACTATTTAGCAAGCTTTATCTTTGCAATCAGTAGTCAATGGAATTACTATATAGATGTTGAGAAGAGGTCTTTCGTTCTAGTAGGAGAGTGAAAGCAAGTATCAACATGCTTCGTTCCCGATAAGTGGAGCGAAGTTTTTTTATTAAAAATTAAAAAGCCTTGGTTATATAACCAAGGCTTCTATTTACTATTCACGAACCACTAAAACTGAAATTGGGGCGTATTTTGCCATATATGCTGCTTGCGAACCAAAATATTTTTCAATTCCCTTTTTAGCTAATGCTCCAATAATCAACAAATCTGGATTTACCTGCGGAATAATTTGTTTCACAATTGTTTCTCCAGCATCTCCCTGACCTGTGATTGTATGTACATCTTTTACCCCTGCTTCTTCTGCAATTTTTTTATATTCTTCAATATGTTTATTCAGTTTATTTACCTGACTATGAATATAATCAGCACTCAATACTTGATAAACATTCATTTCATCTTTTTCAAGAATTGAAGTAATGTAGAGTGATGCATCTAATTCAATTGCTCGTTTCATTGCAACCCGAAATGCCAATTGTGCATCCTCTGAATCATCAACTCCAACCAATATTCGTTTAATATTTTTGATTTTCTCAGTGTCCATATCTCTCACCCTGCCCTTTTTAGTTAGCCATTAATTTAAGTATAATGGAAAAATTTAAAAAATTAAATTAGAAGCAATTATTTATGATATGGTGCGCCAGAATTAATCATAAATGCACGATAAATTTGTTCAGTTAATACTAATCTCATTAATTGATGTGGCATTGTAAATTTTCCAAATGAAATTTGAGTATCTGCTCGTTTTAATACTGCAGGTGATAAGCCTAAAGATCCACCAATTACAAAGGTAATATCACTTTTACCATATGTCATTAAGTCTTTTACCTCTTTTGCTAGCGCTTCAGATGTACGTTCTTTCCCTAAAATCGCTAGTGCATACACATATTCCTTATCTTTAATTTTAGATAAAATCCGTTCACCTTCAATTATCTTAACTTTCTCCATTTCTGCATCACTTAATTTTTCAGCAGCCTTTTCATCTGGAACTTCAATAATTTGAAACTTACAAAATTTACTTAATCTTTTAGCATACTCTGCAATCCCTTGTTTTAAATACTTTTCTTTAAGTTTTCCAACACAAACAATTTTTATATTCATTTTATTCACCTTTTCCACAAAGTTATACACATATCCACAGGGTATAAATCAATATATTGTGCGAACATAATTTCGATACTACATATATGTTTTCCGTTTTTTTATAATTCACAAGTAATTCGCTAATTAAAAAAAATATTTTTTCGTGAAACAAATACGCTTGTTTCTTTACTGCATATAGTTTCACGATATGTTCCCAAAAGTTATCCACACCTGTTCACAACTTTGTGGATAACTTTATCAATTGTCCTTGTGTTTTATTTTTAATCATTTTGGGGACAAGTTGGGGATAACTAATCTCTTTTAGATTATACTAACTTCTCATCGATTTCATCAAGTAACATTTTTATGGCTTTAGTGCGTTATAATAAGATCAATGAAAGAAGGAGTTACTATGGCAGAAATGCTTACTAAGACAATCGAAATTATCAAAATCCCATCCTTTAAGCCAAAAGCATTAGGTTCTACACGTGATTATATCGTCCGTTGTACCAAATGTGGACATGAGCAATCTATCAATGCTGATTTTTGGGCAGACTATTTAAAACATCCATATTGTAAATACTGTGATAAAATACAATAAAATAAAAAAAGATGTCTATCTAAGACATCTCTTTTTTATTTTATTAATTATTTATTTTTAATAACCTTTTGAGACATTTCTCTTAATCCAGGTAATAACAACATTACCATAAAACTTAATAGATACATTACTGAAAGAAATCCCATAACAATTCCCATTGAAAATTTAGTCATTAAAAATCCAATTACTAAAGTTGAAAAACTTCCTATTGCCTTACCCACATTCATAATAAAATTATTAGCCGTTGCAACAATTTCTGTTGGATAAAGGTAGTTCATAATTGCTCCATAACCACCATACATTCCGTTAGCAAAGAAACCAACAACAGCACCAAGAATAACAAGTTCTATCATATTTTTAGCCTGAATCAATGCATAAATAACAAGTGCTGCACCAATTAGAAAAATACCAAATGATCTTCGTGGCCCTAAACGATCTAAAATATTACCAAATACTAACATTCCTATACACATACCAATAATAGTTGAGATCATCCATAAAGAAGATCCTTGAACTGTAATTCCTAATTGTTTTTGTACAATCGTTGGTAACCAGTTCATTAAACCATAATAACCACCAGTTTGAACGATCAACATAAAAATTAATCCAAGTGTTTGCATTGCCATTTGACCATTTTCAAATAATCTTCCAAATGAAACTTTAGGCTTATCTTCTTTGGCTTGATTCTCTAAAAATGTATCGCTTTCTTTCAATCCACGACGAATAAAAAATGCTAAAATAACTGGAAATACACCAATTAAAAATAATACACGCCAACCAAATCGAGGCAAAATAATTGCTGATAAAATTGCGGCTAAGATTCCACCAAGTTGTCCGCCAATGCTTGCAATTGCTGTCATCCTACCATATTGCTTTTCAGAAAAGTGTTCTGCTATCAGTGCCATTCCGACACCATATTCTCCACCTTCACCTATACCAACAATAAATCTTAGAATATAAATCCAATATATATTATTAGCAAAATACATTAATGCTGTTGCACCAGCAAAGATAAAGATAGTATATGAAAAGATTTTTACACGTCCATACTTATCACTCAAAATACCAAATATTAAACCACCAAGCAGCATCCCTAAATTAGTAATGGTATTAATCAATCCTGCTTCAGTCGTTGAAATATTTAAACTTACAATGATTGAAGATAAAGCAAAAGACATGAAATTAAAATCCATGTTTTCAAAAGAAAAACCAGTCGCAGTAGAAGCAATTACACGTTTTTGCTGATTACTGAGACTGGTCTTAGTTGAATTGTTCATAACTATAATTCCTCCAAAATTAATGCTCACGGGCATCCTTTATTTTGACTTAAGTCTATAAACATTTTACATCAACATAAAATTAAAGCAAATTATAAGCGCTTTAAAATAATTTAAAAAACCACCTAAAAGTTAATAACTTAAAGGTGGTTAATTTCTATTTAATTTTAAGTTTAATTACCTTCATTTGAAGCTGATGTTGTATTAGAATCATTTGCTTCTAATGTTAGCTTAACATTGGCTTTCTTCAATTGTCCATCATGATAGTATTGAATCTCAACTGTATCGCCAACCTTATGATCATATAATGCTTCTTTTAAGCTAGCAATACCAGTAACTTTTTTACCGCCTAATTCAACGATAACATCGCCCTTTGTAATACCACTATTCTTCAATGGTGAATCACTATTTACTTTAGCAACAACGATTCCCTCAGTAACACTACTTGGTAGTTTCAATACATCTTTTTGTTGTTCTTCTGAAACATTTGCCAAATCAACAAGTGAAATGCCTAAAGCTGGACGAATAACTTTTCCATTTGTTACTAGTTGGTTAATAATTGAAACAACTTCATTACTTGGAATAGCAAAGCCCATTCCTTCAACTGAAGTAGAAGATCCTGAAGTCGATGAACCGGTATTAGACAATTTCATTGAATTAATTCCAATCACTTGTCCTGCTAAGTTAATTAATGGTCCACCTGAGTTACCAGGATTAATTGCTGCATCAGTTTGAATAACTGTTGCTTGCCCAGTTGTAACACCTTGACTGTTAGTTACATCAATTGTTCGTTTCTTAGCTGAAATAATTCCTTCTGTTAAAGAAGTTGCGTATTCTGATCCCATTGGTGATCCAATAGCTAATGCAGTTTGTCCTACTTGAATATCATTTGAATTACCAAATGACGCAACTTCAGTAACGTACTGTGCATTGATTTTTAAAACAGCTAAATCAGAAATAGAATCATGCCCAACAACAGTAGCTGAAAGTTTCTTACCATTATTCATTAAAACTTCTACTTTATCAGCACCTGAAATTACATGGTTATTCGTTACAATAAAAGCTGTATTTCCATCTTTCTTATAAATTACACCTGATCCTTCACTCTCAGAAGTTGCACTTTCTGAAGAATCACCGCCAGTAATGTTTCCAAATAAATCATCAATTGAATTACTATTTGTTGAATATGCTTCAACAGAAACAACTGCATCCTTAACCTTATCAAATGCTTTGGTTGCTTGATTTGTTTCTGTTACTTTAATATTACTTGTAACTGTTTTTCCTTTACGATTATCTTGTGTAACAGTATCGTTATTATAATGTTGGTAAATTGCGTATCCCCCTAAAATACCGCCACCACCTAAAACTCCACCAAGTAAAGCAATGACAAAAACTTTTACTAAACTCATTTTCTTTTCTTTTGGTGGTTGAGACTGCTTCTCAGTTTTATTTTGTGTGTAATCACCATTATATTGATTCTTGTTATCCAATTAACATGCTCCTCCTTTATAATTTTACTAACTACTTACTAAATTATTATAAATTATAAAGATAAAATATGAACTCTTTATGAAAAAAATTTATTCTAGATAAGAAAACATATTGTATATTTTTAATAAAAAACAGACTATTAAATAATAGTCTGCTTTATTATTATAATACAATTAATTCACTTGCATGATTAGGACTTGTATCCAACAAATGGAAATCATGTTCTACCGCAAAATCTTTATCTTTCATCATATTTTCAACTGTTAAGTGGGCCAATTCTTTAATATTATTTTCCTTACTTAAATGTCCTAAGAAAATCTGTTTTGTATGATTTCCTAAAACATCCATCATTACTCTTGCACCATCTTCATTAGATAAGTGACCAGTATCTGACATGATTCGTTGTTTTAATTGCCATGGATAAGGTCCCATGCGCAACATTTCAGTATCATGATTACATTCTAATAAGTAAGCTTCAGCATTTTTTATTACACCCTCAACTCGTTCTGAAACATATCCTGTATCAGTCACAATTGCAAATGAGTGTCCATTATGATGAAATTCATAAAATTGTGGATCTGCAGCATCATGTGAAACACTAAAACTCTCAATATCTAAGTCGCCTAATGATAAAACAGAATTTGCTTTAAAAATATGTTTTTGAGCAACATCAATCTTACCAATTTTAGAGCTCATAGCATTCCATGTGGCTTCATTAGCATAGATATCCATTCCATATCTTCGTGCTAATACGCCCACTCCTTTAATATGATCAGTATGCTCATGAGAAACAAATAAACTATCAACATCAGCTAATGTTTTCCCAATTGAATTCATTAATTCCTCAATTTTCTTACCTGACAATCCTGCGTCTATTAATACTTGATGATGTGGCGTTTCAATATAAGTCGCATTACCTGTACTTCCGCTTGCTAAAACGCTAACTTTCATCGTATCTTGCGTCAATTTAAATTTCCTTCCTAATCAAATTAATTATTTCCATCATCCATTACAGCTCCTGTAAAGGCATTAATCTTACGATAAATTGTACTTCCAGAAGCATTGTTTTTAATATAGAAAACCCATGTCGGAATATAAATTGTATTTCCGTTTACTGAAAGTAATTTAGAGTATGTTAAATTACTTGATTCAACTGTTGAATTACTTGGTAATTTATTATATTGATATAACCAAATTAAAGCACGCTTTTGGCTTATGATTTTACGTGATCCACGTAAAGTTTGAATATTTTCCAAATGTCCTTGGGTATATCCCTCAATATATCCATTTTTCACATGAAAACGAATTTGTCCAGAACTATCATATACTGGATCGCCATGAATATATTGCGCATAAACAATCACATTTTTAGTAGATAATTTTTTACAATATTTATAATCTTTTCCATCAATAATTTGACTTGGATCATTAACGATTGATTTCAATGATCGTTGTGGATTATCAGCATTCACTTTAATCATAGTAGCAAACGTTGAGTTAATTTGGTTATTATTGTAACTCCAATTTTGATAACGCAATGAGTTACCCTTTTCTTTCAAATGATTACCATCTGAACTAGAAATATAATAACCATTATCTTTTTTATTAGAAACTTTTCCAACATTAATTTGATCATCACGCATACTTTTTAACACTGAAACAGTTGTATTCTCTGTTCCTTTGGAATTGGCATTAGGAATGGGACCTTGTCGAAAATATGAAGAAACAAGAAAAATATCAAGTATGATGAATGCAATAAAGAAAATCCATTCAATTCGTCTAAAATTCACTATGTTTCCTCCTTAATTTTCTTTTCCTAAATCTTTATAGTTAATCCAAATATCATTGTAATGAACGAAGTATGTTGGAATTAAATCTACTACCATTTGAGAATTATCATTTTGTTTCCATTCATAACCCACAACAATATCCTTAACTTTATTGATGTTATAATTATTATCCTTCAATGTTTGAATTACATCATTGGTTGATGGTAAATCAACTGTTTGAGCATTATTTGAAAGTGGAACTTGCAAATTATCTGTTGAAAATTGATACTGCATTGCTCCATTCTTTTGAATGCTAATTTCATAAGTTCCATTGTAATTATTGGAAATTATTGGATAACCATTTACATAACTTTGATATGTTACTTTTTTACTATTACTATCATATCCTTGATAACGAACATCATCCAAATTAGCACCTAATCGATTCAAATCATTGAAACTCTCTTTAAGAATATCATTAAATGAACTATCTGTACTATGTTTCTTTTGACGTGCATCACGAGAATAAGTAACCATCCCAGTTTTTCCATCGATCACCAATCGTTGCCCACTATTAGTAGTATATGTTGTGATTTCATCATGTTCTTTAGTTGAAATTGAATTTGAATTTGATGAACCTAATAAACGTGTCATAAATAAATTAGTGTTCTCTTTATTAATTAAATAACTATATTGTGAAACTTTAACCCCTTTAGTGTAATTCAAAATATAATTATTTTTACTAATTTCTTGGTATTGAACTAACGTTTGTTGCACGTTTTTATTGTCAACTACCTTATAAAGTGAATTTGGTAAATCATTTAGCAACTCTACTTTATAAACTTTTAAATTACTATCATTAAATAAATAAATGGTTTTATGGTCATCCAATGGAATGACAATATGTTTAAACGTTTTATTAGCATATTTTTTCAGTAATATATGCTGATCCATCATCTTTTCAAACAAGCCAATGGAAACTGGGCCTGAATATGACAACATTATACTGTTATTCTTTAATAATTCTGAACGATATGCTGCAAAGTCCTCTTTAGTATCTCCAGTAATATCTTTTACATGAACTTTTTTAATACTATTTCGAATATCACCAACTAAATCTTCTTTATCACTTGTTAATTGCATTTGCTGTTTATCTTTGGTCAAAATCACTTTAGTTGGTAGATAAACATCTGACCATTTGTAATTATTATCTGACTTAGTAATATTATCCAAGTCATTTGTTGTCGTTGTTTGTGTTGTATTATGATGAAAAGTTACTGGATCAAGCCAAATAATTGCGGAAAAAACTAAACTAACTCCCACTGCAATTATTAATCCTATATGCAGCAAATATTTTTTAATCTTCACCCCATAGATCCTCCTCTTCATCGTATTCACGATATGGTAATGAAATATAGAAAGTTGAACCTTTACCTTCTACACTATCTGCCCAAATCTTACCATGGTGCATCTCAATAACTTCCTTAGAGATTGCCAAACCTAAACCTGTGCCACCTTGTGCTCGTGAACGTGCTTTATCAACACGGAAGAAACGATCAAAGACATGATTTAAGTCTTTCTTTGGAATTCCAAGACCTTGGTCTGAAATACTCAAAATTACGTGGTTATGCGTTTCTAGTAGTCGACATGTAATTACACCACCATTTGGTGAATACTTAATCGCATTATTCATTAAATTATCAATTACTTGAATAAATTTATCAGTATCAATTTCTACCCATAAATCCTTCTTTGTAAAATCACGTTTAATAGTATAATTTTTGGATTTGGTTGCATGAGTATCATTATTATCTTTTTCAAGCATCATTTCAAAACGATCCAAAATATAACTAAATAACTCATTTAGGTTAACCAATTCAAGATCTAATTTAACTCGGCCTGAATCCATTCGTGACAATTTCAATAAATCATTAATCATCCGAATCATCCGATCTGTTTCTTCTTGAGTGACCTTTAAAAATTCAGGGGCCACATTAGGATCCTTCCAAGCTCCATCATTTAAAGCTTCAATATAACTGCGCATACTTGTTAATGGCGTCCGCAATTCATGTGAAACATTTGAAACAAATTGCCGCAATTCACGATCAATTTTTTCTTGTTCTGTTACGTCACGTAAAACACAAACAATTCCTGAAATAAAACCAGACTCACGTTGAATCAATGAGAAATAAGCATGTAAAATTTGATCATGGTCATCTTCTGACATATCAAGTGTAATTTCGTCTTGATTTTCAAGTAAATCATGCAAAGTATAGCGATCATGAATCTTTAAAACATCTAAAATTGATTTTCCAATTGTATCTTTTTCTTCGATGTCTAAATAATCACATGCAGCTTGATTAATAATATTAATCTTTCCACGACGATTAGTAGCAATAACTCCATCAGACATATGCGTTAATACTGAATCAAGTCGTCTTCGTTCTGATTCTGATTGTTCCTGTGCCTCTTCAACTCGAACTGATAAATTGTTAACCGCTTGGGCTAATTGACCAAGCTCATCTTTTCCATAAATATGAACTTGACCTGAATAATCTCCATTTGCAATTCTAGTTGTTTGTTTTTTCATTTCATCAATTGAACGTGTAATTGTACTTGATAAAATAATAGCTAAAAACAGTCCAATCACAGTTGCAATCAATGCTGCTGTTGCGAAAATAACAGTAACATTATTGATTGAGGTATAAACACTTTCTAGACTAGCTCGAATATAAACCGCTCCGACAACGGTATTAGTATTTCCAGTTGCACTAAATAATGGTGTGATTGAAATATAATAACGTTTGTTATCATTTCGATCGTAAGTCATTTTAGAATAAGTACGACCATTATAAAGAACTTGCTTAATATCACTATCCGTTGTTCTTTGTCCCACTAAAGAACGATTATCTACGTCATTATCACCACGAATAGTTCCCTTTGCATCGACAACCTCAACATCTGTAATATTACTATTATTAACGTCCTCTAAAATCGTTTTTATACGTTCATTTGCCCTTTGGGTATCACTAGACATCAAATTTTGTGCAAGAGAATTATCTACATAGGAAGATAGTTCTACCCTTTGTTTAAATGACTTTAAATTATCACTTTTCAATCGTTGAATAAAAACAGCCCCGACAATTTGAAACGCAATTAAAAGTAATAGCGCAAATACCAGGGCAATTTTAAAATGAATCGATTGAAAGAAGTGAAGTTTTTTTACATCTTTTGTTTGTTTTTGTTCACTCACTTTTATTCCAATCCTTTAAATTAAATTGTTTCTGAATTTCTTAAAAAGTAACCTACACCACGTCGAGTAACTAACCAAATTGGTCGACTTGGATCATCTTCAATTTTTTCACGTAATCTTCTAACAGTAACATCAACAGTTCTAACATCACCAAAATAGTCATATCCCCAAACTGTTTGTAATAAGTGTTCCCGTGTCATTACTTGACCCTTATGATTTGCTAAATAATACAATAATTCAAATTCACGGTGTGTAAGATCAATCTTTTCTCCATTTTTAGAAACAGAGTAAGAAGCAGGATGAATAACGATATTATCGCCAATTTCAATATCAGCTTTCTTTCCATCATCTTCTTGTGCTTGAGCCTGTGCTATAGCTGTAGATTGACGACGCAGATTAGCCTTTACACGTGCAATTAATTCACGATTTGAAAATGGCTTTGTAACATAATCATCTGCACCCATTTCAAGCCCTAATACTTTATCAATTTCAGCATCTTTAGCTGTAACCATAATAATTGGCATGTTATGCGTCTTACGCACTTCACGTGCAACTTCGATTCCATCTACTTTTGGTAACATCAAATCTAATAATATTAAATCAGGGTCGACTTCTTCTACCATTTTTAAGGCTTCTTCACCATCATATGCAGTGTAAACATCATAACCTTCTTTTTCCAAATTAAATTTAATAATATCTGAAATCGGTTTTTCATCATCTACTACTAAAATTTTTGTCATTCTAAATCCTCCCGGAACTAGTTGGTACCGCTTATCAATAAAATCTATTTCTATTCCTAGCGACGGTTTTTCCTATTGTTCATGTTTAATTATAAAACAACGCCAAATGTTTGCCAAACTTTGAAAATTATTGCAAAAATTGACGGTTTTTCATGAAAACAGCTAAACACTTTTAAAACTGTGATATAATACGTGTAGGTTCTAAATTTAATATCATGAATTACTTTGTCAAAATAATTATGCACTATCTGTATTTTTCATTTCATTGAATGGATGTTTTCTCGTTCTAATATACATTCTCCATTTTTTACATTCATTCAAAGTAATGATCTGATACATTCTCCCAATCTTGATAATGCATTTATTATTCATTTTGATGCATAAATTAATAATTAGCTCCGGAGTTTTTACTAATTTATTTTGAAGTTTTTTACTACATTCAAGTCAATCTTTGTTACCTCATTCTTGAATGGTTTTAATTAATTTCACATCAAATTGGACCACCTAATTCTATTTTCCAGAATAATCTCTTGATTTTACTTTTAGAAGCGATTTAAAATACAGAACAGAAAAGGATGCACCTGCACATGCATCCTTTTTAATATAAAAAACAATAAAAAACAGATTTTTCAAAAAAAATAAAAAAAAGACTTGCAATACTATTTTATTCTTGGTATTATATAAATCGTCGATAAGATATGTACTTATTTTTTGGGTGGTTAGCTCAGCTGGCAGAGCAACGGACTCTTAATCCGTGGGTCCAGGGTTCGATCCCCTGACCACCCATAACTTTAACAGACTAGTGATAGTCTGTTTTTTTATTATTTATTTTACTCTGAGCTTTTTATTTGATATTATCGGCAAACTACATATAATAAGAATTGTAAGGAGTTAGAAGCCCTGTGTTAGATGGTAAACTAGTGACCATAAGGTGATGTGTTATGATTTAAGTCAGGGTCGAGGCTCCTTATTTTATTAAGCAAATTATTCTTAGCAAAGAAGGGTTCTATATGACTGAAAAGCAATGCAAATGTGAATGCTCATGTGGCTGTTCAAACGGTAAAACTTGCACTTGCAAGTCGAACCCAAATGCAAAATGCTCATGTGCTCAAAATAAGTAATATGAGATAAACTCCTGCGTGACTGGGCCAAATTTTTATTAATTGTCAAATTTGCAGTGGGATTTGATAATTAATTGGAAAATTTGGCCTATTTTTTTGTCTTTTTTTAGATTAAGTTTAAAATATCTGTAAGGAGGTCTCAAAATGACTGAAAAAGATACTGTAAATAAAGACTTAATTAAAGACGATTTATATATGGCTGTTAATGGCAACTGGCTAAAAACAGCAAAAATACCTGATGATAAACCACAAACTGGGGGATTTCAAGATTTAGCTGATGATATTGAACAAACCTTAATGCATGATTTTGATACAATGCTTGATACTGAAGTTGCTGATCAATACCTACGTGAATTCGTTAAGTATTATCGCCTTGCATTGAACTTTAATCAAAGGAATCATGATGGTTTTGCTCCTGCTAAAAAATATTTACAATCCATTTTAGCACTAAAAGATTGGCAAGATTGGCAAAACAAAGCTATTGAATTAACAATGCAAGGCTATGAAGCTCCTATTAATATGTATGTAAGTAGCGACATGAAAGATACTGAAAACTATGCACTTTATGCTTCTGTGCCTTCTTTGATTCTTCCAGATAAAACTTACTATACTGAAGAAAACGAAAATGGCAAAATGCTTTTACAAGTTTTTTCAAACATGGTAATGAAATTATTTAAGATGGCTGATTTTGATGATCAAAGCGCAAAAGAACATTTAAAACGTGCCTTAGCATTTGATGCTTCTCTTGCACCACATGAAAAAGACAGTACTGAACGAG
This sequence comes from uncultured Ligilactobacillus sp., assembly GCA_944326135.1. Taxonomy (GTDB): domain Bacteria; phylum Bacillota; class Bacilli; order Lactobacillales; family Lactobacillaceae; genus Ligilactobacillus; species Ligilactobacillus cholophilus. The sequence goes on along the minus strand of CALVCU010000003.1, from coordinate 27,689 downwards.
CAAATTACCCTGAAATGTACAATAAGTACTCTTTTGATGACTTTAAGAAATTTAGTTCAATTCTTGATCTTGAAACTTATATCAAAGGCTTAATTGGAACTGTTCCTGATCAAGTTATTGTTGAAGAACCTAAGTACTATGAAGCACTTAACCAAATCGTTAATGAAGACACTTTTGAAAACTTTAAGAGTTGGCTATTAGTAAATACTTTAACCAGTGTCACCGGTTATCTAAGCAATGACATTCGTGTATGCGGTGGCGAATTTTCACGAGCACTTTCTGGTTCAAAAAAAGCAATGAGTCCACAAAAATCCGCATATTATCTTGCTACTAACCGCTTTAATCAAACAGTTGGTCTTTATTATGCACATAAATATTTTAGTGCTGAAGCTAAAAAAGATGTTGAACACATGGTTCATCAAATGGTCAATGTATATAAGAAGAGATTAGAACAAAATGATTGGCTAAGTGAATCAACACGTAAACAAGCAATTGTTAAATTGGATGCATTAGGAATTAATGTTGGGTATCCTAGTGAATTAGATCCTTTATACAAGAAATTTAAAGTTAATGAGGATTTATCCTTACTAGATAATGCATTAAACTTTACTGAAATCACTATTCGTAATCACTTTGCTAAGTTTGGTAAAAAAGTCGATCGTACACGTTGGCAAATGCCTGCTCATATGGTTAATGCATATTATGATCCTCAATTTAATGTTATTGTTTTCCCTGCAGCAATTTTGCAAGCACCATTTTATAGCATTAAACAATCATCCAGCCAAAATTATGGCGGGATTGGAGCCGTTATTGCTCATGAAATTTCACATGCATTTGATAATAACGGTGCTCAATTTGATGAAAAAGGAAACTTACATAACTGGTGGACAAAAGAAGACTTAGATTACTTCCAAAATTTAGCTCAAGACATGATCAATGAATTTGATGGTTTGGAAACACCAGCTGGTAAAGTAAACGGTAAGCTAGTCGTTTCGGAAAACATTGCTGATGCTGGTGGTTTAAGTTGTGCACTCGAAGCTGCTAAAGCAGAATCCGATGCCGATTTAACAGCTTTCTTTATTAACTGGGCACGAATTTGGCGTGTAAAAGCTTCTATGGAAAGAATGCAACTTCTATTAAATATCGATGTTCATGCTCCAGCTGTTTTAAGAGCTAACGTCCAGCCACAAAATTTACCTGAATTCTATCAAACGTTTAATATTACAGAAAATGATGGAATGTATTTATCACCCGATAAGCGCGTAAGTATTTGGTAAAATAAAAAACCTAAGATCAATTTAGATCTTAGGTTTTTTTTACTTATCATTTTCAATTTTGTCCAAATATCCAATTAAATTATCTAAAGCCTTATTAATATCTTCTCTTTCCTTATCAGAAAGACCCTTTAAAAGAACATTGATGTATTCTGCATGTTCACGGTTATGCAATCTATAAAGCAATTTTCCCTTTTTAGTTAAAACGATATTAATAATACGACGATCAGTTGTATTTCTTTCACGTTCAACATATCCCAAACGTTCTAATTTATCAATACTTGTTGTTAAAGTTGCTTTAGATAATGACATTTGGTGTGCAATTTTTGTAATTGTTTGGTTCTTGTTCATTGCAATCGAATGAATTAAATGCAAATCCTTAACTGTTATGTCTTTAAATTGACTATGAGCTAATTCATTGCCTTCGTGTTGCATTGTTAAACTATATAAACTAAATAGTTTATCACTTAAAATTTGCATTTTTTTATTTTCTCGGCTCTTATTTTCACCCATATTGACCCCTCCGAAAGGATAGATTTTTCGTAGTCCAGTTTAGTCCATATAAGTAGTTACTAAACTGAATTATCTCTCTTTATTATATTTTATTTAATCTTAATGTAATTAGCAATTCAACTAATCTCAAAATACGAAAATTTTATATAAAAATAAAAAATGTGAAAGTTCCTTCAGCTATTTAATAAAGCCTTTAGTTAACTTTCACATCTAATCATTTATTATGCCTCTGTTTTAGCGATTCTTCCTTGTTGAATATAAACCGCTAAAATTGAAATATCTGCTGGGTTTACCCCACTAATTCGACTTGCTTGTGCTAAAGTTTCAGGTTGAATCTTACTTAATTTTTCAACCGCTTCAGTTGCTAACCCTTCAATGGCTGTATAGTCAATGTTTGCGGGTATCTTTTTAGCTTCCATTCGGTGTAGTTTTTCAACTTTTTCTTCAGCCTTTTTAATATAACCAGCATATTTATATTGAATTTCAATTTGTTCGATTACGCGTTTATCTAATTTATGATCTGGCGCAGGAATAAATTGAAGTAAATCATTATAACTCATGTATGGACGACGTAACATATCACTTGCTAATACGCCATCTTTTAATGCATGGTCACCATGAGCTTCAAGATAAGCATCAATTTCTTTATTAGGTTTAATCCGAATTGATTCTAATCTTTGTTTTTCGTTTTCAATATCTGCTTTCTTTTGTTCAAATTTAGCATAACGTTCATCTGAAATTAATCCAATTTCGTGACCAATTTCAGTTAATCGCAAATCTGCATTATCATGACGTAAAATCAAACGATATTCCGCACGTGATGTTAATAAACGATATGGTTCATTAGTTCCCTTTGTAACTAAATCATCAACTAAAACACCAATATATGCATCACTACGTTTTAATACAATTTCATCTTTTCCTAGAGCATGACGTCCTGCATTAATCCCTGCAATCAAACCTTGACCGGCAGCTTCTTCATAACCAGAAGTACCATTGATTTGTCCGGCTGTATAGAGACCATTAATTAATTTTGTTTCCAATGTTGGACGCAATTGATATGGTGAAACAACATCATATTCAATAGCATATCCTGGCCGCATCATTTCAGCATTTTCAAGTCCCTTAACATTATGCAACATTTCTAATTGTACTTCTTCTGGAAGAGAAGTTGAAAGTCCTTGAACATAATACTCATCAGTTGTCCGTCCTTCTGGTTCCAAGAATAATTGATGACGATCTTTATCTGCAAACCGAACAATTTTATCCTCAATTGAAGGACAATAACGTGGACCTACTCCTTCAATTACACCTGTAAACATTGGTGCACGATCTAAATTATCACGGATAATTTGATGAACTTTTTCATTAGTGTATGTTAACCAGCAAGACAACTGATCCTTCACTGGAATATATTCATCATCTGAAGATTCAAAACTAAAGTGGTTAACTTCTGCATCACCTGGTTGTTCTTCAGTTTCATCATAATTAATTGTATTTCCGTCAACTCGTGGTGGAGTTCCTGTCTTAAACCGTACAATATCAAAACCGTACTTTTCTTCAAGATTCTTAGTTAATTCGTTTGCTGGTTGTGAATTATTGGGACCTGAAGAATACATCAATTCACCAATGATAATTTTTCCACGTGCAGCTGTTCCTGTTGTCAATACAACTGATTTAGCACCATAATGTGCTCCAGTATTAGAAACAACTCCTGTTACTTTACCGTCTTCAATAATCAAATCATCAATCATACCTTGACGTAAAGTTAGATTTGGCTCTCTTTCTAATGTATGTTTCATTTCAATCGAATATTGACGTTTATCAGCTTGAGCACGTAATGCTCGCACAGCAGGACCTTTACTTGTATTTAACATCCGCATTTGGACATAAGTCTTATCAATATTCTTACCCATTTCACCACCAAGAGCATCGATTTCACGTACTACGGTTCCCTTAGCTGGTCCACCAACAGATGGATTACATGGCATAAATGCTACCATTTCAAGGTTAATTGTCATCAATAATGTTTTATTTCCCATTCTTGCTGCTGCTAAAGCGGCTTCACAGCCAGCATGCCCAGCACCAACAACAATGACGTCATAGTCTTTTGCTTTATAGGCCTTTCCCTCTTGCATTTTATCCTCCTTTAAATTGATTTAATTATTTTCCAAGACAGAATTTACTGAATAATTCATCCAATAATTCATCTTTATATGAATCACCTGTAATTTCACCTAAGTATTCCCATGCATCACGCATATCTGTTTGACACAAATCAACAGGCATTCCATTGTTAATTCCAGTTAAAACTGCATCTAATGAATTTGCTGCTTTATTTAACAACGCAATATGACGTGCATTATTAATAATAACTTCATTTTGTGAATTTTCAATTCCTTGCGCAAACATTTCTTTAATGCGGTTTTCTAATTCATCGACCCCAACATCATTTTTAATTGAAGTTTCAATTATATTTTCCCGACCGACTAATTTTTCAATCTCATCAATTTCAATTTGTTGTGGCAAATCAGTTTTATTTAAAATTACAATTCGTTGTTTGTCTTTAGTTAAATCAATTAATTGGCGGTCCTCATCTGTTAATGGCTCACTAGAATTTAATACTAAGATTACTAAATCGCCTTGATTGATTGCTTTCCGTGAACGTTCAACCCCGATTTTTTCAACTTTATCTTCTGTATCACGAATTCCTGCCGTATCAATTAATTTCAATGGAATTCCTTTAATATTTACATATTCTTCAATAACATCCCGTGTAGTACCAGCAACATCAGTAACAATTGCTTTATCTTCATGTAATAAATAGTTTAATAAACTTGATTTTCCTACATTTGGACGGCCAACAATTGCAGTTGCTAAACCTTCACGTAAAATTTTCCCGCCTTGAGCAGTTTCTAAAAGACGTTGAATTTTTTCACGAACTTCAATGGTACGTTCTTTTAATAAGTTAGTTGTAATCATTTCTGTACCATCGTATTCTGGATAGTCAATATTAACCTCAACTTTAGATAAAGTATCTAAAATATCTTCACGTAATCCACGAATTAATTTAGCAAGACTACCACCTAAATGATTTAATGCTAATTGAGCAGAGCGATCTGTTTTAGCCTCGATGATATCTAAAACTGATTCAGCTTGTGTTAAATCAATTCTTCCATGAAGAAATGCACGCTCTGTAAATTCTCCTGGATTAGCCATTCGAGCACCATAAGTTAACAATAATTGTAAAATTTTGTTAGTTGGTACAATCCCACCATGACAGTTGATTTCAACAATGTCTTCACGTGTATATGTCTTTGGTCCACGCATTACTGTTACCATTACTTCATCAACCATTTCATTATTTTTAGGGTCAATAATATGCCCGTAATGAATAGTGTGAGTTGGTACTTTAGTTAAATCCTTACCTTTATAAATTTTCATAGCGATTGACAAAGCATCATCGCCACTCAAACGTACAATTGAAATTGCACCTTCACCAGGAGGTGTTGAAATGGCTGCAATCGTATCATATTCTGTTGCTTCTTCTACCATGCTTAAAACCCTTTCTTTTTCATAATAAACATTTAACTAATAAAAAAAGTGCTACTCCACCCCTAGCTGCACAACTAAAGAGTGGGTAAAGCACTTTGACTACTTTATCTACTATCAAACTATTTCGCATACAATGTTACTTGGTTCTTTTTTAAAAGTCAAGATTTTTTGTTTGAATAATTCAAAAAGTATATAAGATTATTTTTAAGTAAAAAAAAACTCTAATCTATGAAACCATAGATTAGAGAAAAAGGATTGTATATTTGGAGTATGTTAGGTAGCAAATAACTAGGGATGTTATTTACTATGCTTTATAGCATACTGACTAAATGTGAATTTTTCATGACTATTTTAAGCAAAAGCAACTAACTTTTATTGTTAATAAAATTAACGCTTTTTGTTTTTATTTGATCCAAAATCTAAATGCGTTAGAATTTCTGAAACAGTAAGTGCTGCTACTTTTAAAATAGGCATTCGTTTATTATTCAATGTTGAATGTACTTGAGCAGCATCTTTCACAAGTTCTGGAGTATTATTTACCTTTTCCTTCGATGGCAACATTTTAATTTCAGCTTGTAATGTTTCAATACGTTGTTGTTCATCTAATTCTTTACGCTTAGCACTTGTTAATTGATTAATACCTTCAGCTAATTTTTGTTGAATATCTTCACGTTGTTTCTGTAATTGCTTTAATTTTTCTTCTGCTTTATGAAGCTCTACGCGAACAGCTTGCATATTATTATTAGCATTTTGTAGTCTTGATAATTGATTTTGATAATTTTCAAGTAATTCTTTATCCTTAACCAATTTTTCCTTAGTTGCTCGTAGAACTTTATGTGTGTCTCCTTGCAACAAGTTAGTCTTATTTTCAACCTCTTCAAGACTTTCCTCTACATTTGCTAATTCTCGTTTTGCACCTCGTAAATTATAACGTGCTGTATTAAGATCAATCTGCTTATTTTGTAATGCTAAATGTGCATCCTTAATATCGTTATCGGCTACATTACTAATTTCAATTTTAGCTTGTTCTACTGCCTTTTTTTCAGTAGCAACCACTTGATTAGCACCATTTACAGATTTTTGAGCTTTAACTTGTTGCTGTTGCAACTGTTCTTTTTGTTCTATTAAACGTTCCATCATCATTTGTTCTTGTGAACTTAACTTTTTAGGCTGATCCTTAGTTTTTTCAAGATTGATGATACTTTGATTACCTTGAGCAATATCATTTTGTTTATTAGAAATTTTTTCACTTAATTGATTAATATTTTCAATAGTTGCACTTTGCAAGTCATGTTGTACTTGAATCTTTTGTTCTTGTGCTTTAGTTAGTTCTTCTTTAGCTACTTCTATTTCTTGTGCATTATCTTCGACATGCTTACGGCTCAGTTCGACCTCATTTTGAAGGTCATTGATTTTAGTAGTTGCTTGTCTTAAATTAGTTCGAGCATTCTCTAACTGTTTTTCAAAAGATGCCCGTTGTGAAGCAACTGTTAATTGCTCAGCTTGTTTGTTATCTTTTGATGCATCCTTTTGATGATTCATGATCTTTTTCAATGTATTAGAATGTGCATCAAAAATTGGTGATTTCTTCATACGGATACCTCTTTTTAATCGTCATGAAATTCTATTCCTTATATTACTTTGATTCGTGCGAATAAATACTTACTTTAATTTTAACATTTATCAACCATTCATGAAAAGAATATTCCAATCTTTAACATTCGTTTTATATTTTTATTGCACTACCTATTTATTTTCAGGCTCTTATTTTTTTGATATATTTAACCTATTAGGAGGAAAGTAACAATGAATTTTTCATTTTCTGATAAACACCCAAAAAAGCCTTGGTTAACTTGGATTTTTTGGATTATTAGTTTTATTGCTTTAAATATTGCTTTAATGATTGCTCAAAAGTTATTTCATTTACATACTTTTAGTGATTTTATTTTTATTCAATATATATGTGAAATTGGTATCATTATTTTTGCATTACTAATTAATCATTTATATACCAAAGAAACATTGATTTTTAAACAATGGAATATTTTTTCCCATTCATTTTTATTTGATGTATTTTTCATTTACTATATATTTGGAATTATAGTTTTACATCAACAAATGCATCATGTCTTAGCATATGCTTTGCTTGCACTTTTAATTGGAATTGCTGAAGAAGTCTCTTTTAGAGGAATTATCATGAGTAGTTTCATTAATAATTGGCGTGGTAAACACGCAATCATAATGGGGATTTTATTAAGTAGTTTTTTATTTGGAATAACCCATTCATTAAATGCATTCTCTCAACCACTTAAAAACACAATCATTCAGGTTGTTATTGCTTTTTCTCTTGGTATCATTTTAGCCTTTATGTATCTAAAAACTGCTAATTTAACCACACCAATCTTATTTCATGCATTAATTGATTTTACTTCGATTAGTATCTCTAATTCGGTAAAGAGTCAAGCTGGTTGGGAAACTGCTGGATTACTATTAACAATTTCGTTAATTACTTTTATTGTTGAATTAAGACCAAAATCTAGAAGAAAAATAGAAAATAATTTTGGAGATGAATTAAAATGCAATTAATTTCTCGTAATAATGCTGCCGTAATGATTCAAAAAAGAATGCGTACCGGTAAAAGATTACATGTAATTATCACAACTTGGAAACGTGATCGTAAAATTGAAATCACTCAAAATGGTAGTAATTTTAATTTAAATGAAAATGGATTTAAACATTATCAAGCACAAAAGTTAACTCAACAAAAATGTTTGCAAGTATTAAAAGAGCGTATGAATATTGAATTTCCACGTAGTCACCAAGTATATATTGCATTTAAATAAAAAATAGCCATGAATTCTCATGGCTATTTTTATTTTACTTTAAAATCATTTTTTATTTGTTCAACGGTTTTCGTGTTTAAAATCACTTTAAATATGACAGCCGCCAAAATAATAAAGAAAAGAATATTAATAATTCCATTCCCCCAGATTGGTGTAACATGCGTTAAAATCACAGCAAAAAAAGTTTCAATAAAGCTAAAAAAGATTGGAACCATAATATTGACACATCTTAGATAAAGTAAAGCACATATCAATCCTAGTGTAAAAAATGCCACTAATTGATAAACATTTTCGATAAAACCGCCATATAAGTTATTCAATAAGTAAACCTGAAATAAACTATATAAAATAGCACTCAATAATACACTTTTAGCAATTGCATGATCAGTTTTAAAATGATGCATCATACTTGGTAAAAGTACTCCAAAAAATGTTACTACAGAAATAGAAGAGGCTGATAAAATATAGCATAACCAAAAAACAGGATCTAATGAGATTCTTAATGATGTCTCTGAAGGAACTGTTTTAAATAATGCATTTATTCCTACTATATATAAAAACATGAATAGCCAAAGCCAACCAATTCTTTTAAAACCAAACCATTCAAAATAGATTTTTTCTTTTGTATAAAACCAATTAATTAGCAAAATTAATCCAATTACAATTAAATTACTAATTAGCATATCGAGTACTGTAATTTTAAATTGAAAAATTCGTGCAATTAAGTGCAAACCAAAAATTCCAACTAACCAAAATAATAATGTAAGCCAAACCTTTCTTAGATTATTATTCGTCTTTTTATTACTCATATTCGCTCCTCACTTTTCTTCATACCAAACATTTTAATATAAAAATAATCAAAATAAAACACTTTCAAGTTACCTGCTATATAATATGGTTATTAATAGAAATTAATAAAAAGAGGTCTTAATATGAATCATCAAATTATTAATAAAGAATTTTCAACAGTTGTAAATTTAGTTGTTACTTTTATTCAAAAAAAAGGATTCAAGATTTTTGATAATATTGACCAGTGCCAAGAAGCCACTAATGTTGGCCTAAACATTCCTAAAACACGTTTAATCATTTTCGGAAATCCTAAAATTGGAACGCTATTAATGCAAGAAAATGATGATATTACTTTTGAATTACCAATCAAATTGCTTTTAATTCAAAAAGGAAATCAAACTGAATTAATCTATCGCGATCCTCTCAATTTCGCTGGTCATGAAAAACTTACAGAAACTGGCAAAAAGATCTTACAAAAAATGCATAAAATGTATCTTGAAATGTATAATTTTGTATCATCAAAGTAGGCCTTAATAATATTCTACTTATTCTCAATTAACTTTTAATTGTGTTTCATGTGAAACATGATAATTTAAGCAATAAAAAAAGTGAGACTAATTGTCTCACCTGGGAGAGTTTTCGTTTACGCTATGTTCATTATTAAGGGGTCAAGAACAGCGCACAAATTACTTTTGAATAACGAAAACTAAATTATAAAATTATAATGCAGCAGATTTTTAATTTTTAAGTATCGGTTGGGAGAGGATACTATTTTTTATGATGATTTGATCATCGATTTATTTAAAGAAAGTAATAATACATAACAAGCATGCATCTATTAGCTTAATAATTTGTACAATATAAGTTACTGAGTAAATGAAATTAAAAATCATTATAATTTTATAACAAAGCATTTATTCGCATAGGGATTAACCTCTCTATGTTCACTTAGATTTTAACATTATCTCAAAATGTTTAATCTAAAATTTCCTGAATCAACACTTTTACTTCCCGAATTAATAATTTATTATTTAATTGGTTTCCATTGCCATTCATTCACTTCTGGAAGATCTCGTCCTGTATCACGGATATATTGATTATGTTTAGCAATTTCAGTATCCATTTCAGCTACAATCGAACCATATTGAGCAGGATTGTCTAAACTTGACACTGCTGCCTTGACCAAATCAAAACGATCTAATTGATTTACAACGCGCATATCAAATGGCGTTGTAATATCACCATTTTCACGATATCCATGAAAATCTACATTATGATTATGACGATCAAAGAAAATATCGCGCAACAAACCTTCAAATCCATGGAATGCAAAGATTATAGGTTTGTCTTTTGTAAAGTACATATCAAATTCTTCATCTGAAAGTCCACGTGAATTTCGTGATGGACTTTCAAGTTTTAATAAATCAATTACATTAATAAAACGGATTTTCAATTCAGGTAACTTTTCATGTAAAATTGAAATTGCTGCTAAACTTTCTAAGTTTGGTTCTGTTCCAGCTGCAGCAAAAACAATATCTGGTTCACCATCATTATCTGTTGAAGCCCAATCAATTATCTTCAATCCTTTATCAACTAATTCCTTAGCCTCTGCTGGAGAGTAGAATTGTTGCCGTGGGTGCTTAGATGAAACTACATAATTAATCTTGTCACGATCATTCAATATCTTATCAAAAACAGCTAATAAACAGTTAGCATCTGCAGGTAAATATTCTCGAATGTATTCTGGCTTTTTATCTGCTAATAGTCCTAAAATACCAGGATCTTGATGCGTATATCCATTATGATCTTGTTGGAATACAGTCGAAGTTGCCATAATATTTAAAGATGGTATTGATGTTCTCCATGGTTGTTCTTTAGCCTTTCTAATCCACTTAAAGTGTTGTGTAAGCATTGAATCAACTACACGCAAGAAAGCTTCATAACTTTGGAAAAATCCATGACGTCCAGTTAAAACATAACCTTCTAAAAATCCTTCTGCTTGATGTTCAGATAACTGAGAATCAATTACCCGACCAGATGGAGCTACAAACTCATCATATGGTTTATTAATTGGTTCTATCCATTGTCGCTCAGTGGCTTCAAAAATAGGAGCAAAACGATCAGACATAACTTCATCTGGTCCAAACATTCTAAAATTATGATTTTTTTCATTCATTTCAATAACATCTTTTAAATATGTCCCTAAAATGCGGTTATCTTGAGCCATTATGCCGCCACGTTTACTTGTATCAACTGCATAGTTTCTAAAATCAGGTAAAATCAAATCATGAATTAATTTACCTGGATTTGTATTCTCATTTACTGCCATTCGTTGATTTCCCTTAGGCACAATTTCAGCAATTTCAGCTCTTAATTTACCATTTTCATCAAATAATTCTTCTGGTTTATAGCTTTTAAGCCATTGTGTTAATGCATCTGCATGTTCCATATGATCAGCATCAACTGGTAATGGAACCTGGTGTGCTCTGAATGAACCTTCAATTGGCTTTCCATCCCATTCTTTAGGACCTGTCCAACCCTTTGGCGTCCGTAAAATAATCATTGGCCATTGTGGCAATGATGAATCATTATTTTCACGTGCATTCTTTTGAATTTTCTTAATATCTTCAATGGCTTCATCCATTACCTTACTCATTTGCTTATGCAATTTTTTAGGATCGTTACCTTCAACAAAATATGGTTTCCAATCCATTCCTTCAAAGTATTTTTTCAAGTTTTCATCACTTTCACGTGATAATATTGTTGGATTAGAGATTTTATAACCATTTAAGTTTAAAATTGGTAAAACAGCACCATCTTTAATTGGATTAATAAACTTATTTGATTGCCATGAAGTTGCAAGTGGTCCTGTTTCAGCTTCGCCATCTCCCACTACTACTGCAGCAATGAGGTCTGGATTATCTAATATTGCACCTGTTGCATGTGAAATAGAGTAGCCTAATTCTCCACCTTCATGAATTGATCCAGGTGTTTCAGGAGCAGCATGTGAAGCAACTCCTCCAGGAAATGAAAACTTTTTAAATAATTTCTTCATTCCCCTTTCATCCTGACTAACTTCAGGATAAATTTCTGAATAGCTTCCATCTAAATATGAATTTGAAACCATTACCTGACCACCATGTCCAGGACCTTCAACATAAAACATATTTAAATCATACTTTGTAATTGCACGATTTAAATGTGCATAAATAAAGTTTTGTCCTGGAATTGTTCCCCAGTGACCAATTGGTCGAGCTTTTACATCACTTGCTTTCAATTCCCTTCTTAAAAGCGGATTATCTTTTAAATATAATTGTCCAATTGATATGTAATTCGCTGCACGCCAATATGCATCCAATTTATCTAAATATTCTGTTGATGAGTAATCTTGTTTCATTACTAATTCCTCCCTAAAGTTTGAAAACATTTTCATCTCACTATGCTATAAGCATACCTTCATTCGATTTGTGGGTCAACCTTTATTTTTTATGGTACGAACCAATTAAAAGAGCAAAAATAAAGGCTATGATAAAACCATAGTCTTTACTTATCAAAAATTACTATTTAATTATTTTAAACGTTCAACATCACGAGCAATAACTAATTCTTCGTCAGTTGGAATCCGAAGGACTTTGATTTTTGAATCTTCAGTAGAAATAATGCCATCTACATTTGCATTATTCTTTTCATCATCAATTGCCATTCCCATAAATGATAAGCGATCAATAATTCGTTTGCGAATTGCACCTTCGTTTTCACCGATTCCTGCAGTAAAGACGATACCGTCTAAACCACCCATTTCAGCATAATATTGACCAACATAACGGACAATATTCTTTACGAATAATTTTATTGCTAAATGAGAACGTTGATCGCCATCTTTTTCAGCTGCTTGCAAATCACGCATATCTAATGAACGACCTGAAACGCCTAAAAGACCTGATTTTTTATTTAATGTATCTAAAATTGAATCAATATCTGTTGTTCCCATTTTCTTCATGACATAAGCTACTAATGAAAAATCAACATCTCCAGAACGTGTTCCCATTGTAATTCCTGTCAATGGTGTGAATCCCATTGATGTATCAAATGATTTTCCATCCTTAATTGCACACATTGAAGAACCGGCTCCTAAGTGACAAGTAATTAATTTTAAATCTTCTAAAGGTTTCCCCATATACTTAGCAGCTTGTAAAGCAACATATTGATGACTTGTACCATGATAACCATAACGTCTTACACCATAATCTTCATACCATTCGTATGGTGTACTGTACATGTAATTTTCTTCTGGTAAAGTTTGATGAAAAGCAGTATCAAACACAGCTACAGAAGTTGCATTTGGTAACAGTTTCTTAAACTCCTTGATCCCAATTAAATTATTAGGATTGTGTAATGGAGCAAAATCAGCTAATTCGTCAATTTTTTGAATTACATCATCATCAACTACAACTGATTGATTAAAATATTCTCCTCCAGCAACTACACGGTGTCCAACACCTGTAATTTCATTAAAGTCGCTGACAATATTTAATTTCTTTAGTAATTTCAACATTTCCTGAATTGCTTCACCATGATTATTCAATGGCTTTTCTTCAGTATATGTTTCGCCATTACCATACTTGATCTTGATCTTTGAACCATCAAAACCAATACGTTCCAATAAACCTTTTGCAATTTCTTTTTCTTCAGGCATTTCATATAATTTAAATTTTAATGTAGAACTACCTAAATTAATAACTAATGTTTTTTCCAATAGACTTTCTCCCTTATAAAAAAATCTATAATGAAAATACCACTTTTAATGGCAAAAAAGCAAGTAAAATCAAGCTTTTTTAACAAAAAATATTCGATTTACGAATTAATTCAAAATATTAATTTATTAAAATAAAGTATAATTTTTTATATAATATATCTAAATTATTGTTTAATAAACATTAGGTAATTTTTTTACTTTGACGTTAAATTAATTTATCGTTTTTTGAATTTAGTTTTTTTCTTATAATTACTATAAAAAAACAGCAACACCGCACTTACGATGTTGCTGTTATAAGCTTTGCAACTATTTTCTCTTGCTCTTATATGCTTTACGCTTAGCTTTTTCTAAACGTTTTTGGTGAGCTTTTTCAGCTGCTGCTTTTTCTTCACGTTCGCGACGAATCTTAAATGGATTTTGTAACAATAATGTTTGCCCTACTGAAAAGGCATTTGTTACCACCCAATAAAGTGCTAAGGCAGATGGTAAGTTGATTGCAATAAATCCTGTCATAATTGGCATGAAATAAAGCATCATATTACTCATCATATTATTAGTACCTTCAGGCTGACTCATCATTGTTAACTTAGATGTTGCAAATGTAAATAATGCAGCCAAGATTGGCATAATGTAATATGGATCTTTATCACCTAAGTGCATCCATAAGAAATCACCATTCTTCAAAATTGGTGAACGCCAGATTGCTTGATACAAAGCAATCAAAATTGGCATTTGAATTAACATAGGTAAACATCCGGCAATTGGATTAATTCCAGCTTCAGCATAAAGTTTTTGTTGCTCTTCGCTTAACTTTTGCATTGATTCTGGATCCTTGCCTGGATATTTCTTTTGTAATTCCATCAATTTTGGTTGAATTTCCTGTGTCTTACGGGTACTCTTCATTTGATAGAACATCAAAGGCAAGATAATAATTCTAATAATAATTGTAAAGACCACGATTCCCCAGCCATAATTATGACCGAATACATTACTTAGCCATTGAATGGCACGCACAAAATTCCAAATAATGTAATGATCCCAAATACCTGTACTATGAGAAGTAATTGGTGCATTACTTGTACATCCTGCAAGTAATACGGCCAAAGATAATGTTCCAAGAATCGCAAAATTTCTTTTTTTACGTCGTTTCATTAGTTATGCAATTCCTCACTTTTCGATTCAGTTTTTACCGGCAATACTTTCGCTAACCGTAACGCATGACTTAAATGTTTTTTTACATCATGTGTTGACATCCATGCTACTGTAGGTCGAGCTATCACTAAGAAATCACAATCTTGTTTTAACTGTGGTTTCAAATCAGTTAAAGTTTGGCGAATTCTACGCTTGACCCAATTTCGAGCAACCGCGTTCCCAACTTTCTTACCTACTGAAATCCCTACTCTGAAATGAACCTGATTTGGTTTTTCAAGCATATAGACTACAAATTGGCGATTAGCTACCGATTTCCCTTGAGTAAAAACTTTTTGGAATTCTGCTTCTTTTTTGACGCGGTATGATTTTCTCATTGTCAATCTCCTAATGTCTTATCAATTTTCTAGATAAGAAAAAAGACCACTGACGGTCCAGTGATCTATGCAGACAATACTTTTCTACCTTTACGGCGTCTACGTGCTAACACATTGCGACCGTTCTTTGTACTCATACGCTTACGGAATCCGTGTACGCGTTGACGGTGACGTTTCTTAGGTTGGTAAGTTCTTTTCATGAATTACACCTCCTTATAGATCAGCGATTCAAAAACTTAAATTAAGTGTTTTTTCATCTTTTTATCAAGTCAAAACAGACTTACTTTAGTAAGTTTAACATAGAACAACTCATATGAAAAGAAATTTTTTATTTTTAAAGCAACAAAAAACTTAGGATTTTATTACGTTTATCATTATTTTTATCCACATTTTTAAGAAATTTATCTGCAATTTAAAAATTTCTTTGTGAATAAAGTTTAAAGCTAATCACAGCTTTTTTTACATAGATATCCACAAATAACATGGTGTTAATTCTAAAACTGTGATTTTTTGTTGAATCTGTGGAAAACATATATAAACATTGATATAGCAATAAGGATTTTTTACATCGGATTGTGGATAAACAGATAATCAAAGTGAGATATCCACACTTTTTATTACCCTGTGGATATCTAAAATAACATGTGTGATTCCTCTAAAAATGTTTTTGCACAGTTGTGGAAAACTTGCTTTTTTAATGCTACAATGTACGTATAATTTTTATAAAGGAGGACTATTTAGTGCAGGATCCAGAACTTGAATCATTATGGAAAATAATCTCAGATGGTTTGCAACAATCCTATGCGCCAATTTCATATAATACATGGATTAAGCCTGCTAAACCTATCAAATTTTCAAATGATACTTTAATTATTAATGTTCCATTCAAGTTAATTAAAGATTATTGGAATCGCTATATCTGTAATGAAATTATTGATTTACTTGAACCTGCTATCGGCAAAAGAATCAAAATTACCGTTCATTCAGATGATGAAACCACTCCTTCAGAAGTTCAACAACCATTAGCTAATGATCTAGAAAAAGAACTTTCATCATCTGTCAAGCAAGATACAAATTTTATTCACAATAATCAATTGAATCCCGACTATACGTTCGAAAAATTCGTCGTTGGTAATGGAAATAAAATGGCGCATGCTGCTGCTTTAGCAGTTTCAGAAAATCCAGGGAAAATTTATAATCCTTTATTTATTTACGGAGGCGCTGGATTAGGGAAAACTCACCTAATGCAAGCAATTGGGAATGAAATTCTAACACGTAATCAAGCTAATAAAATTAAATACGTATCTAGTGAAGCTTTTATGAATGACTACATCAATTCAATTCGTTCAAATAATCAAATTGAATTTAGAGATGAGTATCGTAATGTTGATTTGCTTTTAGTTGATGATATTCAATTTTTGGCAGATAAATTAGGAACACAAGAGGAATTTTTTAATACATTCGAAACACTTTTTCAAAATAACAAACAAATCGTTTTAACTGCTGATCGTTTGCCGAATGAAATTAAAAATTTACAAGAACGTTTAGTTACTCGCTTTAAGATGGGTTTGGCTGTTGATATTACACCACCTGATTTTGAAACTCGAATTGCAATTTTACGTGAAAAATCTCAATCACTTGGCTTAGATTTACCAAATGAAGCTTTAAATTACATTTCAGGTCATTTTGATAGTAGTGTACGTGATTTGGAAGGTGCTTTAAAACGAATTCAAATTGTTACTTCGATGACGAATGGTCCAATCACCACAAGTATGGTAGCTGATGCTTTACAAGGATTGATTGATCAAAAGGGTAATAAAGAAGTTACAATTTCGTTAATTCAAAATAAAGTTGCAAAATACTTTAATGTAACTGTAACTGAACTAAAAGGTAAAAAACGAGTAAAAGAAATTGTTCATCCACGTCAAATTGCAATGTATTTAAGTCGTGAACTAACGAATGCCTCATTACCTGCTATTGGTAAAGAATTCGGTGGCAAAGATCATACTACTGTTATTCATGCTCATGAAAAGATAGAAACTGATCTCTTAAAAAATAAAGATTTACAAAGAGAAATAAAAGAATTAAAAGATGAACTTCAAGTCTAGCTTGTGAATAAAAGTGGACAGCTGTTGAAAATTATCCACAAGTTATACACAGGCTAAATCTTACATACTCAAGCTTTTTAAAAGTTTTCCACAGAATCAACAGCACCTAATACTACTAATATAATAAATTACTTATATATATTAATTAAGGAGCAACTTATATTATGAAATTTACCATTAAACGTAATCCATTCATTAAAAAATTAAATGATGTACAACGAGCAATTTCTTCAAAAACAGCAATCGAAATTTTAACAGGTATTAAAATTGATTTAACAGATAAAGTTTTAACTTTAACTGGTAGTGATTCTGATATTTCAATTGAAAATGAAATTAAAGTTGACGATGTTGACTATAATCTAATCATTGATGAACCAGGTGCAATTGTTTTACCTGCACGATTCTTTAGTGAAATTGTAAAAAAATTACCAGAAGATACATTTACATTAGAAGTAAATGATCGTTTCCAAGCAACAATTACTTCAGGTCAAACTGAATATCAAGTTAATGGAGTTGATTCAAATAACTATCCTCATTTACCTGAAATTGACTCTAATGAACATTTAAAAATTTCAGCTGACTTATTTAAACAAATTATTAATCAAACTGTAATCGCTGTTTCAAATCAAGAAAGTCGTCCTTTATTAACAGGGGTTCATTTAGTTATTAGTAACGGAGAATTACATGCAGTTGCTACTGATTCTCATCGTTTAAGTCAACGTAAAGTAAAATTAACTGGTGCTGAAGAAATTAATTACGATATTATTGTTCCTGGAAAATCATTAATTGAATTATCAAGAATGATTGGTGATGAAACTGATGATTTAGAAATTCAAATTGCAGAAAATCAAATTCTATTTACATTCAATGGCACAGCTTTCTATTCAAGACTATTAGAAGGAATGTATCCAGATACAGATCGACTCATTCCTCAAAGCTCAGAAACAACAATTGAATTTAATGCTGTAACATTTTTACGTGCAATTGAACGTGCTTCATTACTTTCACATGAAGGTCACAACAATGTAGTTAAATTAAGTTTGAATGTTGAAACACAAAATGCAACTTTATCAAGTAATTCTCCTGAAGTTGGGAATATTGAAGAAGAACTTCAATTTGATAAATTAAGTGGAAATGACATTGAAATTTCATTTAATCCAGATTATATGAAAGCAGCACTACAAGCTCTTGGACAAGCTGAAGTAAAGATGGATCTAACATTACCACTAAGACCATTTACATTAATGCCAACCGAAGATAGTGAAGAATTTATCCAATTAATTACACCAGTTAGAACATTTTAATAAATATTAATAAAAAGACTGCATACTATATGCAGTCTTTTTTAGTGATAAATAAATGACAAAAAATACCAGATAATTTAAAATTAGACTAGCGTTTTTAAAATTTTTTATGATAATATATTGTGTAAAATATATTTATTAAAGGGTAGGGATGTTTTAGTGAAAGAAGTAAAAAAAGTATCTAAAAAGTACATTTATTTTTTTGGATCATTTGGTGGAATTCTTTTTGGTTATGATATTGGAGTAATGACTGGTGCATTACCATTTTTGCAAATTGATTGGA
The DNA here is from genome assembly GCA_944326135.1 of uncultured Ligilactobacillus sp. GTDB lineage: Bacteria > Bacillota > Bacilli > Lactobacillales > Lactobacillaceae > Ligilactobacillus > Ligilactobacillus cholophilus. The sequence continues at coordinate 8,738 of CALVCU010000003.1, read as the reverse complement.
ATATGCATTCAGCCTTTTGGGAAGGTTGTATTACTTCCTCACTAATGTTTGGTGCAATTTTTGGTGGAATGATGGCTGGTCATTTATCAGATAAAATTGGACGGAAGAGGATGTTGTCATTATCTGCGTTAATTTTTATTATCGGTTCATTATTATCGGCTATTGCACCAAATAATGGATATATATATTTAACGCTTGTTCGTGTATTTCTAGGGTTATCGGTTGGTGCAATTTCTGCTACAGTTCCAAACTATATGTCAGAAATGACTCCTGCTAAATCACGAGGCAGATTATCTGGAATTAATTTTACAATGATTGCCTTAGGGACACTATTATCTTATGTTGTTGATTATTTCTTGCAATATCTACCAGCATCATTTGCTTGGAGAACGATGCTAGGAGTTGCTGCAGTTCCTGCTTTAATTCTTTTCATAGGAAGTTTAAGATTACCAGGATCACCACGTTTCTTGATCAACCATAATCGAATTGACGAAGCACGTGAAGTAATTTCTTTGGTTCAACCTAAAGATCAAATTGAAAATGAAATCAAAGCAATTCAAAATATTAAAAAAGCTGAAGACCAAACTACAAATCAAACTAAGTTAATTAAAATGTTTACAGGAAAATATCGTTATTTAGTAATTGCCGGAGTTGGCGTAGCCGCATTCCAACAATTTATGGGAGTAAATGCAATTTTCTACTATATCCCATTAATTGTTGCTAAAGCTACAGGACATGCAGCATCATCAAATTTGATGTGGCCAGTAATTGAAGGTGCTATTTTATTATTAGCATCTTTCCTATTCTTAGCAATTGCAGATAAATTTAAGCGTCGCACCTTATTAATTTTAGGTGGGACTGGAATGGGATTATCTTTCATCTTGCCTGCAGTGATTAATACATTGTTTACTCATGTTAATCCATTGATTACTATCTTCTTCTTATGTATTTATGTTGGTTTCTATGGGTTTACATGGGCTCCATTAACATGGGTTATTGTTGGTGAAATTTTCCCACTTGCTATTCGTGGTAAGGCTAGTGGAACTGCTTCTTCATTTAACTGGGTAGGTGCCTTCTTAGTTGGATTATTGTTCCCAATTATGACTGCATCAATGTCACAAGAAACAGTTTTTGCTATTTTTGGAGTAATTTGTTTGATGGCAGTAGCCTTTATTATTTTTAAAGTACCAGAAACAAAGGGCAGAACGCTTGAAGAAATTGAAAAGAAATATGTAAAAGAATAAAAACTAAAAAAGTGCATCTTTTAATTTTAGGTGCACTTTTTTTAGTTAATATGGTTTAGTGTTATTCAAATTTTCTATTTTAAGCGAATTTAAGCATAATTAAGCTAAACACATTAGAATATATTAAATTAGCTTAAAACGCGAAATATCCGCCCTAAAATTGTTTTTATCTAAAAAAAAGGGTATAATTGTATAGTAAAAAGTCTGATTTTAAGGAGGTTTGCCAAATGCAAGAAGTAGTTTTGAAAACACCTTACATTACTTTAGGACAATTATTGAAAATTGTTGACGTAGTTTCATCTGGTGGCGAAGCTAAATGGTATTTAAGTGAGCATGAAATTTACGTTAATGATGAATTAGATAATCGTCGAGGACGTAAGTTATATCCAGACGACAAGGTGAAGTTGCCAAATGGTAAGACCTACGTCATGAGAAGTAGTGAAAACTAATGTATTTAAAGAATTTACAACTGCATCATTTTCGTAATTACGATAATCAATCAATTGATTTTTCACCATCAACAAATGTTTTAATTGGTGAAAATGCTCAGGGTAAAACTAACTTATTAGAATCAATTTATGTTTTAGCAATGACTCGAAGTCATCGTACAAGTAATGATAAAGAATTGATTGAATTTTCAAAGGATGCAGCCCAAGTTTCAGGAACTATTCAACGCAATTTAGGCCCCTTGAAATTAGAACTTGATATTGGAAAAAACGGAAAAAAAGCTAAAGCTAACCATATAGAAAAAGCCCGGTTATCAGAATATTTAGGACAAATGAATGTGATTTTATTTGCTCCTGAAGATTTAGCTTTAGTGAAGGGTTCACCAACTGTAAGGCGTAGATTTATTGATATGGAATTTGGCCAAATTTCGCCTAAATATCTACATGATTTAACGCAATATCGAAGTATTTTAAAACAGCGAAATCGATATCTTAAACAACTTCAAGTTAAAGAAGCTAGTGATAAGTTATATTTAGAAGTTTTATCTGAACAACTTGCAGCAGTAGGCGGTTCAATTATTAGTCAACGAATAAATTTTTTAACAGAGCTTGAGAAGTATGCACAAAAATTACATGCAGGAATTACTCAAGGTAATGAAAATTTAACGTTTAAGTATGAATGTGTTGTTAAAAATGTTGTCTCATTAACTGAATTGGAAATTAGTCAGAGTTTAATGAATCTGTATGAAAAAAATCAACAAAAAGAAATTTTTCAAGGAACTACTCTTTATGGTCCACATCGAGATGATGTAAAGTTTCTGGTAAACGATAAGAATGTTCAAGTATATGGATCACAAGGGCAACAGCGAACTACGGCTCTTTCAGTAAAGTTAGCTGAAATTGATTTAATGAAAAGTCAGACTAATGAATATCCAATTTTATTATTAGATGATGTTTTATCTGAATTAGATGGAGCTAGACAGACTCATTTATTAAAGACAATTCAAGATAAAGTGCAAACATTTTTAACAACTCCAGCGTTAAGCGATGTAGCACGTAATTTAATTAAGGAACCCAAGATTTTTTATATTAGTAAAGGTAAAGTAACAACTGATTCATCATTGAGAACACAGGTATTTTACCCAACGAAACAAAAGAAAACTCACTAGTTAGGAGTGGAATAATGGCAGACGATAAGCAATTGCAAGAAGAAGAAAAAGAAGAAAAAGCCAAAGAGTATGATGCTAGTCAAATTCAAGTTTTAGAAGGACTTGAAGCTGTTCGTAAACGTCCCGGAATGTATATTGGTTCTACCAGCGAACAAGGTCTTCACCACTTAGTATGGGAAATTATCGATAATGGGATTGACGAAGCTCTAGCAGGATTTGCAACTGAAATTAATGTTACTGTCGAAAAGGATAATAGTATTACAGTTAAAGATAATGGACGGGGAATCCCTGTTGATATTCAAAAAAAGACTGGTCGTCCAGCCTTAGAAACGGTATTTACTGTTCTTCATGCTGGTGGTAAATTCGGCGGTGGCGGATATAAGGTTTCTGGTGGACTTCATGGGGTAGGTGCATCAGTTGTTAATGCTTTATCTACTTCATTAGATGTTCGGGTAACGCGTGAAGGTGATCCTAATATTTATGGAATGGACTTTAAATTAGGTAAAGTTAATACTTCAATGCATGTAGTGGGACAAACTGGAATCCATGAACATGGGACAACAGTTCACTTTGTGCCAGATCCCGATGTATTTACTGAAACGACAGTATATAATATTAAGACTTTGACTACACGTATTCGTGAATTAGCATTCTTAAACAAGGGATTGAAAATTACAATCGATGATTTGCGTCCTGAAGAACCAACACATGAAGAGTTCCACTATATTGGCGGAATTAAACACTATGTTGAGTATCTTAATAAGGGGAAAGAAGTTATTTTCCCAGATCCAATTTATGTAGAAGGCGTTCAAAAAGGAATTACAGTTGAAGTCGCTTTACAATATACAAACGACTTCCACTCTAATTTATTAACTTTTACTAATAATATTCATACTTATGAAGGTGGAACTCACGAATCAGGATTTAAGACAGCTTTGACTCGTGTAATCAATGATTATGCACGTAAGACAAACTTATTAAAAGATAATGATCCTAATTTATCAGGTGAGGATGTACGTGAAGGACTAACAGCAGTTATTTCAGTTAAGCACCCTAACCCACAATTTGAAGGACAAACAAAAACAAAATTAGGAAATTCTGATGCTCGAGCAGCAACTGATAAAATTTTTAGTGAAGTTTTCAGTAAATTTATGATGGAAAACCCAACAGTTGCTAAAGAAATCGTTAATAAGGGAATTTTAGCATCTAAAGCACGTGTAGCAGCTAAACGTGCACGTGAAGTTACACGGAAGAAAAATGGACTAGAAATTTCTAATTTACCAGGAAAATTAGCAGATAATACAAGTAAAGATCCTGAAATTTCAGAATTGTTTATTGTCGAGGGGGATTCAGCTGGTGGTTCAGCAAAACAAGGTCGTTCTCGATTAACTCAAGCTATTTTGCCAATTCGTGGGAAAATTTTGAATGTTGAAAAAGCTAGTTTAGATCGAATTTTAGCCAATGAAGAAATTCGTTCATTGTTTACAGCATTAGGTACAGGATTTGGTGATGATTTTAACGTTGAAAAAGCAAATTATCATAAATTAATCATTATGACTGATGCGGATGTCGATGGGGCTCATATTCGAACATTGCTATTAACACTCTTTTATCGTTTCATGCGTCCAATGATTGAAAAGGGCTATGTTTACATTGCACAGCCACCTTTGTATCAAGTGCGTCAAGGTAAAATGATGCGTTATATCGATTCAGATGAAGAATTAGACGAAGTATTATCACAATTACCAGCATCACCTAAGCCAGTTATTCAACGATACAAAGGGCTTGGTGAAATGGATGCAGAACAACTCTGGGAAACAACTATGGATCCAGAAAAGAGACGTTTATTGCGTGTTAAATTATCAGACGCAGAAGAAGCTAATAACGTTTTTGAAATGTTAATGGGTAACCAAGTAGGCCCAAGACGTCAATTTATTGAAGAAAATGCAACATTTGTTGATAACTTAGATGTTTAATTAAAAAGTATTGCATATTTATATTGTTCGGGAAATTTTAGAAGGAGGTTCCTACAGTGGTAGATTTACCAAATCGAATTAAAGATGTGGATCTTTCAAACGTCATGCAAACATCATTCTTAGATTATGCAATGAGTGTTTTGGTAGCACGTGCTTTGCCTGACGTACGGGATGGTTTAAAACCAGTTCACCGACGGATTTTATATGGAATGAGCGAATTAGGAGTCACTCCAGAAAAGCCATATAAGAAATCAGCCAGAATTGTTGGGGAAGTAATGGGGAAGTTTCACCCTCATGGTGACTCAGCAATTTATGAATCAATGGTACGAATGGCTCAAGATTTTAGTTATCGTTACTTATTAGTTGATGGTCACGGAAACTTTGGTTCTGTTGATGGTGACGGAGCTGCTGCTATGCGTTATACCGAAGCAAGAATGTCAAAAATTGCAACGGAAATGCTACGTGATATTAATAAAGACACTATTGATTTTCAACCTAACTATGATGGTACAGAACGTGAACCTAAAGTATTACCAGCACGTTTCCCTAATTTATTAGTTAATGGGGCAACAGGAATTGCAGTCGGAATGACAACTAATATTCCACCTCATAACTTATCAGAAGTAATTTCAGCTATTCATATCTTAATGGATAATCCTGATGCTACAACAGCTGAATTAATGGAAGCAATTCCAGGACCAGATTTCCCTACTGGTGGAATTGTAATGGGAAAATCAGGAATTAGAAAAGCATATGAAACTGGAAAAGGAACAGTGATTTTACGTGCAAAAGTTGATATTGAAGAACAAAAGAATGGTAGACAACAAATTATTGTCCATGAATTGCCATACATGGTTAATAAGGCACGTTTAATCGAACGAATTTCTGAATTAGCACGAGAAAAGGAAATTGATGGAATCACTGCAATTCATGATGAATCTGACCGTGATGGAATGAGAATTACAATTGATATTCGACGCGATGTTAGTGCATCTGTGGTATTGAATAATTTATACAAGATGACATTGATGCAAACATCATTTGGATTCAATATGCTAGCAATTGTTGATGGTACTCCTAAAATTTTAAGTCTTAAGCAAATTCTACAATATTATTTAAAACACCAAGTAGAAGTAATTCGTAGAAGAACAGCATTTGACTTAAAGAAAGCTAAAGCACGTGCTCATATTTTAGCGGGATTAAGAATTGCGCTAGATCATATTCAAGCAATTATTGATATTATCCGTAATTCTGAAAGTGGAGATGTTGCTAAAGATCGCTTAATGAATGAATTTGATTTAAGTGACAAACAAGCACAAGCAATTTTAGATATGCGGTTAGTAAGATTAACCGGTTTGGAACGAAGTAAAGTTGAAGCCGATTATGAAAAGACAATGAAAGCAATTGCTGATTATGAAGATATTCTTGTTAGTCGTGAACGTATCAATGAAATTATTTATCAAGAATTACTTGATATTCAATCAAAATATGGTGATGAACGTCGCACAGAATTAATGGTTGGAGAAGTTACAAGTATTGAGGATGAAGATTTAATTGAAGAAGAATCTGTTGTAATCACTTTAACTCATAATGGATATATTAAACGACTACCAACTAGTGACTTTAAAGCACAACGCCGTGGTGGTCGTGGAGTTCAAGGAATGGGTGTCCATGATGATGACTTTATTGAACAATTAATTACAACTTCAACTCATGATGAGTTATTATTCTTCACTAATTTAGGTAAAGTGTACAGTATGAAGGGATATGAAATTCCTGAATACGGACGCTCTGCCAAGGGAATTCCGGTAATTAATTTGCTAAATATTGATGCAGGAGAAAAAATTGCTACAGTAGTCAATATTCCACATGATGACGATGAAGAACAAACAGCACAATATTTATTCTTTACTACAAAAATGGGAACTGTTAAGCGGACCCCAGTGGAAGATTTTAGTAATATCCGTAAAAATGGTTTAAAGGCTATTAATCTTCATGATAATGATGAATTAATTAATGTTTCATTAACAGATGGACAACAAAATATAATCATTGGGACTCATTTAGGATATGCGGTTTCTTTCAAGGAAGAAACCGTTCGTTCTATGGGACGTTCAGCAGCGGGTGTACGTGGAATTAGATTACGTGAAAATGACTATGTAATTGGATCAGATATTTTGGATAAAGACAGCGATGTTTTTGTAATTTCTGAAAAAGGTTATGGTAAACGGACTCCTGCAACAGAATATCCAATTAAGGGACGTGGTGGTAAAGGAATTAAAACATCAAATATTACTGCTAAGAATGGTCCATTAGCTGGATTAACAATTGTTCATGGCGAAGAAGATATCATGGTAATTACCAATAAAGGTGTCTTAATTCGATTTAATGTTGCAGATGTTTCTGAAACAGGCCGTGCAACATTAGGGGTTCATTTAATTAACCTAGAAGATGACGCAACTGTTTCAACAATTGCTAAAGTAGATCCTGAAGATGATCCTAAAGAACAAGAGCTCGAAAATGATGAAGAAAATGTAGATCAAGCAACAGAAATAACAACTGATGATAATGATTTATTGAAAAAGGGCGTTCAAGATTTAGCAGATCGTGAAATAAATTACAATGAAGAACATCATGAAAAATAGGCGTTGATACAGTTAACATTCCAGTTAAATGCTGGAATGTTTTTTTTATTGAAAATTTTTTTAAAAAAAAGGAATAAATTGCGAATATATAAAGTGTAGGGTAAATCAGGATCCTTATTGCAAAATAAAAATATAAATGCTATAATTTTACCTTGTAATACCTTGTTCTTTTAGATAATTAAAAGAACCAAAAGTCCATAAGGAGGTGCAAACACTATGACACATTATGAAATCACATACATCATCAACCCTTCACTTGATGAAGCAGCTAAGAATGAATTAGTTGAAAAATTCGATAACATTTTGAAGAATGATGGTGCTAAGATTATTGATTCAAAAGACTGGTCAAAGCGTCGTTTTGCATATGAAATTAACGGTTACACAGAAGGTATGTACCACATTGTAAACGTTGAAGCAGAAAATGCTGATGCAATTAACGAATTTGATCGTCTTTCAAAGATCAATGATGGTATTTTACGCCACATGATCGTAAAACGTGAAGACTAAAATAATAGAAGGAGGGCTTGACCTTGATTAATAGAGTAGTTCTTGTAGGTCGCTTAACTAAGGATCCTGATTTACGATACACTCAATCTGGCGTTGCAGTTGCAACTTTTACCCTTGCAATTGAACGGCAGTTTACAAATCAAAATGGTGAACGTGAAGCAGATTTCATCAATTGCGTTATTTGGCGTAAAGCTGCTGAAAACTTTGCTAACTTCACTCATAAAGGTTCAATGGTTGCTGTTGAAGGACGGTTACAAACACGTTCTTATGAAAATCAACAGGGAATCCGTGTGTACGTAACAGAAGTTATTGTAGATAACTTTTCATTATTGGAAACTAAGGCACAATCAGAACAATACCGCCGTGAACATCCTAATCAAGGCGGCTCTTCAATGAATAACAATAATTCATCATTTGATAGCAATCCATACGGTAATCCAAATGGTGGTAACCAGGGTAATACATTTAATGGAAATGTTCAGACTGGTAACCTTGGAAGTAACAATTCAAATACTTCTGACAGTAATGATGACCCATTTGCAGATAATGGACAACAAATTGATATTTCAGATGATGATTTGCCATTCTAATAATTGAGGAGGGAAATCACATGGCACAACAACATCGTGGTGGTCGCCGCCGTCGTAAGGTAGACTACATCGCAGCTAACCATATCGAATACATCGACTACAAAGATACAGATTTATTACGTCGTTTTATTTCAGAACGTGGTAAAATCTTACCTCGTCGT
>CALVCU010000002.1 GCA_944326135.1 uncultured Ligilactobacillus sp. | reverse complement strand
GAATTTGTACTTCTAATAAATCCTTTTGTTTTTCTGAAATTACATTATATTTAACCGCCGTTACACGCCGATTAGTTCTAACTTCTTCACCTTTACCTTGAAATAATAACTTACCAAAAGTAGAAGCCTTTGGAATTAAATATTCAGTCATACTTTTCATTCCTTTCCAAAATAAAAAGAGCTATTCTAAGTAGCTCTTAACAATATTATTTTACTTATTAATATTCAATATCTTCACCTATTAAACTGACAATATCTAATAAATATTCTTTATCTGCATTTGTATTACCATGCACTTCATGACCAAGTTTCCTTGTTTCTCGTACCAGCGGAAAATGAAATTCGTTATACGATTGATTATCTAAAAATATACCTGTGTAAATAGTTTTTATAATTTCTTCTTTCTTCATATTTGATAATGAAGATTCAAAATCATAATTAAAATCATTATTTTTTTTAAGAAAATCAGTGATTTTAGTTAACCAACTACCTTTTAAAAATTCATTATATTCTGTACTATCTACCATTTTTAAAGCAATCATAAATGTAGCAAAGTATTTAATCAAAAAGTAATGTTTTTGATACTCATTATCAACTTCTAATCCTGAATTCAATAATTTAGTCATTCTATTTTCCAACAGTGAAATTCTTGAAAAATAATGATTTAATTGTCTTAGAGTAAAATTAAAATATTTAGCTACTTCTTTGGCAATATTAAAAAGATCGTGATTTTCAGGTGATATAACTTTGTCATAATAGTTTGTAAAATTAGGTTCCGGTAATAAAAGAATATAATCAAAAAATCTATCTAAGTAAGAATCTCCATTAAAACTTGCTCCATATATTTGTTTTACTGTATTAGATAACTCACTAAGATTAGTAGAAAACACAAAGGTCAATTTATCATTATCCAAACAATGCTGAACACGCTCTAATAAATTTATAGCATAGGTTGGCTTACACCTATCGAGTTCATCAATAATAATTATCAATCGCTTATTATCTGATATCTCATTTAAATAATCATTTAATGCGTTTTTAAATTCCTCAATAGGATCTTTTTTTAACATATCGTTGATATCTTGTGACTGTATGATTCCTCTAGTTCCTAATTGCGCTAATCTTCCAGCCATGGTCACTAAATTTGCAGATATTTCATGCATTATTGATTTTTTTTGTATTACATTTAATAACAAAATTATTGGATCAATATTATCACTCTCATATTCCCAAGAATCAAAATATACTACTTCGTAATTAACATTTAATTTATTGATCCAATTTAAATCCTTTTGCTTTTGAAAATCTTGTTTATCGCTATCGTTACTATTGTTACTGTTAAGCTCCAAAATATACTGTAATTGCTTTATAAAATATGTTTTACCTGAGCCCCAGTTTCCATCTAATGCTATTTTAGAATAATTTTCTTGAGAATTAAGAAACTCAATAAATTTTCCTAAATTATGATTTCTTCCGGTGTAGTTCTCAATGATAGATTCTTTTATACTTTTATCATCAAAACCTAATCCATATTTTTTCATACTTTGTCAAAGCCTTTCTTATATATTAATTATTCCATTATATCACTTCCCATTTATAAGTTTTTATTTTATATACTTCAAGTTACTCATAAAAAACGAAACTAAATGATAGCTTCGTTTTCATTGTAAAATATTCGTATTTTCATAAGATTTTGCTTTAACTTTATTAAATTTGGCTATTTTTCGCAATCACTCTTTCTAATCGTAATTTGTAATAATCTGTAACAATTAGTTTTTAACTATTTAATTCTCATATTTAACCGCTCCGGTAACTTAATACCATCATGGCGCTTCGCATATCTTCGATATGTGTAGGTTCACTGACCAACGAGCCTCAAATGTTAGAGACATAGCACGCACTTGTTCTAGTCCATGACTAACTGTTGAAACAGGTAATCTAACCTGCAGATCCAATTCACAAATTATCGAATCCTTATCTATCCATTTGTCAAAGAACAAACAGTAAAAGGAAACTTAATTTGTAAAATTATCCCTGTTAAATCATCCTACTAAAAAATGAAAATCGTAATTCTTTTTTTCAAGACAGGTGGTAATTTTTAAAATGAAAACCTAAGTTCAGACTAAGGTTTAATTCCTTTTACCACCTTTAGAATATGACAGTTGCTATTTAATTAACTTTTTCATATTCGTCAAAAACATTATGATAATGCAAATTTAATATATAAGAAACACTTAACTAAGATGATTTACTGTTTTGAAAAATTATATAGATTACAAATTCCATATTTATACAATAAAGCATTTTCAATTTGTTTTTAATTTGCGCATTTTTAGCTGGTAATACTTTGTTTCAATATCTTCTTAAAAAATTAAAAAGAATCATATCATAATTGATACGATTCTTTTTATTTTTTTATAATTACTCATAGCTGAATTTCAGTTTTATTACTTTCCACCTTATGGAGCATGAAAAATAATGCTTTTAAAGAATTACCTTATATTCTATAATTTGTTTAATATATGATGAATTGAAAAATTTTCTATTACACACATAAAACTTTCACTTATCAATTTTAGACAATTTATTAAACGTATTTTTTAGTTAAGTGTTTTATTTATATTTAATATTATTTTTCTTAATACTATGTATAATCGCTTTAATGATTATATAAATTACGGAAATCCCTAAATACCAATATGGAAACCATTTAAAATCCAATCCTAATAATACAAATACATAATATGAAATCATAGTTATTATGATAATCCATTGTATAAAAATTTGAATATTTTCTACTGAAAAATCAATAGTAGCCCAAAATTTTATTTTTTTCCCATTTCCATAAATTTCTTTTTCTTTTTTTTCAATTATTTTAGCTTCTATGTAGTCTTGATCGTCATGATTTTCATAACCTGATAAGCTTTGATTTCTTTCATTTAAAATATATTTATATAATTCTAAATCCTTCCAATTAACTTCATGCTCAGGAGTACATTGAATACGAATTTTCAATTTAGTTAATTCGTTTATAACTCTCTTTAAACTTAATTGATGATAATGTAACTTTAAAGAGCGTTCACTATAATTTTCTTTTCCAACAAAATCCTGAACTAAAATAACATATAATGAAAATAAAGCTGATACCAAAGTTATAATTTTATTCTTATGAATATAAGAATATATCCCTAAAACTGTTCCTATAACTGCTATTAAGTTTAACCAAACAAAAATAACATTCCATTTTTCTGAATATTTTCTTAACCGTTCCGATGAAATAATTCTTGCATTCCTAATGGTGTTATTTCTTTTAATGTTTTCCTCTATATATTTTAATAATTGCCACTTCACTTACTTATTTCCTTCTCCTTTTTGTTTTAATATATTGAATTATAATATAAGCATATTTAATTTACAATTTAAAATTACACTTTGAAATAATTAAATGTTTCTCTGGAAATTTTACATAATATCATTAAAGGAAAATAGAAAATGATTACTATATTCAATTAATATAAGTGAAGTTTTATGTGCGACAAAAGTCCATAAAAAATAGATACAGTTAATAAAGCATCTATTTCTAATTTTCAAAAATATAGATAACTTCATATTCATTTACGCAAACTTATTAAAATAGTGAAAGTTTAATTTAAAGTTCTCGCTATTTTTAGTTTCTATTTATTATTCTCATAATAATAAAGGACACTATTAATAGTAACATCACCACCAATACGTCGAAAAAACACAAGGGTCATCAAAACGTATTTATAGAAATTGTTTATCTTTATACATTCTAATTAGTACTACTTAATTTACTTTTTTAATTATTGTCATATTCACAAATTATTAAGTTTTTTTAGTAATAAAGATTTTTTAAAACATTATTTTTGAGTTGTGTTAAAATAACTTTGTATTTTAAAGTAAATAGGTTGGAAAGGTTGATTTGATGCTTAAAGAATTTAAAGAATTTATTGCACGTGGAAATGTAATGGATTTAGCAGTTGGTGTTATTGTAGGATCTGCATTTACTGCTATTGTTAAATCATTAGTTTCAAACATTATTAATCCATTAATTGGAATTTTTGTTGGAAAGATTGATTTCTCATCAATTGTATTTTCTGTTGGTTCTGCTCATTTTCGTGTTGGATCATTCCTAAATTCAGTAATAAACTTCCTAATCATTTCATTTGTGATTTTCATCTTAGTTAAATTTGTAAATAAATTCAATAAAGATGAAGAAAAGAAAGAAGAAGAAAAGGAAATTTCTGAAGAAGCTGAATATCTTAAAGAAATTGTTGCATTACTTAAAGAAGAAAAAGGAATTGAATCCACATCAACTCCAACAACAAAAAATGAAAAAACAGTTTCTGAAACAAAATAATTGTTTTTCTAATTAAAAATAGAGGGCTAATCACCCTCTATTTTTTTCAAGAAACTAATTTATTCTATTACAAATTCAATAAATAATGTAAATTTAATTGTAGTCCGATAAACATTGTCCATACTCACTTATAATTTTTTGCTCATTTAATCTTACATTGTATATTACCAAATCATTAATATTTAATGGCAAAAGCTCTTTTTTTATTTGAACATTAATTTTTGTATCTATTACTAATTCTTTATTAGTTGCTATTTCCGGAAGTAATAATATATTTATAGTTTTTCCACTATTAGTTTTATTACTATATAAAAAACTATACAACATTTGTTTATAATTAGGATAATTTAATTGCAACATATATTTTGAATCAAAAATATATTGAATATTATTATTTGAATCTATATAGTAATGATCTGGTTGCAAATTATTACAATTATTATTTTCATCATATGGTTGAGTGTCTTTGATAAATGAATATTGACAAATTGGTTCTTCAGAAAATAACATTTTCCCATTTTTGAAAGATTTAAAGTATCTATTTAAATAAAAATTAACTGCATGTTCCCATACATTGTGAAAATTAAATTGAATCAATGAAAATTGATAAGTATAAATTTCGCCCATTTGTTTAAAAAAGACTATTAAATTTTGAATTAAATTCTTATTACTGTCAATATACGTTTTATTTAAAATTTTTTCTAATCCACTTATAATACATGAAGCATTTTTTAACAACTGTTCATTAATTCTATATTTTTTAATATCTTCATTCAAATTAAAAGATAATAATTCATGATAATATTTATTTACATAATTTAGACAAAATGCCATACATTTAGTAACTAATGTTTCTTCATCTTTTTGAATTTTAGTATAAAATGATAAATATAACAGACGTTCATTTTTATAATCAAGATAAGAGTTAGAACGCTTAAACGTTTGTTTCCAATCAATTGGATTTCTTTGTCCCTTCTTATATACGTTTAAATATTCATGATACAAACCAAATTTTTGATAATATTCATAAATATCAATAACTGCTTGAAATGGAAAAGTGCTTTTAAAATCATTTTTAGTGTCCAAACCTTGCATTCGATTATATGACAATATTGCGTTAAGAATCGTTCTAATATGCAGTACTTTTTTCTTCCATGTAAATTGTTTAAATTTGTATAATTCTATATATTTTAATGGTAAACTGATTAAAATACTTTGATTTTTATAAATTACGCCTACAAAATCACATTTTCCATTTTTTACTTCTTTTTCCCCTAAATCAAATTTTTTTTGAATTTTAGAATTAATTGTTCCCTTATCTACAACTACATCTACATTATAATGCTCCGGTTGTTTTATCATCTTGCTCACCCAATCGATTTAAAAATGCATCTGAGAAAATTTGTCGATCTTGATCAAAATATTGATATAATGTACTAAAACTATGAATATTAGATTTAAAAAGACGTTTTCTAGCATTCCCATAATTTATATTTGAATTTTCGATATTATCCCATAAATATTGTAATAACTTGTTTTTAATTATACGTTTATTTATTTCTTTATCATTGCTAAATTTAATAAAATATGGACCTATTTGCTTATCTTCTGATTCAAACATTTCGTTAACAATAAAACTATTTAACTTTTCCATTAAAATACTCCAAGTTGTATTTACATAATTTTGACTATATCTAAGAGAAATTTTAGGATTATTTTCTTTTTTTGGCATTAAAATAGGAACATATTCCCACTCAAAACGACGTTTAAAAGCTGTATCCATTGGAAATACATTTTGATCACTTGTATTTGCTGTTCCAATAATATAAAGATTTTTTGGTAAAATTATATTTTTGTTATTACATTTTTTCTGTGCCTTTTCATCTAAATGATAATATATAGAATCATTATTAATACTATACTCGCTATTTCCCAATACATCACGATCTAATAATTGAAAAATATCTCCAAATACAGAAGAAATATTTGCACGACTTAATTCTTCCATTATTAGTAATACCGGCTCAGAATCAACTATTAATGCCCGCTCTAATGCTTGAATAAAAATCCCCTTTTCATAACGATAAGTTGGTTTCATATTATTATCCACATCTGGCATTATCTGTCCAATAAAATCATTATATGAATATTCTGGATGCAACGTTATACGAAAAACATTTTTATTTGAAATATTATTTTCTTTAATTAATTTTGAAACTTTATACGATTTTCCTGTTCCAGGTACACCGTAATATATAATATTATTTGCAATATTTAAAGGCTGAAATGCATTTTTACTATTTACATAGTTTTCACAACTAATATTTTTATACCCTTCATTTTGTATATATTCTAATAGCTTTTCATTAATAGTCTGAGGTCCCTGAATACTTCCCTTTAATCCAAACTCTTGCAATAAATTAAATCTAAAAGGATTAGTATTATCATTTGGATATTCTTTAATCAATTTTAATCGAACTGTTTCTTCTACTTTATAATTTTCATTATTATTTATTATATCTGTTGATAAAGCATTATTGTCAATTACTTTCGTCTTATAGAGTATTTTTTTAATTGGATGTGCTACATAAATATAAACAATATCATCAACTTTCATTTTTTTCATATTTCGAGATTTGATCCAATCTATTTCATTAGAATCTTGAAATGCCTTTATTACATTAAATACTTTAATATTTGATGGTATAATCCATACTTTCATAAATTGCCCCCGTTCGTTCCAGTCTTGTAGTATTATAACATTTAAAAATTAAATCAATTAAAATTTATCATATCCTAATGCCTTCAAGATTTTTACTTGTTTTTCTAAAATAATAAGTACATCGTCATATGTTTTAGGTGAACTTATGGCAATTTCAAAATCCTTTATTAAAGATTCATTACCACTATTTTTAAAGAAATCAATTATACGATTTTTGGCATAAAAATTAACCATACCCTCTGAAAAGTTTCTCGCTTTAAAAACCGAACGAGTAAAATCATCAATATAATTATCTTTTTTTATTACACTATTGTTCATTAAACAAACACCTCTATCAATTTTTTACAATAAAAAAACGTCTAGAATATTCTCCAGACGTTAAATATGAAGAATATCATTATACACTGGAGCACGTTACTTAAACATAAGCACGTTGCTGTTGGGTCATCGTGTGCATCCACTCACCAAACTCTCTATATTCTAAGCCGTTTATTTAATTGTCAGGTTAATTATAAAATATACATTTAAATATGTCAATGCTAATTATTTTTAACTTGTTTTTTTGTTAAACTATGACGTTTTAAAATTAAATTTAATAAAACAGCACAAATAGTTGCTACTACAATTCCATTACCAAGAAAAAGTTGAATTGATGGAGGAAATGCTTGAAAAATTGTAGGATACACAGAAACGCCTAATCCCGCTCCAATTGAAATTGCTACAATTAATGTATTCCTTTCATCTGAAAAATCAACATTAAATAACATCCGTATTCCTTGAACACTAATCATTGAAAACATTACGAGCATTGCTCCACCAAGGACAGGTGTAGGAATTATCGTTGCAAGTGCACCTATTTTAGGTAATAGTCCCATTATCATTAATAAAAATGCTGCCCAATAAATTGGTCGTTTTGTACGAATCCCGGAAAGCTCAAGTAATCCAACATTTTGAGAAAAAGTTGTGTATGGAAATGTATTAAAAATACCTCCTAAAATCACTGCAAGTCCCTCTGCTCGGTATCCTTTTTTCAAATCATTTTGCTTAATATCCTTACCCAAAAGATTTCCTAAAGCAAAGAAAACACCAGTTGATTCAACCAACGAAACTAGAGCAATAATAATCATTGTTAATGAAGGTGATAATGCAAATTTAGGCATTCCAAAGTAGAATGGCTGTGGTATATGAAACCACGCTGCCTGCATAATTGGCTTCAATGAAACCATTCCCATAAAAGAAGCTATAATTGTTCCAGCAATTAATCCAATTAAAACTGCAATCGATTGAATAAATCCTTTACCCCAAAATTGAATAATAAGAATAATTAAAATAGTTAATCCACCCACTGCTATATTTGAAAAAGAACCAAATGATTTACTATTTACTGATCCACCACCTAAATTTTGAATTGCAATTGGAATTAAAGTAAGTCCAATTACTGTAATTAAACTTCCAGTAACTACTGGTGGAAATAATTTTTTAATTTTAGCAAATTGTCCCGCAATTAAAAATACAAAAATTCCTGCTACAATAATTGAACCATACATAGTTTGAATTGAATATTCTTGTCCAATCATCTTTAAAGGCTCAACAGCTTGAATTGCACATCCTAAAATTACTGGAAGTCCAATTCCAAAGTAACGATTACGTGCTAACTGAAAAAATGTAGCAAGTCCACACATAAAAATATCTATTGAAACTAAATATGTCATTTGCTCACTTGAAAAATTTAATGCTGTTCCAATTAATAATGGTACAGCTACTGCACCTGAATACATTGCTAGTAAATGTTGAATTCCTAAAACAAATGCTTTTTTATGACTTACATCATTTATTGATTTTTTCATATTTTATTCCTCCATGAATGTCACTTGATTATTTTCGAGTGATTTAATTTTAACAAGTGATTCGACCCTATAACCCTTATTCCTTAGTTCTAATCCTCCTTTTTGAAATGCTTTTTCAATTACAATTCCAATTCCAGTAATAGAAGATTTTGATTGATTACAAATATCAATTAGGCCTCGAACTGCTTCACCATTCGCTAAAAAATCATCAATAATTAAGACATTATCATTTGTAGATAAAAAGTTTTTGTCTACAAGAATATGGTTAGTAATTTTTTTAGTATATGAAAAAACCTCTGAGTGGTAGCATAAATTATCATTTTGAATCGCACTTTTTGATTTTCGTGCGAACACGACAGGAACTTGAAAAGCTAAGCCTGTCATTAAAGCAGGTGCAATTCCTGAAGATTCTATTGTTAAAATCTTACTTATTTTCTGATTCGAAAAAATTTGTTTAAAGCAATTACCAATCCTTTTCATCAAATTTGGATCAATTTGATGATTTAAAAATGAATTAACCTTTAAAATATTATCATCAAGAACAATCCCATCTGTTAGTATTCGTTTTTTTAGTTCATCCAAAGAAAAAATCCTTTCATTTTGCTTAGAAACTAATACTGGTTAGAATCTACGAAGCATAATAAAAGAATTTAGAATCTTTAGCTTATAGTCCGATCTTTTACGGTATCGGGTAGAAACTTGCTAACCATATAATAGCGATTATATAAGCAATTATTTAATTAAATCTTTAATATTATTATGAACAATAATATGAATTTGTCAATAAATGTTTGTTTTAAATAAACATTTATTTTTTACGTGTTGTTTACATTAAATATATTAAAAATTAATATTACGAATTCATAATTAAATTATATAAAAGGAGGTATTCAAATGAGTAAACAAAGGCACTTTAGAATTGAATATTTAGTTATTTGCGTTTTTGTATTTTTGATGGCAATTGGTAGTTTGTTTGATAAAAGTATTAGTCAACATTTAGTGAATCAAAACTCTTTAATTGCAACGTTCTTTCAAATATTTGGTTCAATCGCCCCACCGTTAATTTTATTTATAGCTAGTCTAATTATTTGTTTTTATGCGTTATATCAAATAAGAGATAATATATCAAAGTTCACAGTTATGTCAGTATCAATAATTGGATCAGCATATGCAATGTGGCAATTAGTAAAAAAATGCACATTACGTTTATTATGTGCAATTAATAATTTTCACGACAATATTCCTATTGGAGTTGATTCATCGGATAAAATTCCAGTTAAGGGAAATGTTTTATTTTTAATAATCTGTATAACCATAATTTTATGGGGAATTGGAATTTTCTTAATCTATACATGGATTAAAAACGTTAAACAAGCTGAATTACAACGATTAATGTTCATTTCTCTTGGCGGAATAGTTGCATTCTTTTTACGTGACACATTTATAGATTCAATGAAAGATCTATGGGGAAGATGGCGTCCAAGAGAACAACTAACAAATTGGAATCATTTTACTAATTGGTACGTAATAAATGGAAAAAATGGACATCAGTCTTTCCCATCAGGGCATTCTGCTAGTGCTTGGTTATCACTTTACCTACCATTATTTATTAATCCAAATACACATAAAAAATTCCGTCATATCGCTTTTATCTTAGCATGTATTTTTGGAATTCTAGTCGCTGGTTCACGTGTATTTATAGGAGCACATTTCTTATCTGATGTTACAATGGGAAGTTTTGTTTCAATTATAATTGTTTATTGCATCTCACGTATACTTGGTGAACATATTGATTGCAACAAACTTTAAGCCCATCAAAAAAGCTGCAATTAAAATTGCAGCTTTTTTATTAACTAATACTATTTAAAGCGTTTCTTCATTTTTAAACATAAAGCACCGGCTAAACATAACATTATAAATCCTGTAAATGGAACTATATTTGCCTTTTCTTCACCTGTTTTTGGCATTATATTTGTTTCAGATGATGAATCTTGTTTTTTATTTTGTACATTATTGTTATTGCCAGTAATTACCATGCTTCGCTGATTTGAATTTGCATTTTCTTTTACAGCAATGCTTGAACTACTATTTGATGTAATTGAAACACTCGTTTGTGTTTGTAATGAAGAATTACTTGATTTCAATGCAGTACTATTAATCGAATTAGTAGAACTACTTAATGAATTTCCATTTTTATTTGATATTTCTGAATTTAAAACTGAGTTTTTACTTTGAGATGATTCGCTTGAATTGTTATTACTGTTTGATTCAGATTGTGCAGCAACAATACTACTTGAACTAGATGTACTTGAATTTATTGCAATTTGAGCACTACTACTTTGGACATCACGGTAATATGGTTGTGCATCACCTGTTGCATAATTAATTCGAATATTAGGTTGCACATTTGGAACAAATACATTAAATTCTAATGATCCATCAGTAGATTTTGCTTCGATATGAGCACCAGAAGGAACTAAATTATTACCATCATATATGTCAGTTACTCGATATCTTACTTCCTTACCTTGATCCACTGCATTTCGAACTAATCCTTCATAGTAATTTTGTCCTGTTGCATCAGGTTTATTTGATTCATTAGCCCAAGCTGTTTGAGTAGCAATATTCTTAGGATTACTTTCTGATGCATCAAATCCTTTAATACCACCAATCAAAGCATAAGCTAGTAAATGACCACGGTCATAAGCATGTGTATATCCTTCTTTTAGATTTTGTAATTGATGAAATCCTTGTGGTTTCCATTCTGTCCAACCATTTCCAGTTTGATCACGACTTTTATATTGGCGACATGTTTTGTTTAAAAATGCATTACCAACTGTTGGACGTCCTAAACTATCTACTTCATTTGTAGCATATGGTGCAACATGTACATCAGCATTTAAGTCTGTTTTATTACCATTGATGATGAAAGCACCATTTCCATTCCATTCTATATTGTTTCCTAATTGTTGACGTACACTAGGTGTTAATACGCTATCAGCTAACTCCTCAGAAACGATTCCACCTGATTTATCGCCAACATAGTTTACATATCGTGAACTACTACTTGAAGATACAGTGAATATTATTAGACTGACCTGCCGTTAATAGTCCAAACATAGCTACAACTGCGGTTATTATTTTAACAATCTTTTTATTCATTTTATCCCCCAATTACTCTTAATCTCGCAAAAATCCTATACAACCAATTATCACTTACTATGTTTTCATAGATGATACCTCCAAATATACATACAATATACAGTATATATAATACTATATTTTTTTAATCATTAACCTTTCTAAATGTTTAAATTATTGAAGTAAAAAGCGAATGATATATTATAAAAATAAAGGAGGAATTATATTGTCTATTTTATTTAATTACTGGATATTACCATTAATCTTTATTTTTCATGATTTAGAAGAAATAATAATGGTTCCAATTTGGAAAAAAAGAAATTCAACATTCATCTCTAAACTAAAACATCCCTTTTTTGGAAATACAAATAATGGATCAGCATTTTCAATTTGCGTTTTAGAAGAATTTATAATTTTAATTATTATTTCTTTATTTTGTTTTCTTAATAAGAATATATATCTTTATTTATCATTTCTAATTGGATATGGTCTTCATTCATTTATGCATTTTAAAATGTGTTTTCAATTTAAAGGATATGTTCCAGGCATAATTACAATCTTACTTGAATTGCCACTAATTATTTATTTAGTTATCCATTATGCTAAATTATGTAAAAATTCATTTATCTTACTAACATATATATGTATTTCAATAATTATTATTTATATGAATTTATATATTATGCATCGCCTAATGCATAATATTGAATTAAAAATTAACAATTATGAAAAATAAATAAAAAAACAGTTCAAATCAATGAACTGTTTTTATTTATAAATCAGAAAATTGTTCTGAAAGCTTTTGAATTTCTCCTTTAATCTCTGCTATCACATTAAGAAAGATCTCATCACTTTTACCTGCAGGATCTTCAATGTTTAACTCAATTAATTTTTTACATGGAACAAATGGGCATTTTACCCCACATCCCATTGTTACCAAAATATCAATATTTGGCAATTTATCTAATTTTTTCGGATATTGTTCTTTTTCCATATCAATTGAATAGTATTCTTTCATCAATCTCACAGCACTATTGTTAATCTCAGAAGCAGGATCTGTACCTGCTGAATAAACATTAATCTTTTGGTTAAAATATTTTTTACCAAATGCTTCTGCAATTTGACTACGACAAGAATTTTGTGTGCAAACAAAAGCTATGTTCATTTAAATCACCTATCCCAATACAAAATTAAATCCAAATCCAATAATTATAATTCCGATAACACCAATTGTTATAAAAGATATGAGTAACTTATTTTTAAGAACTTTTTTCAACATTATTAATTCAGGTAAAGATAGCATTGTAACAGCCATCATAAATGCAATTATCGTACCAATTGGAACTCCCTTAGTTAATAAAGCGGTCGCAATTGGAATAACTCCAAAAACGTCTGCATACATCGGAACGCCAACGATTACGGCTAAAATTACGGAAAAAGGATTGGAATTTCCTAAAATATTTTGAATAAAACTTGTAGGAATCCAATCATGAATTAAAGCTCCAATTGCTACCCCAATCAATACATATTTCCATACCCGACCAACAATTTTACGTACTTCTGCTATTCCATCTCGTATTCGATTTTTCCAAGTTAAAGCAGCAATTGATACTTCAGTTGATTGAATATTTTTAACGTAATCTGCAATTTGATTTTCCATATGCAGATGTTTAATTATAATACCACCAATTATTGACATTAATAAACCTACAAAAATATAACTAATTGCAATTTTCATCCCCATAAAAGATGCTAGAAGAATAACAGATGCAATATCGATCATTGGTGATGCAAATAAAAATGAAAAAGTGACACCTAAAGGCAATCCACTGCTTGTAAATCCTATAAAAATTGGAATACTAGAGCAACTACAAAATGGTGTAATTGCACCTAAAAAAGCTCCTAAAATATTACCAGTAACTCCATTTACCTTATGTAATAAATTTTTAGTTTTTTCAGGTGGAAAAAAAGACTGCAAAACCCCCATTAAAAAGATTAAAACAGACATTAAAATAAAAATCTTAGTTGTATCAAATAAGAAATAATTAACAGAATGTGCAAACTTACTAGTACTATTTATTCCAAATAGATCAAAAATTATCCAATTAAAAAAATCGTTTAACCATGACATTTGGAATATATTCTTTGTGATCCAACTCAAATTTAAAACTCCTTTTTTATTAAGAAAAATAACTTATTATAGATCATTTTCCCTTAACAAATTCTTTATTTCACCAACTGTTAATACTTTACCCGTTGAAACTACCTTTCCTTTAACCATTAAAGCAGGCGCTGACATAATTCCTAAACTTGCCATCACTGTAATATCCGTAATGTAATTAAATGTAGTATCAACATAATTTAAATCTTTTAATGCTTGTTTTGTATTTTTTGCTAAACTTTCACAACCCGCACATCCAGGTCCGAGTACAATAACGTCTTGTGTTGGTTTCATAAAATATTCTCCTTCTTTATAATAACTGTTTTAAATATAAAACTAATTCTTGTAAAACATCTTTATTCAAAGAATAATAATGAGAACGCCCTTCTTTACGTTCAGATACAATATTTGAATTAGTTAAAATTTTCATATGATGTGATACAGTGGACTGTGAAATAGAAAAGTGTTTTTCAATCTCACAGCCACATAATTCTCCCCGTTTAGCTATAAGCATTACAATCTCTAAACGTGATTCGTCACTTAAAGCCTTTAATTCATTTACCATACTTTCACTTCCAAATTCAATCCATTTTATATCGATGATTATAAATGTATCGATGTTTATTGTCAATAAAAAGGACCATGAAATCAATCATGATCCTTTAAAATTAATTATTATTTTACATTTAAATTATCTAATTCTCCAAAACTTTCTGCTAAATCTGCAATTTGCTTCAATTGCAATAGACGATTATTCTTCACATCTTCATCTTTAGCCATAATCATTGTTGAATCAAAATACTTAGTAATAGGCATTTTTAATGATGCAAGTTTTTGGAACTTCTCTTCTAAATCAGCTTCTTCAAATGCACTAGCAATTTCCTTAACTGCATCTGCTAATTCTTTTTCTGATTCATTTTCAAACAATTCAGAATCAACAATTGCGTCTTTTTCAAATTGTGGTGCTTTTTTAGCCATACGACTTACACGAGTTAATGCTTCAATTGTTTCTTTGAAGTCATCATCTGTAACATGTTTTCCTAAAATATGAGCAGCTTCTTGAATATCAACAAATGTATTATTAGGATTTGCAACAACTGTATCTAATACGTCATGTCTCATTTTTTTATCACCTTTCATAATTTGTGATAATCGATCCATTATAAATTGTTGCATATCTTTTTGTTCAGCTTTTGGCATAATGTTTGCATATAAATCTGGACGTTTTTCAATTGCATTTTCAACAAATTGTTGCATAACTGGAATTGATAATTTCCAATTACGATCAAGTGCAATTCTAATAATTCCAAGTGCTTGACGACGTAAGGCATAAGGGTCATTTGACCCACTTGGAATCATGCCAGCTGCAAAGAATGATTGAATACTATCTAACTTATCAGCAATTGATAAAACTGAACCAACATTTGATTTTGGCAATTCACCTTCTGCGCTAATTGGCATATATTCTTCTCTAATTGCAGTTGCAACGTTTTCGTCTTCACCTTGTAAGCGTGCATAAATTTCTCCCATTACACCTTGGAGTTCAGAAAATTCGCCGACCATTCCAGTAACTAAATCAAATTTATAGATTTGTGCAACACGATCTAAATCTTTAAGTTCTTGGTCTGATAAACCAACAAATTTACCAATTTGACTAGCAAGTAAACGAACTCGTTCCATTTTTTCTGCAATTGTACCAATTTTATCATGGAACATTACCTTATCTAAGCGATCAACGTAAGTTGCAATTGATTGTTTTTGATCTTCTTCATAAAAGAATTTTGCATCTTCCAAACGAGCAGTTAAAACTTTTTCATTACCATGAATAACATTTTCTAAGTATTCTTTATTTCCATTTCTTACTGAAACAAAATTAGGTAATAATTTGTTTTCATTATCAGTTACATAGAAGAAACGTTGATGATCTTTCATTGAAGTAATTAAAACTTCATCAGGAACATTTAAGTATTTTTCATCAAATGAGCCAGCAAATACTGTTGGATATTCAACAAGATTATTAACTTCTTCTAACAAGTCTTCATCAACAACAATTTTCCAGTTATTCTTTTCTGCCAATTCATTGATTTGATTTCGAATCATTTCTTTACGTTCTTTGGCATCAACAATTACCATTTGTGCTCTTAAAGCTTCTACATAATCATTTGCATCTTTAAGTTCAGTTGCTTTTCCTAAGAATCGATGACCTTCAGTTACATTACCAGCTTTAATATTTAAAATATTAAATGGCACAACTTCGTCATCTAACATTGAAACTATCCAACGAATTGGACGAACATATTCAAAATCATTTGTTCCCCAACGCATCATTGTTGGAAATTTCAAACTCATAGCAACATCTTTCATTCCTTGCATAACTTCATTAGCATCTTTACCAGGAATAAATTTTTTAGCATAAACATATTCTGTACCTTTTAATTCTTTAAAGAATAAATCTTCTACATTTACACCTTGGCCACGAGCAAATCCTTGCGCAGCTTTTGACCAATTACCATCTTGATCATATGCAATCTTTTTAGCAGGTCCTTTGGCTTCTTCTTCAATATCTTTTTGCTTATCTGCTAATCCTTTAACTTTTACTGTAAGTCTTCTTGGTGTTGAATAAGTTTCTATTTCATCAAAAGCCAATCTTTGTTCATTCAAAAAGTTTTCAGTTTTTGTAACTAATTGAGCCGCACTAGGAGTAACAACATGTGCAGGAATTTCTTCTAAACCTATTTCTAATAAATATGTATGTGTCATGTTATTTATCCTCCTTCAATAATTTTTGACGTAACTCTTCATCCTTGATTAATGGGAAACCTAATTTCTTTCTTTCTGAAACAAAAGCCTTAGCAATTGCTCTAGCCATATTACGTATTCTTGATAAATAGCCAGCACGTTCTGTTACTGAAACAGCTCCACGTGCGTCTAATAAATTAAATGTATGACTACATTTCAATAAGTAATCATATGCAGGATGAACTAAACCAAGTTTTGTTAAACGTTTTGCCTCTTCTTCAGAAGTATTAAACGTATGTAACAACATTTCTTGGTCACTTTCTTCAAAAGCATATTTAGAGTGTTCATATTCAGGTTCTTTGAATATATCACCATATTTTACCCCATCAGCCCACTCTAAATCGAATACTGAATTCACATTTTGAATATATGAAGCTAAACGTTCTAATCCATATGTAACTTCTGATGCAACTGGTTTAACTTCGAGGCCACCAACTTGTTGGAAATATGTAAATTGTGTAACTTCCATTCCATCAAGCCAAACTTCCCAACCAACACCAGCACAACCCATTGATGGATTTTCCCAGTTATCTTCGACAAATCGAATATCGTGTTCTTTTGGTTCAATTCCTAATGCACGTAAACTATCTAAATATAAATCTTGAATATTATTTGGATTTGGTTTCATTAATACTTGGAATTGATGATGTTGATATAAACGATTAGGATTTTCACCATATCGACCATCAGCAGGACGACGTGATGGTTCTACATAACAAACATTCCAAGGTTCTGGCCCAATTGCACGTAAAAATGTATATGGGCTCATTGTACCTGCACCCTTTTCAGTATCATAAGATTGCATTACCATACAACCTTGTTTGGCCCAGAATTGTTCCAGAGTCAAAATAATATTAGCCATTGATAATTTATTAGACATAATAATGTGTGCTCCTTTATAAATTATTCGAAGAAACATTGACGCACAAAAAATCCCTATGTAACGCCAGTGTGGTTACATAGGGACGATTCTTCATAATCGCGGTTCCACCCTACTTCTAGGAATTCCTAGCAACTTAATTCGTTTGAAACTCCGAAAATGCCAAGTTAAATAATCTCATACTTGCTTTCACCAACCAAGTTCGCTATAAATCAATTAAAATAACCATTTTTTCATCAATGTTTCACAATATTATGTCGCTATCATAATCTAAATTTTATAACTTGTCAATTATTATTTAAAAAATACTTGAAAAGCACCATAAATTATAGGACCTAATAAAGCAGGTAAGAAGTTAGCAACTTTAAATCTTTTAATTTCCAAAATATCACATGCTAATGCAACAATTAATAATGATCCAACTGCACTGATTTCATTAATTGTGCTTGCTGTTAAAAGCGGTTGAATAATTGATGCACAGCCATAAATAATGGCTTCATATAAGAAAACAAATGGGCCAGATAATAACACACTGTAGCCAAAAATTGCGCCATATACAAGCGATGTAATTGCATCTAAAATTACTTTAAATAGCATTAAATCCGTATTACCAGAAAGTGCAACATTTAATGGACCAACAATTGACATTGATCCAACACATTCGATCATAAAAACTGTTACAAAGCCTTCAACAAAGTGAGGATCACTTGTTTGTAATTTACTCTTCATAAAATTACCAAAATGGTTAAATTTCCCATCTATATCTAACCATACTCCAATTACTGAACCAAGCACTAAACTAACTAGCATCAATAGTGGCTGTTTAGTTGTAATTGCCCCTTGAATACCAATGATTCCAACACAAAGTGTCGCAATTTCTAGCATTGAATCAATTTGACGTTCTGATAAAAACTTTTGTAAAGGTTTACTGAATAAGCCACCAACAGTAATCCCTACTAAATCTAAAAATACATAAAACATTTCATTCACCTTAATCTTTACTTAAAGAATATTATCGATGAAAAATGTAATAATAGCAAGGTTATTTTATATAATTATTCAAAAATATTTAAACCAACTTTTTCAACTAATAATTTTAGTGCCTTCATACCAGCTGTACTATTTCCTTCTTTATCCAATGCCGGACCAAAGATTCCAATTCCGAATTTATCTGGAGAAACTGCCATTAGTCCTCCGCCAACACCACTTTTTGCCGGAATACCAACATGTGTTGAAAAATCACCCGATTCATCATACAATCCTGCTGTTGTCATTATTGATTTTACAGTAATTGCAGCTTCTTCAGATAAAATCTGTTGATTATTCCAAGGTGCAATGCCATTATTTGCAAGCACTGCAGCAAGGTTGGACAAATCTATTGTATTTACATTTACTGAACACTGTTTAAAATATGAATCTAAAACATCTTCAACATCTCCATCAAACATATCAGTGGCTTTCATATAATATGCTAATGAACGATTAATATCTCCTGTTCTTGATTCTGATTCATAAATTTCTTGGTTTAGAGTCAAATGCTTATTATTACAAATTAATTTCATAAATGAAAGGATTTTTTCAAAACGTTCATCACTATTTTTACCATTAATCAATGAATTAATAACTATAGCTCCTGTATTCACAAATGGATTCATCGGGCAAGATTGTTTATTTATTTCCATATTTAAAATTGAATTAAATGAAAAACCAGTTGGTTCAGCATCAACTTTATTAAAAACACTCTTTAATCCTCTTTCTTCAATTGCTAGTAATAAAACCGGTACTTTTGAAATACTTTCAATTGCAAAAGATGTTTCTGCATTTCCTGCAAAATATTGTTCATTATTTTCTAAATCATAAACTGCAATTCCTAATTGTTCTGGATTCACTCTTCCTAATGCAGGTATATAAGTTGCAACATGTCCCTTTTTATAATATTGAAATGATTCTTCAATAATTTTATCAAGAAGTTTTTTATCCATTTTTAACACCTCTAATAATTCTTTTGATTATAACAATATGCAAATGTCATTCGAAATCAATAAATATAGGATCTTATAAATTGAATTTATTGAACAACTGAATAAAATTAAAAATAAGTTTAGTTTTTCAACTACAATAAGGAGGAAGTTTACATATGTTATTTGATAGAAACAGTCAAGAGGAGTCAAAATATTTAGATCCTATTTTTGGTAATGAACATGAATCACAAGATCTACCAAAATATAAATTTGCAAATGAATCTGTACAACCACGAGTAGCATATCAAATGGTCAAAGATGAACTTGTAGATGAGGGAAATGCAAGGCAAAATCTTGCTACATTTTGTCAAACATATATGGAGCCAGAAGCAGTAAAAATTATGGCAGAAACACTAGATAAAAATGCTATTGATAAATCAGAATATCCACGTACTACAGAATTAGAAAATCGTTGCGTAAATATGATTGCTGATCTTTGGCATGCTCCTGAAAATGAACATTTCATGGGAACTTCTACTGTAGGTTCTTCTGAAGCATGTATGTTAGGTGGACTCGCAATGAAATTTGCATGGCGCAAACGTGCTAAGAAACTTGGCTTAGATTTAAATGCACATAAACCTAATTTAGTTATCTCTTCTAGTTATCAAATTTGTTGGAAGAAATTTTGCACATATTGGGATATTGAACTTCGTGAAGTACCCTTAGATAAAGACCATTTATCATTAAATATGGACAAGGTTATGGATTATGTTGATGAATATACGATTGGTATCGTTGGTATAATGGGAATAACTTATACTGGCCAATATGATGATATTGCTAAACTAAATGATCTAGTAGAAGAATATAATAAAACTACTGATTATAAAGTATATATCCACGTTGATGCTGCAAGCGGTGGTTTTTACACTCCATTCATGGAACCAGATATTGATTGGGACTTTAAACTTAAAAACGTTGTTTCAATTAATGCATCTGGACATAAATATGGTTTAGTATATCCCGGAATTGGTTGGGTTTTATGGCGTGACAAGAAATATTTACCTGAAGATCTAATTTTTAATGTTAGTTATCTTGGAGGCGAAATGCCTACAATGGCAATCAATTTCTCAAGAAGTGCTTCACAAATCATTGGTCAATATTACAATTTTGTTCGTCTAGGTTTTGCTGGATATCACGATATTCATTTACGTACACACCATGTTGCAGAATACATTATTAATGAAATTCAAAAAATGGGAAGATTTAATGTAGTTAATGGTGCTGAACACCTTCCAATTTTATGTTATTCACTAAAAGATAATTTAAATCAAAAATGGACACTTTACGATTTAACAGATCATCTTAGAATGCGTGGTTGGCAAGTACCAACATATCCAATGCCTGAAGGATTAGATAATTTAGTAGTTCAAAGAATCGTTTGTCGAGCTGATTTAGGAATGAACAATGCAGTTGAATTAATTGAAGATATGAAAGCTGCTATTCATGAATTAGATAATAGTAAATTAATAAATGATTCTTCTCAAATTCATACAAAACAAAATAAACCTAAAAAATATGGCTTTACACATTAAATAAATAGTCACCGTAATTTTTACGGTGACTATTTATTATGTATTTCTTTTTTATATTCTTTTATCAAATATTCGCCTCTACCAATTGGATGTACAAATTTATTAACATCTTTACTTTTAAGATGAATAATCTTAAATTCTTTATTTTCTTCACCAAAATGATTGCGCATTGCATATACAATAAAAGGAATGACAACCGCAATTACGAAACTACTTAAAAGGACTACTTGATAAATATGTCCTTGAGCTTTAGGTAAAGATGATGGAGTCACAAATGAGATAAAAAATGCAAAAATTGACAATAATATGCCTGATGTCGCTAATAATGTTTTACCAAATTTTCCACCTGGAGCACTATATGTTCTTGCTTTATTTTGAAACCTATATATTAAACTAAAATAACTAATAAAAATCAAAATATAACATAATAAGTAAATAACAACAGTTAAAGAAATAGCTGCTAGAAATGATACATTATCACTTCCACCACCAAATGTTAATATTGCATCCCAAACAGTTACAACTACTCCTTGAAGAATTAATACTGGAGTCGGCACTCCATGCTTATTTAATTTGCGAAATTTTATTGGTAAAAGCCCCTTTTGAGCTGCAACATACATTCCTTTTGATGGTCCAATTATCCAAGAGGCAATTTCCGCAATAACTCCAAATGCAATTAAAATTGCCATTAATTTTACAAACCAATTAAAGTTATTGCCAAATTGATTCATTAAATAATCAAAAGCTTGAATTACACCTGCACTTAATGATAATTCTTTTTGTGGGACCACAGCTGCAACACTTATCCCGCCTGCTCCATCTAAAAATATAGTAAGAAAAATCAAAATAATAATAACTATAGGATAGTTTTTTTGGGAATTTTTAAGTTCATTTACATGCGGAGCAGAGGCTTCAATTCCTCCAAAAGCAAGAATAAATGAAGATGCAATAACCAATGTAGATAACTCAGTAAAATTAGGAATTAATTCTTTCAATCCAAATTTAATTTCTAATGATCCGCCTTTAAAAATATAAAAAGCAGCTAAACCAAAAAATATTAATGAAGGAATCAAAATACCTGCAATAAAACCAACTTGGGCAATCTGAGCTGTCTTTTTAGCCCCTAAAAGCTGCGTAATTGTTAGTCCCCAAAAAATCAGTAATACTCCAATAAATTTCATCCATGGATTAGTATTTAATGCAGGCCAATCAAAAACATATGAAAGTGCACCTAGAATAAAATAGCTCATAGTAACAAAACTAACGGTTACTTGAAACCATTCAAAGAAAATAGCTGCAAATCCAAATCGTTGTCCTAATGCATTACTAACCCAACCATAAACGCCTCCATCTTCCCAGCCCTTTACACTTGCCATTTCAGCTGCGACTAAAGAGATTGGCATAAACCAAAATATTCCAAAAATTATAACAAAAAATAATAAGTGCAGTTTTGCCGTAGCGAATGTTGGATATTCATAAACCGTCAATACCATTAATGCTGTTAATGATAAAAAATTAAATAAAGATAGATTTTTACTTTTCCCCATATATAAAGCCTTCCCCAATAAAAACTTCTACTCTATTCTTTACTCTTTAAATACTTTTTATAATAGTAACTCAATAAATCATTAATTTTTTCAGCAATTTTAATATATGCTTTGCTTGGTAAATTAGCTTCTGAAACCCTAATAATTCCCGGCTGAGTTCCAAAGCCAACACCATCCATTAAAATTACCCCATTATTTTCAGAAAGTTTCATCAAGAAATCAATTTGAGCAAATGATTTTTCAAAATATTTACGAAAATCTTTGCCATATTTCTCTTCTGCTAATTTATAAATATCAATTAAAGTATAGTATTTAGCATTTGTTCTTGAATTATCAGGTTTGATCCCTAATCCTTCTATTAAATCAGAATAACGCTTTCCAACTACATAACGACATTCATTGATATATGCATCGGTTGATCCTTCTGCATAAACTAAATGCGTTAATGCAAATAGCACTTCCATCATTTGCTGTGGAGTGGATAATCCTGATGTATGATATAAACCAATTGAACGACTATCAGCAGCAACACGTTCAATAAATGGAAGATCTTCAGGTGTAGTATCCACTAAACTATAACGACGATTTACTTCTTTCTTTTCATCTTCTGGCAATTCCTTGATCAAACGATCAAAAATATTGTTTTCATTCATTGCCAAAAGGCCTAAACGCCAACCCGTTGCCCCATATAATTTAGAAAATGAATAAATTAATAATGTGTTATTTGGCACAACACTATATACCGTTTGAAAACCATCAACAAATGTACCATATACATCATCAGTAATAATCATTAAATCTGGATTTTCTTTAACTACTTCTTCTAATTTATTTAATACATCATGATCAAATGCACGAGAAGCAGGGTTAGTTGGGTTTACAATAAATAATGCCTTAATTGAAGGATCCTTTAATTTATCAAGTTCAGTTGGATCAACTTTCCAATCATTGTTAGGATTTGCTTGTAATTTTGTTTCTACTAATTCATAATCATTTAATTTAGGAATTTGCAAATATGGTGTAAAAATTGGTGTGTTTATTGCAATTTTATCACCTGGTTTAATCAAATGATTTTCTGCTAATGAATGGAATAAGTATACAATTGCAGCAGTTCCACCTTCAGTAGCAAATAGTTGCGTAGAATCAGCTAATTCAACTCCATTGTATAAAGTTGATTCTAAATACTTATTTAAAATAATTTCGGCATTTTTTAAAATTCTATTAGGTGTAGGATATGTATTTCCCATAATGCCATTTATAAGTTCTGAGATAAATTCATCTTTATTCAATTTCAAATCATTATCTACATAATTCAAAATATCCATAATAAATTTATCTGTTTTATTATTTTGTACGTCTAAAAATTCAACTAGTCTATCAGAAATTCCCTTTGTTTTGATAAATCCAGCTAAATCCCCTCTATCAATTGTCCTTTGGGAATCCAATACTCCGAATTCACTTAATCGAGCAAATGCTAATCTTGCTTTGGTATTTATCCAATTAGGATTCCCTTTTCCTGCATTTAAAAATTTATGATTATTTTTTTTCGCTAATTCTAGCATCAGACTACTGATTTCAAAAGCTCCCAATTTTTGTAAAGCTTTCTCTTGGCCAGAATCCATAATAATCTTTCCCTTCTCCTATCAGAATATATATTGAATTATAACAGTTATAATCTATATATCAATAAAATTTTATTAATTATTGATCATTATCTTTTAAGGTAATATTCCATGAATTCATTTGATCTAAAAACTTTTTAGCTTTTACAAATACACCAACTTGACTATTATATATTTCATCTAATGCACGTCGTAAATTATATACTGTTTGATCTTTTACATTAATAGAATTTAATTTAGTTAAATCAATTACACTAAATTTTCTTAAAAAATAAATTGTTCTTTGATTTAAATGAAGACGATTCTCATCTAAATGAAAATGGTTTTGACACAATAATCCTCCATAAATCTCAGAATAATCAAATGGTAAATCTGTACGTCCACAAATTGAACATCCTTGCCAATTTGGTTGAACACCAAAACATCCTAATAATTTAACTTCAATAATATTAGTTATAATTGATGGATTAATTCCTTCATCAATAAGCTTCAATGCACTTTCAATTTGATCAAACCAAATTTGAGAATAATTATTCCTTTGATCACTGAATGCTTCCTTTGCTAGCCCTAAAATATACGATGCATATGCGTTTAATTCAATATCATTTGAGATTTGTTGATATTGCGAAACATTTCTAGTAGTGGTAATAAAAGACAATCCATTATCATTGATTCTTCCAATATAATTTCCATGTGTAAATGGAAGAATTGCGGATGCTAATTTAAACCCTCGTTTATGTACGCCACGCACAAAAAATGTTTTGAACCCAAAACGATTAGTTAGAATTGTAACTAACATATCACGTTCACGATAATTTTTCCGAGAAAATACAATTCCCTCAAATTCTTCATCTATTAAACTTGCCATGAGTTCACCTTCATTTCATATCAAATCTCAATGTATTTAAATATACTCCAATCGACAAATTATTTCACTTATTTTTTTCATTTTTATCTAAGCCTTTTTATTTAGCTTGTAAACGCTTCTATGATACTATAAAAATAGATGTTGATTAGTCAAGTCTAAATTGCGGTTGGTATATTAAGGAGTGAATACTATGGACTTAACACTAGATGAATTTTCAAAATGGATGACTATTTTAAATAAAAAAATAAATACTCATATCGAATATCTAAATAGATTAGGAGATAATTTTAATGATCCAGAATGTGGTAATAAATTACTACACGCATTGAATCAAATCACAAATTACTTAAATTGTAATGATGATTATAATTTAACAAGTGCACTAAATCAAACAAGCATAATTTTTTCAAATGAAAATAACCCTTTGTGTTCACTACTTGGAACTGCATTTTTGCAAATGTCTAAAAGAAGTGTAGATACTAGAGAAATTGGTGAATTATTAAATGCTGCAACTTTAAGTATTCCCGATAATAATAAAATGATGAAAGATATATGGTTATTACTTACAAATACTGTTAAAAATAATGAATTATCTCCAAAAGTAATTAATGAAACAATTAAAAATGTTAGTGACCAAAAGAATCAAATTAGTGATTATCTAAATCAAGAAAAATTAAATCTCATTTGTCCAAACGTGATTGTTAGTGGATATATATTTTTAAGTTTATTTGAGACGGAGGAAGCTTAATATGAAATATGGTATTTTAATTGTTTCTCATGTCCCTGAAATTGCACATGGCGTAGCAAAAATGCTTAATCAAATTTCAACAAAAACACCGATTACATTTGCTGGTGGTACAGATGATGGTGTAATTGGAACTAGTTTACAAAAAATTTGTGATGCAATTGATGCTAATGTTGCAGATGAAATATTAGCTTTTTATGACATAGGCAGTTCAAAAATAAATTTAGAACTTGCTACTGAATTATCAAATAAGAAAATTCATATTTTTGATTCTGCACTAGTTGAAAGTTCATACGTTGTTGCTAGTTTAATTTCAAGTGGAAAAAATTTAACTGAAATTAAAGAAAAAATCAGTCCTTTATCTTTTAATTTATAATAAAAAAAGACGAGACAAAATGTCCCGTCTTTTTCTATTTAACAAGCATTAATATTCCACCTAATGCAACTATCAAAATAGTAATTACAAAATATTTTTCGATTTTTGTAAAAATTGGTTGATTATCACTCTGTTCTTTACGAGCTTTAATAAACACTGGAATACCAACTGCATATATAATAAATGAAATAGTTATATATTGTAATCCAGCGGATATACCCATAATAAGGATATAAATAGAAGCTAATATTCCCGTAATCAACGCACTAATTCTTCCTGTTTTACCAGGATAATTATCCTTATTATAAGAGATCTTAATTAAATACATTGCACTAATCAAATATGGAGGCACTGTCATTGTAGCAACAATTGTATATGCCATTTCAAAAGCATTATTTGCAAAGTGTGCTACTAATATAATAATTTGCATAATAACAGTTGCACAAACCAATGAGAAAATTGGTACTTCATTCTTACTCTTTTTCGCGAATACTTTTGGAAATGCTCCATCTTTTGCTGCTGCATATGGCATTTCAGCTAACATCATTGTCCATGTCAACCAACTTGAAAATACTGAAACAATCAATCCAATTGCCATAATCATTTTTCCAATTGGGTTATGTAATGCCAATGATAAAATTTCTGCTGAAGATGGTGAAATCATTTTAGAAATTACACCATATGAAACTAATCCTAATGGTAATAGTGAAACTAATACATACAAAATCAAACATGTAAAGTAACCTAATGCCGTGGCTCTTTTTACTTCTTTTTGAGATTTAGCATAATCCGAAAGTACTACTGCACCTTCAATTCCACCAAATACCCATAATACAACTGGCATTGTTTTTAATACTTGTGCAGGTACACTACCAAGTCCAGGATCACCTACACTAGTCATTGAATGAACTGCATTAAAATTCGTTGTAAATGTTACCCATTTAAAGTGAACTGCAAGTACACCAATAAAGATGAAAATCACAGTTAGTCTTCCAATTGTACCTGCAATATTTAGCCAACTCGCTTGTCTAATTCCCTTACTAATAACAAAAGTCATTGTCCATAATATAATACTTGATAGAATTACAGAAGGCCAATTATTTCCTCCTGTAAACTTTCCAGGAAAGAAATAATCTAGTGTACTCATTAGTAAAACTGCAAACGCAATGTTAGAGAAACATTCACAAATCCAGTATCCCCATGAAACAAAAAAACCTGTAAATTTTCCAAAACCGGCTTCACCATATTTATATAATCCGGTTGTTAAATTAGGTTTTAATTCTGAAAGTTTTAAAAACATGGATGTAACAAACCACATCCCAATACCAACAATAATCCAAGCAATGATTTGAGCTTTAGCTCCAGCATTAGTTGCCATATTCTTAGGCAAATCAAAAATACCTCCACCAATCATTGCGTTTAATACAATTGCTGCTAATCCAAATAATCCTAATTTTTCTTTCTGTTTAGTCATTTATCCCACTCTTTCTATTTTTATAAAATACTGAAAAACTGCTACACGTGAATGTCGATGGGACTTGACCAATTTTTCTATTTCATGTTTTTTAAGATATTTCATTTTACATTCACGTCCTTTACTTTATAAAAATATGTTTTCAATTATACCAGTTATTAGATAAAATGAAAATGAAATTTTATTATTAGCTATTATAAATATTATTTTTTTGAAACATATACTATAATATATGCTGTTATATATTAAATTAAGGGATGAGTCTATGATTTATTTTCTATATGGAATATTAGTTTTAATTGGTACTATTACCGGCGTAATCACAAGTTTGGTTGGTGCTAGTGCAGTTACTTTAATCGTTCCTGCACTTTCAATGTTATTCCATGTTAATGTTCATACTGCGATTGGAACGAGTTTGTTTGTAGATGTAATTACTTCAATTGTTGTCTCATATAATTACTACCGAAAAGGCCATGTTGAATTAAAATCAGGACTTTGGATAGCAGTAGCTTCAGTTATAGGTGCACAATTTGGTGCTAGTATTGCAAATGCTACAAAAGGAGTAACATTATCTGGACTATTTGGAATCCTGTTAATTTTTTCTGGAATCAATGAACTCCATCGTTCTAAAAAGCAAACCACCGAACGAAAAAGAATTAAGTTCAAACATCAATGGACTGAGATTCTCAGTGCAATATTGATTGGAATTGCAATTGGAATTATTAGTGGTATTTTTGGTGCAGGTGGTGGTGTAATGATCTTACTTGCACTTATCATTATTCTCGGTTACCCTATGCATATAGCGGTAGGAACTTCTACTTTAATTATGGCGATAACAGCATTGTCATCAGATATCGGATATTTCCGTCATGGACATATTGATTTTCTTTTTGGTATTCTATTATCTATTGGTGCTGTAATTGGTGGAATTCTTGGATCAAAATATGCCAATAAAATTAATGATAAGGTCTTATCAAAAGTATTAGATATCTTCTTTATTATTATTGGTATTATTATGTTAATCCAAGCATTTGTATAAACAATAAAAAGACTAAATCCTATCAATATTTTTGATAGGATTTTTATATTAATATAATTATCAAAGAGAGGAAAAGTTAATGTCAAATGTAATTAAAATTTCATTACCTCAATCAAATCCTCATGCCCCTGCTGTGAATGTATATTTATTACCTAAGCAAAAATTTTTAATTGATGCCGGCCCAGCAAATACTAAAAGTCTAATTTTATTAAAAAAAGTTTTATCTAATTTCGATCTAACTTTAACAAATTTAAACGGAATTATTTTAACACATCATCATACAGATCATATAGGTTTATTAAAGATGCTCCCTCACTCTATCCCTTTATTTTGTGATAAAGCAATTAAATATTATGGCTCTAAACAGTATCTAAATGATATTCGAAATAACGTCAATAATATGCAGTTATCTAATACGATAAAAAAAGAATTAATAGAACACCTTTCAAGTAGATACTGTCCTTATATTAATAACTATAAAATATATCCAATATCAGATATCCCATTCATTGTTAACTCGATGTGTGGACATTCCTCATCAGATTCTGTCATTCGCATACAAGATATGTTATTTACTGGAGACTTGATTTTAAAAGGTATATATTTCAATAATTTACTTGATATAAATCCAAAAACAAAAAAAATACAAAAAAAACAAGCATTTGATTTTTTGGAAAGTTTATCTAAAATAAAAAAAATGAATAATATCAATAAAATCTGTCCTGGACATGGCACAACACTAGAATTTCAAAAAGGAGTTCAAATTATAAATAAAAATATAAAGGCGCTTAAGAAACACCATGCTCAATTACTAACTTTGCCATCCACTTTAAGTTATTCAGAAATAAAAGCAATAATGTTTCCTAAAGCATTAAAAGTCCCTGATTATTTCTATTTATCCGAATTATATAGTTTTATAAAGCAAAAACATTAAGTTTATATTAATAATGTCATATATCAAGTGTTTTAATTATCATATTTTGCACAATTTATATATAATATATATTTGTAATATAAATTACAATTTATATAGAGGAGATCGAACTATGGATTATTCAAAGAAAATTCTTTATTAAACAGAATTAATAAACGGATTATTAAATTAAATGCTGATTTGGAACGTATGGAAGATACTGAAAGTAAAGCAAAACATTTCATAGAACAAGAAAAAGCACTTCATGAAATTCGTAGTATTATTCGTGAAGAAAAAGCTGTTGATAAAACAAAAGAAAAAGCTGAAGAAGCAAGCGAAAAAGCCGTTGATAAATTAATCAAGGAACAAGATAAAGCTGTTACTCACATCGTCAAGAAAATTGATGATTTAGACAAAAACTTAGCTAACTTAGATGATGACGATTCTAAAGTAAAAAGTTATCTTGAACAAAAGAAAGTCGTTAAAGATATTAAAGACATTCTAAAAGAATTTGAATAAACAAAAAAACTATATGATTTAAAATCATATAGTTTTTTTATTAGATTTCATTTTTATCTTGAAGTGCTTTCTTTAAAACCTTCACTTTGCTTAAAGAAAAAGGACGTTGACAATTATTAACAAAATAAATTACTCTCAATTTATAATCAACTTTTTGAATATTTTGAAGATTAATTAATAGCGAACGTGATACTTTTAAAAATTTTGTTTGTTCTTCTAACTTATTTAAATTATTAAAAAACTCAAATTCTCCATTCTTTGTAATTAATTTAACTCGATGTGCCCTATCCGATGATTCAATTAAGATAATATCCTTAACTTCAAAATTTAATGTTTCAGAACCTATTTTAAAAGCAAGCGTTTTTGCACTTTCATCTTCTAATGCAGTTTGTTCCATTCTTTGATATGCTAATTTTAAATTTTGAAAGATTTCATCTCTCATTTGTTCGTACTCATCTTTAGTAATGAAACCTAAAGCTTCAACTTGACGTTTCAAAGTCAATGGTGCCATTTCAGTATGAGTCGTAACAAAAATAATTTTAGCCATTACATCATAATTACGAATCCATTGAGCTAAATCTATTCCATTAATATCAGAACTTAAATCAATATCTAGAAAATAGATCCCCTTCTGAATATCATTTTCTTCAATATAATTTTGAATGTCGTGTGGATTATTTGAACTATATTCTAATTTAAATTGATTTTCATGAAACAGTATATAATTTTGAATCGTTTCAGTAAGTTTATCTAATTGCTGAGGACTATCCTCACATAATATAATTGGATATCTCATCTTTAACTCCTCTTTATATAAATTTCAACCATATACATAATAACAACTATAAGTATTTTCAAAAATAAAATTAAAAGTAATTTAAAAATATTTTAGATTATTATACAAAAAATATGCTGGAACACACTTAAAATTAAGCATTCCAGCATATGAGATATAAATTATTCTACTGTTTTATTTACTTCAACCCATTGAACATTTCCTTGACTCTCAACATCTAGAACAAATGAGCCATTAGAATAACGATCACTAAGTGGGTAATCTTCAGGATTAATTGTAATAATCTCATTATGATCCGTCATTATATGAATTTCATCATTTTCAGAAATAATTACTGCTGAAGCAACTCGATGCGGATTTCGTTTAAGTTCACGTAAAATTTGTACTCCACGTCTTGCTCTGGTAGTAAGTGGAATTTCATTTACCTTCATCCGTTTAAATGCACCACGATGAGTGATAATTCCAACAACAGATTCTTCGTTAACTAATTTCACTGCAGTTAAATAATCATCTCGTAAATCAATATTTTTTACACCTGCTGCTTTTGCACCAGATGTTGGAATATCTGATAAATTATAACGAAGACCATAACCACCATGTGTAATTGCTAAAACTTGCGTTAAATTATCTTCAATAAATTCAACTGTTATAACTTCGTCAGTTGCTGTTTTTAGTTTAATATATTGACTTGCACGTGATTTATACATACGTCCTGGTTTTAATGCAGATAGTTCTGTCTGTTTAATTAATCCCTCTTTAGTTGCAAAAATAAATTTTCCAACTTGATCTAATGAATTTAGGATTTTAACTTTCAAAACAATTTCGTCCGCATCTAAACCAACTGTTTGTGATAAATGTTCACCAGTATCTTTCCAACGCATTTCTGAAATTTCATGAACTGGACGATAGATTAGATTTCCTTTATTGGTAAACATAAATATATGATTTAAAGTATTTACTTTACCTTGGAAAACAATTTGGTCTTCATCACGCAATCCATTATCTGTTTCACCGGATGCATTAAATGAACGAATAGATGATCTTTTAACATATCCATGTCGTGAAATTAATACCATTACATCTTCTTGTGCAACAGTAACTTTAGTATCAATTTTTAATTCAGAAATTTCATCTTGAATCTTTGTTCTTCGTTCAGTCTTATATTTACTTTCAACTTGTTTTAGTTCTTTTTTAATAACTGCATCCAATTTTTGAGGATCATTTAAAATATTTTGGAAAGTTTCAATTTGCTTCTTTAATTCTGCTGCTTCACTCTCTAATGCAGTTACATCAGTATTTGTTAATCGGTAGAGTTGCAAAGAAACAATTGCTTCGGCTTGTTTTTCAGTAAAATCAAACTTTTTAATCAAATTTTCCTTGGCATCTTTTTTATTTTCAGAATGACGAATTTCATAAATTACATCATCTAAAATTGATAATGCCTTTATCAACCCATCAACAATGTGTTTTCTGCTTAATGCTTTATCTAAATCAAATTTAGTTCTCTTACTTGTAACTTCGCGTTGATGTTCAATATATGCTGATAGAATTTGTTTTAACCCAACATGTTCAGGACGCTTATTATTAATTGCAACCATGTTAAAGTTATAGAAAATTTGCAAATCGGTATTTTTAAATAAGTAATTTAAAATTCCTTGAGCTTCTGCATTACGTTTTAATTCGATTACAATTCGAAGTCCTTCACGGTCGCTTTCATCACGAACTTCCGCAATTCCCTCTACTTTCTTCATAATACGAATCTCATCAATCTTCTTAACTAAAATTGACTTGTTTACTTCATATGGAATTTCGGTAACAATAATTTGTTGTTTGCCACCTTTAATATGTTCTATTTCTGTCTTAGAACGTAAAACAACTCTTCCACGACCTGTTTTATAAGCTTTTTTGATTCCATCAATTCCCTGTACAATTCCTCGAGTTGGAAAATCAGGACCTTTTACAAATTGCATTAAATCATCCAAAGTTGCATCAGGATGATCCATTAAATAAATTGTTGCCTGAATTGTCTCTGATAAATTATGAGTTGGAATTTCAGTAGCATATCCAGCTGAAATTCCGGTTGCACCATTAACTAACAAATTAGGAAAACGCGCAGGCAAAACAGTAGGTTCATATTGTGTATCATCAAAGTTCAGTACCATTTCAACAGTATCTTTATTGATATCTTTTAACATTTCGGATGCAATTTCTGACAATCTTGCTTCAGTATAACGCATAGCAGCAGCAGGATCTCCATCCATTGATCCATTATTACCATTCATTTCAATTAATGGTTCACGTAATTTCCAATCTTGACTTAAACGTACTAAAGCTTCATAAATTGAAGAATCACCATGAGGGTGCAAATTACCCATAACATTCCCAACTGATTTAGCTGATTTTCGAAAAGCTTTATCAAATGTGTTACCGTCCTCATTCATTGCAAATAGAATTCTACGTTGAACCGGTTTTAGTCCATCTCGAATATCCGGTAAAGCACGTTCTTGAATAATATATTTGGAGTATCTACCAAATCTTTCACCCATTACAGCTTCAAGTGAAAGTTCTTGAATATTACTTGTGGTCATTTTAATTCTCCTTATTAAAGTTAAACAAAAAAATCATATCTAATTGTTGTTAAAACAACGTTTCTTCTTCATATCTTTTTAAATCTTCATCATTGATTGATCCGTGTGCTCCCTCAGCTGCAACTGTATCCAACAAACTTCCATCTTCTTCAAGTGAAAACTTAACATTTTTTTCAATCCATTTTCGACGAGGTTCAACTTTATCACCCATTAATGTTGTTACACGCTTTTCAGCAACTGCATCATCGTCAATTTTTACACGAACCAAAGTTCTTGTTTCCGGATTCATTGTTGTTTCCCAAAGCTGGTCAGCATTCATTTCACCTAAACCTTTAAACCGTTGTAAAGTATAACCCTTACCAAACTTTTTAGTTTCTTTTTCTAATTCA
Source organism: uncultured Ligilactobacillus sp. (assembly GCA_944326135.1). Lineage (GTDB taxonomy): Bacteria > Bacillota > Bacilli > Lactobacillales > Lactobacillaceae > Ligilactobacillus > Ligilactobacillus cholophilus. The sequence continues at coordinate 40,215 of CALVCU010000002.1, read as the reverse complement.
GCTTCAGTCCATGCATATGACACTTTAAGTTTTTTGTTTACTTTCTTTTGTACTTTATACAATGGTGGTAATGCAATATATACTCGACCAGCATTAATTAATGGTCTCATATATTTGTAGAAGAATGTTAAAAGTAATGTCTGAATGTGAGCACCATCAGTATCTGCATCAGTCATAATAATAACTTTATCATAGTTAGCATCTTCAATTTTAAAATCGACACCAACTCCGGCACCAATTGTGTAAATCATTGTATTAATTTCTTCATTCTTCATAATATCTTGCAATTTAGCTTTTTCAGTATTTAGTACTTTTCCACGTAATGGAAGAATTGCTTGAAATTTACGATCACGACCTTGTTTTGCAGAACCACCAGCAGAATCTCCTTCGACTAAGAAAAGTTCATTTTTGCGAGCATTTTTAGATTGTGCTGGAGTTAACTTACCTGAAAGTAATTGATCTTTCTTTCTACGTTTTTTACCATTACGACTTTCATCACGAGCTTTTCTTGCTGCTTCTCGTGCATCGCGAGCTTTCATTGCTTTACGAACTAAATCTTGAGCAAATTCACCATTTTCCATTAAATAATATTGCAATTGTTCACTTACAACACTATCAACAATTGAACGTGCTTCAGGTGTCCCTAATTTTCCTTTAGTTTGACCTTCAAATTGAAGAAGTTCTTCGGGAATTCGAACAGAAACGATTGCTGCTAATCCTTCCCGTACATCATTTCCATCTAAATTCTTGGAACGCTCTTTTAAAAGTCCAACTTTACGCCCATATTCATTAAAAGCTTTTGTCCAAGCAGTTTTCATTCCTGCTTCATGAGTTCCACCATCTTTAGTACGAACATTATTAACAAATGACATTATCGTTTCTGAATATCCATCATTATATTGGGCAGCAACTTCTACTTCAACACCATTTTTACTGCCTTCAAAATACATTACATCACCTAATGTATCTTTATCTTCATTTAAATATGAAACAAATTCTTTAATTCCTTCTTCAAAGTGGAAAATATCTTGTTCGCCACCATCTCGTTCATCTGTTAAGGTAATTTTAACTCCCTTAAGCAAGAAGGCTGATTCTCTTAAACGCTCTGCAAGTGTATCATATTTAAAGTGTGTAGTTGAAAAAATTTTAGGATCCGGCTTAAAGGTTACTGTAGTACCACTTCTTTTAGTTGTTTTACCGATTTTACGTAGTGTGCCAACTGGTTGCCCACCATTAATAAAATCTTCTTCATATTCAATTCCATCACGAACTGTATTAACTGTTAATTTTTCTGATAAAGCATTAACTACAGATGCACCAACACCATGTAATCCACCAGAAGTCTTATACTCACCCTGGCCAAATTTACCACCAGCATGTAACACTGTAAATATTACTTCAACAGTTGGGATCCCCATTTCATGCATTCCGACTGGCATTCCACGACCATAATCCGCAACTGTTATTGATTCATCTGGATGAATTGTTACATCGATCTCTTTTCCATATCCAGATAATGCTTCATCCACTGCATTATCAACTATTTCATATACTAAATGATGTAAACCACGTGAATCAGTTGATCCAATATACATACCAGGACGTTTACGAACAGCTTCAAGTCCCTTTAATACTTGAATTGAATCATCACCATAATTATTCTGTGCCATTGTGTTGTAACCTTTCTACTAATAATAATTTCATTAGTTATCGTTATTTAATAATATATCGAACTACAAAGTCTTTTTCAAATTTTGAAACATACGTTCTAGAATTATATCACATCTAAATAAATTCTACGAATAAAATATAATTGAAGACATATTAAATAAGTGATAAAATTTTAAAAGAGTTTTGATAAGGAGGTATACTTTCATGAGTTGGAAAATTCCTGTCATGTTAGTTATTGGATATCTTTTAGGTTCAATTCCTTCTGGCGTATTAATCGGCAAAATCTTTTATGGAAAAGATATTCGAAAATTCGGTAGTGGAAATATGGGTACTACCAATACATTTCGTGTTTTAGGTAAAAAAGCCGGAATTATTGTTCTTTTAATGGATTCATTAAAAGGAACATTAGCTGCATTGTTACCTTACTTTTTCCATTCAAATGCAAATCCACTTTTAATTGCTCTTTCAGCAATTTTTGGTCATGTATTTCCTATTTTTGCAGGCTTTAAAGGTGGAAAAGCTGTTGCTACGAGTGCTGGTGCATTATTAGTTTATAATTGGAAGTTCTTTTTGCTTGCATGGCTTATTTTCATTATAACTATTTTCATTACAAGTATGGTTAGCATGGGAAGTATGGTTGGTTTTGTTGTAGTAACAATTGTAGCATTTTTCTTCCATGATCCCGTTTTAATCGGTGTATCATTTGGTCTTACTATCTTTGTATTTATTCGTCATTGGAAAAACATTGAACGTATTAAAAATGGTAAAGAAAATATGGTACCTTTTGGTATTGTATACTGGCTAAAACAACGTAAAAAAAATAACTAATTAAAAAGCGACTGAATATTCAGTCGCTTTTGTAATATCCATATTTAAAAAATAGAGATTTCATAATTAGCTTTAAAAATTTCATGTGGCGCAAGTTGATTGCTTGCAAATTTATGTTTAAAGTCTAAATCACTATCTGTAGTATCTGCTAATCCCCACCATGGTTCCAAACAAACAAACTGACCTTCTTTTGGATAGCATGACCATACTCCCAAATACTTCGCATCTGAGACAGCTAGTACCACTCCATGATCTGAATTATTATCTGTTAATTCTACAGTTGTAGGTTCTTCTCCTAAATCTAGGATAATTGCATCATCTTTAAAAAGATCATGACTTACTGCTAATTCAGATGTTCTTTCTTCTTTCAAATGATTTATATCTGCATAAGAACCTTTTAATGGAATAATATTTCGATTAGCTTTTGGCGTTAATTTTACTGTATAATCGTCATAAAATTTATCCAAATTCATTGGCACCTTAAATGCGGGATGCCCACCTATACCAAACCAAATTTCTTCTTCACTAGGATTCTCAACCTCATATGAAACTCTTAAGCTTTCTCCATTTAATTCAAAAATTAATCTTAAAATAAAATCATAAGGGTACATTTTTTTCGTTTCTTTTGAAGAGTGTAATTCAAGCACTACATAGTTTTCTTTTGAATTTACTATTTCAAAATCCATATCTCTAGCAAAACCATGTTGACTCATATGATATTCTTGTCCATCAACAAAATATGTATCATCTTTTAAGCGCCCTACAATTGGGAAAAGTACAGGCGCATGCCGTCCCCAATATTTGCTATCAGCACTCCACATATATTCTTGACCAGTTTTTTTATCAATAAAGCTAACAAGTTCTGCTCCATGTTCATTAATTGTTGCACTAGCTTCTTGACTTTGAATCGTTATTGCCATATTTACACTTCCTTAATTCATATTAGAGAATATAACGTGATAAGTCTTTGTTGGCTGCAATTGATCCAATTTTATCCTCAACATATGCTTCAGTAATTGTAATTTCACCCATTTGCATATCAGGACCTTCAAAAAGTAAATCTTCTAATAATTTTTCTAAAATAGTGTGTAAACGTCTTGCACCAATATTTTCATTTTCATGATTTACTTTGTATGCAATTTCTGCAATTTTTTCAATTGCTTCCATTGTAAATGTAACTTCAATATTATCTGTTCCAATCATTGCAATATATTGCTTAATTAAAGCATTTTTTGGTTCAGTTAAAATCTTAACAAAATCATCTTTTTTCAATTCATCTAATTCTACACGAATTGGGAAACGACCTTGTAATTCAGCAATTAAATCACTTGGTTTACTTTCTGCAAAAGCACCAGAACCAATAAATAAAATATGATCGGTGTTTACCATGCCATATTTTGTTTTAATTTGTGATCCTTCAACAATTGGTAAAATATCACGTTGTACACCTTCACGTGAAACTTGACCATTACCACTGCTTTGTTTTCCATTTGATGCAATTTTATCAATTTCATCAATAAAAATAATACCTGAGTTTTCAGCACGCTTTATCGCTGCAACCGCAATATCTTCTGATTCAACTAATTTTTCTGATTCTTCTCTGATAAATACTTCCCGCGCTTCTTTTACAGGTAATGTTCTCTTGACTTTGCGCTTAGGCATCATTGAACTTAAATCGCTTAAATCTAAGCCCATTTGTTCAAGCATTCCTGATTCATTACTTAATTGTTGCTTTGGATCATCCATTTCAATTGTAATTTCTTCATTTTCCAAGAATCCATTTTCAAGCTTTTCTTTGATGCTCATACGCTTATTGCGTGTTTCATCATCAACTGGTTCTTCTTGAGCTGGATTTTGCATTTCAGATAATGCACCTTGTTGGATATCCTGCATTAATTTCATAAAATCAAATTGATTATTAACATTATTATTCTTGTCTTTTTTCTTTTGTACAGGAACTAATACCTTTACTAAACGTTCATTTGCACGTTGAACTGCTTGTGAACGTACTCGTGCGTACATTTCTTTTTGTTCCATATTATATGAAACTTCCACTAAGTCACGTACCATTGATTCCACGTCACGACCTACATATCCAACTTCAGTAAATTTAGTTGCTTCCACTTTAACAAATGGTGCATTTACTATTTTGGCTAGTCGACGAGCAATTTCAGTTTTACCAACACCTGTAGGTCCAATCATCAATAGGTTTTTAGGCTTAATTTCTTCTTGCATATCTTTATTTAATTGCATCCGACGATAACGGTTACGTAATGCAATTGCAACAGATTTTTTTGCTTTGTTTTGCCCAATAATATATTTATCTAATTCCTCTACAATTTGACGAGGTGTTTTTTCATTGTTATTCATTCTAGTTCCTCTATTCTTCAGGTTCTTCCACAATAATATTATGGTTTGTGAAAATATCAATATCTGCGGCAATATCTAATGCAGCATGTGCAATTTCAGCTGCAGACATTTCTGGAGCATACTTAGTCATTGCAACTGCTGCTGCTTGAGCAAAATTACCACCAGAACCAATTGCAAGCACATCATCATCTGGTTCAATAACTTCACCACCACCTGAAACAATTAATAAATTATCTTTATCACTGACAATTAACATTGCTTCCAATTTTTGAAGTGTTTGATCTGAACGCCATTCTTGAGCTAATTCAACAGCTGCACGTTTTAAATCGTTAAATTCATTTAGTTTCTTTTCAAAACGTTCTTCTAAATTAATTGCATCAGCAACACCGCCTGCAAATCCTACAGCAACTTTATTATCATAAATACGGCGAACTTTACGTGCTTGTCCCTTAGCAATTACTTTTTCTCCTAATGTAACTTGTCCATCCCCAGCAACTGCTGTTTTTCCATTATGTTTAACTGCACAAATTGTTGTCATATTTTTCCTCCTAGATTTTAAAATCTAAATCTTTATATGGTTATTTTCTAACTTTGGTCAGTATTAGTCAACATTTCAATTTGTTAACCTTCATTCGTATTTTATCAAAAACCATTTTAAAATGCGATTAAAAAATATATTTAATCCATCATGCGTTGATTAGAAATGTAAATTATACTATTTTTAAATATTATCATTAGTTACTTGTAAATACTATGTTTTTTTATAAAAAAATACAACTTTACTTTTATTTGTAAAGTTGTATTTCACAATTATTTTTCAATTGGTTCTTCGTAGTCACCATTTGGACAAATAACTTGACGACCTTTTCGACTCTTTTTATAAACTAAATAGTGTCCATCTTTAGGACAATTACGTCCTACCGGCATGTCCCATGAAACAAAGTCACAATCAGGATAATTTGAGCATCCATAGAAAATGCGATTTTTCTTTGACTTTCTTTCTAAAATTTGTCCTTTATGACATTTTGGACATTGAACTCCAATTTCCTTTGTAATAGCTTTAGTATTACGACATTCAGGGAAACGACTACATGCATAAAATTTACCATATCGTCCCATCTTGATTACCATTGGTGCTCCACAAATTTCACAATTAAATCCAGCTGGTTCATCCTTTATCTTCACTTTTTCGATTTTCTCGGATGCTGCATTTAATTCTTTTTCAAAAGGTTTATAGAATTGATCAACGACTTTTACCCATTGACGCTTTCCTTCTTCAATGTCATCTAATTGATCTTCTAAATCCGCTGTGAAATCAATATTTAAAATATCTGGGAAACACTTTTTAATCATTTCATTAACAATTTGTCCTAATTCAGTAGGTTCAAATTTTCGTGCAACCAATTTTACGTAATATCTTTTTTGAATAGTATTCAATGTTGGTGCGTATGTTGATGGTCTTCCTACACCATTACTTTCAAGCGTTCTAATTAATGTAGCTTCAGTATATCTAGCAGGTGGTAATGTAAAATGTTGATTTGGTTGATTATTAACCATATTTACTTGATCACCAGTACTTAATTCTGGCAATTTATTGTCTTTTTTAGCATTATCTTGATAAACCTTAGTAAAACCTGCAAATTTTAATTGAGAACCATTTGCACGGTAGTTAACTCCATTTTGAGATAAATCAACCCTAACTGTGTCATAAACTGCAGGTGTCATCTGACTTGCTACAAATCGAGACCAAATTAAAGAGTATAATTTCATTTGATCTGGTGTTAAATATTTTTTCAAAGAAGCTGGAGTTCGTAATACTGACGATGGTCGAATTGCTTCGTGAGCATCCTGAGCACCTTCTGGAAGTTTACCAGTTCTTGGTTTAATTGCTGCATATTCAGCACCATACTCATCATGAATATACTTTGATGCCTCATGTTTTGCAAGTGCAGAAATACGTGTTGAATCAGTACGCATATATGTAATTAAACCAACCGCTCCGCCTTTACCAATATTAATACCTTCATATAGTTGCTGTGCAACCATCATTGTTTTTGAAGTCTTAAATTTCAAACTATTATTTGCAACTTGTTGCATCGTAGAAGTTGTAAAAGGTAATGGTGGCTGACGTTTTCGTGCTTTCTTTACAACATTGTCGACATCAAAAGGTTTATTCTTATCGATTTGCGATACAATTTTTTGAACATCATCATTGTTGTTTAATTTTAATTTTTTGCCATTCTTACCATAAAATTCAGCATTAAATTTAGTTCGTCCCTTTTTAAATTGGGCATCAATAGTCCAATATTCTTCAGGAACAAATTTTTTAATTTCTTCTTCACGTTTAATAATCAAATTCAATGCGATTGATTGAACACGACCAGCAGATAAACCTTTCTTTATTTTTGCCCATAAAATTGGTGAAATGGAATATCCGACTAAACGATCGAGTACGCGTCGTGCTTGTTGTGCATCAACCAAATCCATATTGATTGAACGTGGATTTTTAAATGCATTTTTTACTGTATCTTTTGTAATTTCATTAAATACAACACGATTTTTATCATTCGCATCAAGTCCAAGTAAATAAGAAAGATGCCATGCAATTGCTTCTCCTTCACGATCGGGGTCAGATGCAAGATATACATGGTTTGCTTTTTTAGCTTCTTTCCTTAATTCTTTTATAACATCGCCTTTTCCACGAATTGAAATATAGTGTGGTTCATATTCATTTTCAATATCAATTCCCATTTTACTTTTAGGCAAATCACGAATATGGCCTAGACTTGCCATAACTTTATATCGTGAACCCAAATACTTTTGAATTGTTTTTGCCTTTGATGGGGATTCAACAATCACTAAATTTTTCTTTACTTTTCTCGTGGTTTTCTTTTTTGTTTTTTTACCTGTTGAAGCTTTTTTTGTTGCAGGCATTCAACCACTCCTTAATAATCAAAATAAATCTTTAAAATCGCTTTTCATGTTAGGACAAATGGTTTCATTTTGTCAAGTCATGTGCGAATTCTTCTAAAATATCTGAGCTATCTAAAACTGGTTTTGCTCCTTCACGAAAAAGTAAATTACATCCTCTAGATAGCTCAGCATCAACTCTTCCTGGAACTACTAACACATTGCGGTTTTCTTCTAGTGCAATGTTAGCGGTAATTAAGCTTCCACTTTTCTCTTTAGCTTCAACTACAAGTAAACTATCACATAAACCTGCTATAATCCGATTTCTTTGTGGAAAATGAAAACTTAATGGCTTCTCAAATCTGCATATTCTGTAATTACTAAATGATTTTTCATCATCTCATTTTGTAATTGCTCATTAATTTTAGGATAATTCATATTAATTCCAGTACCAATTACACCAATGGTTTTTCCTCCATTATTAAGTGTTATACGATGCCATATACTATCAATACCTTGAGCTAATCCACTAATAGTAACAATATTTGCATCAAAAATTTCTGGAATTATTTTTTCTAATACTTGATTTGCATATACACTATTTTGTCTTGCTCCAACTACACCTAATAACGGAGAATCTAGTAATGTAATATCTCCGCGATAAAATAAAACTAATGGTGGATTATAAATTTCTTTCAATTTTTGAGGATAATTTTCATCAACAATCGTTAAACAATCAGAAATTTTCAATGACATATTCATTTTTTCTGTATTTTCGTTAGAAACAATTCTTTTATTTAATTGAATTGCTTCTGCTCTTTCTATTTTTAACAATTGAGATAGTCCTACAGATGAAGGAACGGCATGATTCATTTTAATATAATTTAATATTTTGCGTTCTGTTGCAATGCCAACTCCTTTACATAAATGTAATCTTATTAAATATTCTCTTAAAAGCATAAAAAAACTCCTTATTACATACTCTCTATTAATTAAATACGCAAAAAGGAGCTAAATTTTATTTTATTTTAAATTCTTTTTTTACTGGTTCAAATGATAATCGATGAATTGGAGTAACACCTAACTCTTTTAAACCCTTTAAATGTGCTTTTGTTCCATAACCTACGTTTTTTTCAAATTCATACCCAGGATAAACTTCAGCATACTCTTTCATTAATTGATCTCGGTATTGCTTAGCAATAATACTTGCTGCTGAAACTGAAATAGATTTTTGGTCTCCCTTAATTAATTTTAATTGAGGGATTGTAGTATCTATATCCATGGCATCTATTATCAATTGTTCTGGTTTAATAGATAATTTTTCAACCGCATTTCTCATTGTAATTCGCGTTGCTTCATAAATATTAACCTCATCAATTAAGTTACAGCTTCCGGTTGCAATTCCGACACTGACTGCCTGATCTAATATTTTATTATATAATTCTTCACGTTTCTTTTCTGAAAGCTTCTTAGAATCATTTACATCTATAAGATTAAAATCATGAGGTAAAATTACCGCACACGCAACAACAGGACCTGCTAGCGGCCCCCTACCTACTTCATCTATTCCTGCAACATATTCAATTCCATTATTCCAAAAAGATTTTTCATATTTGAATCTTTTTATAAAAGCTTCTTTCTTTTTTTGTAACGATTCAACTCTTTTATAATACTGTTTTAAAGCTGTTTGGACTCCCTTTCGAGGATCGTTATGTAGAAAATTCAAAAACTTTTCATCAGGATTATCATTTAAAATATCCTTAATTTCATTTATTTTCATTTTAAGCCTCGTCGTTTTCTGAAGATGGCACAAAATCTAACGTATAACGCCCTAATTTTCCTTTTCTAATATCAAAAATTAATCGTTCACTTGCACGATCATAATCATCTTTGAAGCCCATTTTTTTGGTTAAATTTAAAAGCAAATTAACCGTTGTGTCGTTAATTTCATCATCCGTTAAATGATAACGTTCTTTTAATTTTTCTGGATGATTATCTACAAAATATTCTAAAGCATATAATGCAACATCATCTTTAGCATATAATGTATCCTTAATTGCACCAGTTAAAGCTAATTTTTTCCCTACAATTGGATCTTCAAATTTTGGCCATAAAATCCCCGGTGTATCAAGTAACTGTAATGTTTTACCTGCTTTTAGCCATTGTTGTGATTTAGTAACACCAGGTTTATTTCCAGTCTGTGCGATATTCTTCTTCACCAAGTGATTTAATAAGGTTGATTTACCAACATTAGGAATTCCAATGCACATTACTTTAATTCTTTGATTAATAATTCCCTTTTCTTGTCGTTTTAAAAGTTTATCAGCCATTACTGATTTAATTTTATTTTCAATTGCTTTTAATGAACCTTGATTACTATTAATTGCAATAGCAGGTTGCCCTTCAGCTTCATAAAAATCAACCCATTCTCGATTCAATTTTGGATCTGCTAAATCAGCTTTAGTTAAAACTCTAATAGTAAGTTTATTTTGCAAAATTTCTTCTAATTGTGGGTTACGAGATGATTCTGGTAAACGAGCATCTACTAATTCTAATACTATATCTACTAATTTTAAATTTTCTTTTACTTGTCGTATTGCCTTAGCCATATGGCCAGGATACCATTGAATGACTGTCATTAAATTCTCCTTCCTTAACACATCTTATCTAAATACATTTGCCAAACATCATCAAAAATACTCATTGATGGTAAATATGATGCATTCATTTCCAAATAATTAGATAACTTTTCATAGTCATCGGTCTGTTTAGGAAATTCTTGATCATAAAATGCATCATTAGCAAATTGTGTAATTTCATCATGTTTATTAGGATCACGTAACGTCATTAAATATCGATAGAAACTTTCTCTGTACATGTTTTCCTCACTTTAATTTTTTGGAATCAATACTTTAAATTTAATCTCATTCTGCTTCAAATCCATTTTTGTAGCTTTAACTTTAAGATCATTTTTTGATGTTAACTGATCTAATCTAAGAATGATTTTATTTTCTTTTGCATTAATTTGGACGATTCCCTTTAGATTATAATTATTCTTTATATAATTTAAAATAAATGACGAAGGTGTGCTTAATGAACCTACCGCAATTGATTTAATTTTTAAAACAATATTACCATCCTTATTAATTGAAGGAGTAGCATAAACTGAAAAAGTAATTTTTTTCCCTAAAACTTTAGTTGTACCCATTAAAATAGCAGATTTATTCAATATAAATCGATATTTAATTCCACTTTTCTTCTGTTCTTTACTTAAAAAGTAATTAATTGCAGAACTAAAATCTTCTTTATTCATTGTCACATCAACGGATGCAGCACTTTTTTCTATTTTTTCAATCTGAGTATTTGCACTTTCTTGTTCTGAGTTAGGAAGCGAAATTTTCACGCCTATAAAAATTATTAAACCTAAAACCACAATTAATAAGGCAAAGAAAGCGAATTTCCATAAATTAAATTGTTTATCTTGCTCCTTTTTCATAATCAAATCATCTTTCTTGAGTATCAGAATTTAACCATGTTGATTTATGCGATACCATCAAATCATATAACTTATCAGCAATTAATTGATATCCCTTTAAATTAGGATGAAAATGATCATTATCAGATAAATAGTCATTTATTTCTTTCTGATTTTCTAATTGCTTCTCAACCTGACTTCCTGACAATTTTTCCAAATTTAACTTACTTTGTTTTTTTAGTTCTGTTTGATCCTTATTCAAGTATTGCCCTTGAGAAAGTTGTTGATTAACATTTACAAAATACATTTTTCGGTTTTGTTTAACCACTTTTTTAGTAACGTCAACCCATTCATCTGTATATTTTTGCAAATCCGTAATAGTAGGAAAATATACATAAAAAGGATTATATACACTGATAACGAAAATAGGTGCATTAGGATTATATTTACGTACAGTATCCAATAAAGATTCTACTTTTCTTTGATAATTTTTTTCCTGTTTAGACATAACGGTACTTAGTTGATCATTAAGTAGAACATTAAAATTATTCTGTAAAACTTGCATTAAATCATTTCCACCGAATGTCATTGTGATTACATCAGCTTTAGCAACCTTTTTTTGCATTTCGTCACTATCTTCTAAACGTTTTTGTATTTGATCAGTACGATCGCCAGTTTTACCGAAATTTTCAGTTGAAACATCCACGTTATAATTTTTTTGCAACTTTTTCTTAATCAGATAAACATAGCCACCATTTTTAGTTGGATCTTGTTCTCCATATGTCAACGAATCACCTATTCCAACTAACGAAATTTTTTGAGGTTTTGAAACTTTTTTTATTGAAGAAACATTTTCATGCTTTGATTCTGTATTTGAAGTCTTTTGAATAAAAACAAATGCAAATGCAACAATAAGTAAACTACATAAAAATATAACAATGTACTTTTTTGTAATTTTATTCCTCAAAAAATCACTCCTTCTAAAAATTGTATTATGCAAATTAATCAACGAAAGCAGAAGCTACAATTGCTTATATATAGCTTGATTGTATTATACAATCATATTTTTTCGTATGTTAAAAATTCAAATTCTGGATCAATATTTTCAAAGCTTTTCTGCTCAATTAATTTAAATTTTGAAAAATCAATTTTAGGCATTATTGTATCAGTTTTATATTCTTTTTTAATAATTGTCTGATACAAATAATCGACATTATCCTTGTACATTTCAAACAATGTTGCTCCGCCAATAATGAAGTTTAAATCATTATCATGTTTAACTAACCATTCGTCTAATGATTCTTTGGAGTGAATTACACTTACTGCTTCAGAATCTACTTTTAAATCTGAATGTGTTAACACAATATGTTTACGATGTGGCAATACACCTGGAAGACTTTCAAACGTCTTTCTTCCCATTATCATTGGATGTCCCATAGTTTCTTCTTTAAATCTTCGTAAATCGGCTGCTATATGCCAAGGTAAATGTCCATCAATTCCAATTCCACCATTAAGATCTTCTGCCCAAATAAAAGCAATCACTTTCGATAACCTCCTATTAAATTAAACAGCAACTGGTGCTTTAATTATAGGTGCTGGATCATAATCTAAGACTTTAATATCATCCATTTCAAAGTCTTCAATATGTTTCTTTTCAGGATTTAACCATAATGTTGGAGCCTTCTTAGGTTCTCTTGAAAGTTGTTCTTTTACTTGATCAAAATGGTTACGATAAATATGAGCATCCCCAATCGTATGTACAAATTCACCAACTTCAAGTCCTGTTTCACGTGCAATCATATGTGTTAACATTGCATAACTTGCAATATTAAATGGTACACCTAAGAAAATGTCACCACTTCTTTGATATAGTTGGCAACTTAACTTACCATCCACCACATAAAATTGGAATAATACATGACAAGGTGGTAATGCGCTTGTTGGAACATCTTCAGGATTCCATGCAGTAACAATTAAACGACGTGAATCTGGATTAGTTTTAATTTGTTCAATTACATTCTTAATTTGATCAATTGTTGTTCCACGACTTGTTTTCCAATGACGCCATTGTGCTCCATATACGTCACCTAAATTTCCATACTTTTTAGCAAATTCATCATCTGATAAGATTCTTTCACAGAATTCTTTTTTTACTTTACGATATGTCTTATTAAATTCTGGGTCACTTTGAGAACGAAGACCAAAGTCTGTCATATCAGGTCCATTATATTCATCACTTTGAACCCAATTCTTAAATGCCCATTCATCCCAAATATGGTTTTTGTGTTCAAGTAAGAAACGAATATTTGTATCGCCTCTTAAAAACCATAGCAATTCACTTTTAATTCTATTAAAAGCAACTTTCTTAGTTGTTAAGAGAGGAAATCCTTTATTTAAATCAAATCTCATTTGATAACCAAAGAGACTTTTTGTCCCTGTTCCTGTTCGATCATCCTTAAAGTTTCCATTTTCCATTACGTCTCTCATTAATTGTAAATAAGGTTCTTCTACGATTTCTGTCATTTTAATTCCTCCCTAATTAATTGTTAGCAAGATTATCAAGTTCTTCCCAACGTTCCATTTTTTCCATTGACTTCTCATCAAGTTCTTCAATTTCACGTTGTAAATCACCCAATTTAGCATAATCTGTTCCAGATGTTTTGCTCATCTCATCTTGCAACTCTTGTTTTTTATTATCTAATTCTTCGATCTGTTTTTCAAGCTCATCTTTTTCTAATCTTTGTGCATATGTTAGTTTCTTTTTATTTTTTTTCTTTTCAGAAGTGCTTTGATTGCTTTGTTTATGCACTTTTTTATTTTCAATTTTATGATTATCCAAAGTTTTTAAATAATCGGTAAATAATCCAGAGTAATTATTAATTTTGCCTTCGCCTTCAAAAATTAATAATTTATCAGCGACTTTATCCAAAAAGTATCGATCATGTGAAACTGTAATTACAGTGCCATTAAATTCATCTAAATAATTTTCTAAAATTGTAAGTGTACTAATATCTAAATCATTTGTAGGTTCATCTAATAGCAAAACATTTGGCTGTTGCATTAATAGCTTTAATAAATATAATCGTCTTTTTTCACCACCAGATAGTTTTCTAATTAATGTTCCGTGCATAAATCTTGGAAACAAAAATTGTTCTAAAAGTTGTGTTGTACTAATACGATCTCCATCTTTATTTACAATACTTTGCCCAACTTCATTCAAATAATTAATTACCCTTTTATCATCTGGAATATATTCAGTTTGTTGTTGATAATATGCAATTTTAACCGTTTCACCAACAATTAATTCTCCGCTATCTAATGCAATCTTGCCTGCTAAGATATTGAGTAAACTTGATTTACCAGCTCCATTTAATCCAGTAATGCCAATTCTATCATTAGCCTGTACTAATAAGTTGAAATCTTTGATTATTTGATGATTTCCAATCTTTTTAGAAGCATTTTTTAATTCAATTACTTTTTTCCCTAATCTTTGGTTAGTTAAATTAATTTGAATATTACCGTCTGTTTGAACCGGATGATTAACATTTTTTTCTAATTCATGGAATTTATTTATTCTGGCTTGTTGCTTAGTTGTTCGAGCTTTTGCGCCTGTACGCATCCAAGCTAATTCTTTTTTATATAGTTGTTTCTGCTTATGTTCTTGGATAGCTTCACGTTCAAGTCGTTCTGCCTTTTGTTGAACATAATCTTCATAATTTCCCTGATAACTATATAAATTTCCGTATGAAAGTTCCATTATTTGAGTTGCCACTTGATCTAAAAAGTATCGATCATGTGTTACTACTAATAATGCACCTTGATAATTAGATAAATATTTTTCTAACCATTCTATCGAATCAAAATCTAAATGGTTTGTTGGTTCATCTAAAATTAATAAATCAGGTGATTGAATTAAAACTTGTGCTAAACCGACCCTTTTTTTCTGTCCACCTGATAATTCAGATATTTTTTGCTTAGTGTCTTTTATTTTCAACTGCGTTAAAATTGTTTTAACTTCATTATCCGCATTCCATGCATCTTCCTGATTCATCTTTTTTTCTGCCTCATCATATCGTTCTTGAAGCCGTTCGTTATCAGGATTCTTACTGTACATCTCTAGTGTTTCTTCATATTGGCGAATAACTTGAAATATTGGTGCTGCTCCTTCAAATACAGCATCCATTATTGTTTTATTTTCATCTAGATCAGGGATTTGTTTTAAATACCCAATTCGGTAATCATTTGGTTTTACAAGGTCTCCAGAATCTGCTGGATCAACTTGTGAAATTGCATTTAAAAGAGTCGTCTTTCCTGATCCATTAGTTCCAATTATCCCTATTCGATCATGCTCATTAATAATAAAATTTACATCATTAAATAATATTTTTTCACCATATGTTTTAGTAAGGTGTTCAACTCTTAAAGTTTGCATTGATTTCTCTCTTTCATAATTAATAATTCTTTGAGATATAACTAATTAATTCATTCTCATCATTAGCTAAAGTTTCTTTTAGTATTTTTTTCTTAATGTCTGTTAGAATTTGACCAATCATTGGTCCAGGTTTCATATTTAGTTTTTGAATTAAATCAGTTCCTGTAACCTTAATCTCTGAAACTGACTTAATTGGTAATTTCATATATTGATCTTTTATTTTTTGATCAGAAAATGCTTCTTTCCCAACTAACTTAGCAATATGATTTGCACAAATTGCAAGATCCAATCCAGCATTAAATAAGACCTGACTATCTAATAGACCTTCTTTACTTAATAATGCACTATAAGCAATTTCCACTTGATTAATTAAGTCACGTGAAGTTTTCCAATGTCTCATCAATTGCTTTAATTGTTGAATATTTAAATTAAACTCATATCCAAGCAATACCCAACATTCGGTTTCATTTTCAAGTTTTATTTTATTAATTCCAGCTATTTTTTCTAATCCATCTTTGTAGTTAGGAAAATCAGGACAATATTTATATAAATCAGTATTAATAAATGTTTCAACACCTGCATTAGGATTTTTGCCTAGAAACATTTTTATTAATTCTACTCGAATTCGTTCAACGGCAATTTTACTTAATAAAGAAGCATTATCTTTAATTGCTTGTTTTGTATTTTTTTCTAATTTGAAATCTAATTGACTCATAAAGCGAATGCTTCGCATCATTCGTAATGCATCTTCATGATAACGTTCATGTGGATCACCAACAGCTCGAATAATATGATTTTTAAGATCTTCTAATCCATTAAAAAGATCAATAACTGTTCCATCCGCACCCATTGCTAATGCATTAATAGTTAGATCTCTTCGTTTTAAATCTTCACTTAATGAACGAATAAATGTAACATGATCTGGTCTTCTAAAATCTTGATAAGTAGACTCAGTTCTGAAAGTAGTTACTTCATAACCTTCACCATGATCTAAAACCATGACTGTTCCATGTTCAATTCCAGTATCTACTGTTCTATTAAAAATTTGTTTAATTTCAGCAGGATATGCACTACTTGCTATATCTACATCATGTAATGGAATTCCTAAAAGTGTATCTCGAACACATCCACCAACAAAATATGCTTCATAACCTGCATCCTGAATCTCTTTTAATACAGGAATTGCTTTAATAAATTCCTTAGGAAAATTCGTTATTCTCATCTTTATCATCTCTCAATTTAATTCTAATATTAATTTTACCAAAACAATAATTACATGACTATCAAATATCACTTAGGAATAAAAATCATTTTTATAAAGCTTTATAGTAGTACATTTTCAAGGTTTTTGGTATTCTAGAAGATAAGTTAAAAAATTGGAGGCTTTTCTATGGTTATTCACAAGAACAACAAAATCCGATTTGTTGATTTCGTTATGATTACAGTCGGAACAGCTTTATATGCATTTGGCTTCGTTACAATAAATATTGGTAATCGACTTGCCGAAGGTGGAATTGCAGGGATTACATTAATCTTAAAATTCTTAGCTGGAATTAATCCTGCAATCTCAACTATTTTAATCAACATTCCATTATTAATAATTGGTTATCGTTATTTAGGAAGACGCTCCTTAATTTATACAATTTATGGAACTGGAGCCTTATCATTTTGGATTTGGTTATGGCAAGTTGTACATATCCATTTAAATGTCCATCATGACCTATTTATTGCTGCAATCCTTGCCGGAGTTATTGGTGGTTTTGGACTAGGACTAGTTTATC
Organism: uncultured Ligilactobacillus sp.; assembly: GCA_944326135.1. Classification (GTDB taxonomy): domain Bacteria; phylum Bacillota; class Bacilli; order Lactobacillales; family Lactobacillaceae; genus Ligilactobacillus; species Ligilactobacillus cholophilus. The sequence goes on along the minus strand of CALVCU010000002.1, from coordinate 22,748 downwards.
GTTTTAATGGTACAACTGGTGGTACAGATATCATTGCTCGTATTTTTGAAAAGAAAAATGGAACTCCGATGGGACAATCATTATTTACATTAGATGTAATTGTTTTAACCTTATCATTGTCTTATATTGATTTACGTAGAATGATGTATACCGTTGTCGCTTCTTTTGTATTATCAAGAGTAGTAAATTTCATTCAAGATGGCGGTTACTCAGCTCGTGGAATTATTGTTATGACCCAGCACAGTGAAGAAATCTCTCACGAAATTATTTCAAAAATGGATCGTGGAGTGACCTATTTGCAAGCTGAAGGTGCATTTTCAAAAAAGAAAGGAAAAGCCTTATATACTGTTGTTAGTCAAAGTGAAATAACTGAAGTTAAACGAATAATTGCTAAATATGATGAACATGCATTTGTTTCGATAATGGATGTAAATGAAGTTATTGGCGAAGGTTTTACGTACGAACGAATTAAAAATACTCAAAATTAATAAAAAGAATATACTATAATTTTATTTGTTATAGTATATTCTTTTTTGTTATAATTTTCGTTAAAGTAACATTTTATTTTATTACTGGAGGTAAAAATGGAATTTCCTTTTGAAGAACGCTTTAAAGAATATCTAAAAAACGAAGCCTTTTTAGCTGATTCGACTATAAATGATCTAACCAAAGATATTAATCGTTTCTTTTTATATTTAAAAACAAACTCCAATAAAGTAGAAATAAATATAAATGAAATCTCAGAACTTGATATTAAAGATTATCTAGGCATGCTTCAAATTAAAAAGCAAATTAAAAATTCTACATACAACAAAATATTAACTCACTTAAATCGCTATTTTGTATTTTTATTTGAAAATAATCTATCGAATAAAATACCTACTCTTTCTCTTAAAGGATTAGAAAAAAATCCTGCTCCTACATCCGATATTAATTGGACAAATAAATTAATTAATTATCTTCAAAATGAGGATTTATCTTTTTATACAAGGTTAACTTTATTGTTACTTGCTCATTTTTACTCTATAAAAGAAATTATAGAACCGAATTTTTATAAAGTACTTGTAAATGAAAATTGGAATGATCATGAATTACTATTTTTACATGAATTTGAGAACTTTCATTCTGAATTTGAAGAATTACAGCAATCTAAATCTCTTTATTTAAAGCAAAAAATTAATTTATCTGATCCAACAATGAGTCTAGCTGGATTACATAAAATTCTAAAAAAGGATAGCAAAAAAATTGATATTCCATTGAAACCATCTACCTTATATCAAGATGCTATTATTTCATATATTAAAAATAATCAACATTTAAGTGACATTGATTTATGTAAAAATTTACGTATTTCAAAAGATTCATTAAATTATTATCGCAGTATATCAAAATAACCTAAACGGAAATTAATCCGTTTAGGTTATTTCTTAATAATCAAGTAAATCTTCTTGTAATTCAGCCATTTCAACATCATTATGTTCAATCTTCAAATATTCATTGACACAATTTAATGCAAGATCTCGTAAACCGGCTTCTCTAAAGAATTGAGCAGCATCACGTAGAAATTCTGCAGAACTCATCAAATCTTTCATTGCTGCCTTATAATCATCAATGGCCTTAGCATAATTTTCCAATGCAGCATATGATTTACCGCGTAACCAGTAAAATAATGGATCAACTTGATTATCTTTCAAATAACTATCTAATAGTTGTATGTTTTCTTCATGCTTCTTTTCTAAAATCAATAATCTACTTAATTCAGAAATAATTGTTGCATTTTCAGGATCTTGTTGAATTGCTATAATTAAATATTTTTCAGCGAGTTCACTATCTCCTAATTTCTCTGCAATAAGTGCAGACTTAAAGTATAATTGTAAATTAAATTCATCAACGCTCATCCCTTCTTGTAGGGCAATTAATGCTTCTTTTAATTTACCTTGTTGTTCATATATTTCAGCTATAGCTGGATATACAGTAGCATAATCAGGAGAAGTTTCCTTTAATTTTTCAAATTCTTTAAGTGCTTTTTCGTAGTGTTTTAACTTCATATGAGTAAATGCAAATTGGAATCTCGTATCATCATCCATATCTTCAGGATGAATTTGTTCCAAATATCCTAAAGCTTGTTCAAACTTTCCAATTTCAGCATATGAAATTCCAATTCTTTGTACCAAATTAACTTGAGAAAGCTCAGTAATTCCTTCTTTAATTAATTTAATATAAAAATTAATTGCTTCACGATATTTCTTTATATCGTAATACAATTCAGCAAGTGCAAATTGTATTACAGGTTCATCTGGAGCAAGTTGATAGGCCTTTAACAATTTTTGCTCACTTACATCAAAGATTCCTTGAGTTTGATATAGATCTGCAGCAACTAATAAACTTTCTAAATAAGCATCTGAATCTGGTTTAATAGCAGATAAATATTCTAGGGCTTGATCATCATTTCCTTCACTAATTGCAATATCAGCTAATGATGTTCGAAATTCATCTGCATCAGGATATAAATTAAGTAATTTTTCATATGCTTGTTTAGCCATATTTGTAAATCCTAGCGAATATAGCTCTTCAGCAAGACTATAAATCATATCATCATTATCGTTGTTTAATGAGCAGATAAAAGCCTTATGTGCTTCATCAATTTGCCCCTTATCAATTAAATCTAATGTTTTTTCTGCAAACGTCATTTTGATATCCCCTTTCTAATTAAATTTATTTTGTAAATAAAATAAGAGGTTATGACTAATGTCACAACCTCTAACTTTAATTAAGTTCATAAACAGGAATTATTTTACAGCATCCTTTAATGCTTTACCTGGCTTGAATGCAGGAACTTTGCTTGCAGGAATTTGAATTTCTGCACCTGTTTGTGGGTTACGGCCTTTACGAGCAGCACGGTCACGTACTTCGAAGTTACCAAAACCGATTAATTGAACTTTTTCGCCTTCTGCCATAAAATCTTGGATTGATGAAAATACTGCATCAACAGCTGTTGTTGCATCTTTCTTTGTCAAACCTGTCTTATCAGCAACTTTTTCGATTAATTGTGCTTTGTTTGCCATGTGTTTCCACCTCCTCGAACCAATAACATTTTAAATCATGTTATATAATATCAAATTAATGTTCAAACAATGACTAACAAATCATTGCTCAATAATTAAGATAGCATAGAAAACCCAATACGACAAGGCTTTTCACTATAAATTAACTAAAAAATTGTGACTTTATTAATTGTTTTTTAAGTAATTTTATTTTCTACGTCTAATAATTAAATGGATTGGTGTTCCTGTAAAATCAAATGATGCTCTAATTTGATTTTCCAAGAATCGCTCATATGAAAAATGCATTAAATCAGGATCATTAACAAAAACAACAAATGTTGGCGGTTTTGTAGATACCTGTGTTGCATAATAGATTCTTAATCGTTTTCCGTTGTCACTAGGTGTTGGATTATGAGCAATCGCATCTAAAATAACCTCATTTAATACAGATGATGATACACGACGTTCATGGTTTGCATTTACTTTCTTAATTAATCCAGGCAATGAATTTAGCCGTTGGTGAGTCTTAGCAGAAACAAAAACAATTGGCGCATAGCTCAAATATTGAAATTCTTGTCGAATAAGCTTTTCAAAATCTGCCATCGTATGGTTATTCTTTTTAAGAGTATCCCATTTATTAACTACAATAATAATTCCACGTCCGGCTTCATGTGCATATCCAGCAACATGCTTATCTTGCTCACGAATTCCTTCTTCAGCATTCAAAACTACACAAACAACGTCGGAACGATCAATGGCCTGCATTGCACGTAATACAGAATATTTTTCAGTACTTTCGTAAACTTTACCTTTCTTACGAATACCAGCAGTATCAATCATTGTATATTCTGTATTGTCCTCAGTTACAAACTTTGTATCAATAGCATCTCGGGTTGTTCCTTCAATATTAGATACAATCACACGATTTTCACCTAATAAAGCATTTACTAAAGATGATTTTCCGACATTTGGACGTCCAATAAAACTAAACTTAATACTAGTATCATCCTCTTGATCAGCATCGTCTGGAAAAGCATTTATAACTTTATCCAATAAATCACCAATACCAATTCCATGAATTCCTGAAACAGGAATTGGATCTCCTAATCCGAGTGAGTAGAAATCATAAATTTCATTTCTCATTTCTGGATTATCAACTTTATTAACTGCTAAGAAAATAGGTTTATCAGTTTTATATAATATTTTTGCAACCTTTTCATCTGCGTCTGTAATTCCCTCTTTACCACTTACAACAAAAATAATTACATCTGCTTCGTCGATTGCAATTTCAGCTTGTTCTTTAATTTGATTTACAAAAGGCTCATCTCCCATATCGATTCCGCCAGTATCAATCATATTAAATTTCTTTCCAAGCCATTCGCAATGTGTGTAAATACGATCGCGTGTTACACCAGGAGTATCTTCAACAATTGAAATTCTTTCTCCTGCAATTCGATTAAAAATTGTTGATTTTCCAACATTTGGACGACCAACAACTGCAACAATAGGATTCGCCATAGTTACCTCCGTTCTAATAACATAAAAAATGAGGTTGTGACAATGCCGCAACCTCTTTAATTTCGTATAACTGAAACAAAAAATCAAACTATATTATTTTTGATCTTTTAATTCATCACCGATAATGTCACCTAAAGTGAAACCTGTTTCTTCTTCAGGAATTTCAACTTTCTTTGCACTATCATTGTTCTTCTTTGGAGCTTTCTTTTCAGCTACTGGCTTTTCTTGTAAAGCCTTGATTGATAATGCCAAACGATGAGCTGCAGGATCAACACTTAATACTTTAACTTTAACGTCTTGACCTGGTTCTAAGACATCGTTTGGAGTTGCAATGTGCTTGTGTGAAATTTGTGAGATGTGAACTAAACCTTCAACACCAGGCATTACTTCAACAAATGCACCAAAGCTTGTTAAACGTTTAACAACACCTTCAAGAACATCACCTTCAGCAATCTTTTCACCAACTTCATCCCATGGTTGAGGTAAAGTTTGTTTGATTGATAATGAAATTCTGCCGTGTTCTTCATCAACGTCTAATACTTTAACTTTAACGTCTTCACCAACTTTTAATACATCTGATGGTTTGTTTACATGATCATATGAAATTTCTGAAACGTGAACTAAACCGTCTACACCGCCAAGATCGATAAATGCACCGAAGTTTGTTAAACGAGCAACCTTACCTTCAACAACTTCGCCAGCTGATAATTTATCCATAGCTTCTTTACGTTTTGCTTCACGTTCTTCTTTAGCTGCTTCCTTGTGAGATAAAATCAAACGGTTTTCGCTTGGTTCAATTTCAACAATTTTTAATGATAATTCTTTACCCTTGTATTGGTTCAAATCTTCAACATAGTGATCTGAAATCATTGATGCAGGAATAAATCCACGTACACCAGCATCAACAACTAAACCACCCTTAACGATTTGTGTTACAGGTGCTGTAATTGTTTCACCATTTTCAAATTTCTTTTCGATTTCATCCCAAACTTTGCGAGCTTGTAATCGACGTTGTGATAATAAGAAGCTACCGCCTTCTTTGTCAGAACCAATCTTAGAAATTACAACTAAGTCTAAAATGTCTCCAACATTAATCTTATCTTCAGCTTCATCCATCTTAACGCCAAGTTCACGTCCAGGGACAACGCCTTCGACACCTGTTCCTTCAATACCAACGATTACTTGCTTATTTTCATCAAATGCTAGCACTTCGCCTTTTACGACGTCGCCAACATTTACTTCTTTAACACTATTTAAAGCTTCTAATAAATCCTTATTTTCTGATTCACTCATGGACAATGTCCTCCTTAACGACTAACTCTATTATTTATTTTAACTGAATTTTACAAATATTTCCAGTAATTATTATTGATTTTCGCTTGCTTTTGTATTTTGTTTAACAATTTCTAAAATTCTTTCAACTACACCATCTATGTCTAATGATGTCGTATCTACTAATATTGCATCATCAGCCTTTACAAGTGGTGAAATTTTCCGATGAGAATCTTTATAATCACGTTCTTTAATTTCTTTTTCAAGAGTTGCTAAAGGTGTATCAATTCCCTTTTCTTGGTTTTCTTTAAACCGACGAACAGCTCTTTCATGAACACTAGCTACTAAAAAGATTTTAACTTGTGCATTGGGTAATACTGTTGTTCCGATATCACGGCCATCCATCACAATTCCACCCTCAGCAGCAATTTCTTGTTGGCGTTGTGTCAAAGCCTTACGTACACTAGGTTGAGCAGAAACTAATGAAACATTATTAGTGATTTCAGGTGTTCGAATTGCCCGAGTAGCCTCTTCCTCGTTAATAAAGACACGTTGTTCAGGTTTGCCAGGAACAAACTTGATATCAATATTTTTAAGCAACTCACCTAACGCTTGATCATCATCCAATTTAATATTTTTTTTGATTGCAGCATATGTTACTGCACGATACATCGCCCCAGTGTCACAATAAATAAAGTGAAGTTTATTTGCCACAATCTTTGCAACTGTGCTTTTTCCTGCAGATGCAGGGCCATCTATCGCAATTTGAATTTTATCCATTATTCTGCTCCTTTATCACAAATACAAATATTATAAAAAAGTTAGAGGCATATGCCCCTAATTATTTAATTCTTAATTTTTGTCCTGGTGTTAATTCAGTATTTGAAGATAAACCAGGGTTTAATTCTAATAACTGTTGAACAGTCAAACCATTGTTTACAGCTACACGATATACCCCTTGTCCAGCGCCAACTGTAGCATATTGGGCATTAGTTGTACTTTGGCTTTGTGCTGTACTACTTGCTTGAGCTTGACTTGATTCTTGTGCCTCATTATTTTGCTGTGTTGAACTTACACTACTTTCTTCAACGGCTGAGCTAGAAACAACTTCACTTTTTTCACTTGATTTTTTAGAAGATTTCTTAGCTTCTCTTTTTTTAGAAGATGAAGAGGACTTCTTTTTTGACGATACAACCTCTATTTTGTCACTATGGGTTGTATGTTGCTTAGCCGTTCTTTGCGATAAAAAATATAGGCCCACCACTCCAATAATAATCACAACAAAGACAATTAATAAAGAAGTTGTTAATGCTGTATTCTTCTTTGAATTTTGTCTTCTAGCAGTTCTAGATAAGTTACCTTGAGCATCTTTTTCTTCTTCGAAAGTATTTTCCCAAGGCTTTTTTGAATGATCATTTGACTTTTTTTGATTCAAAATTACACCTCATATCTTTTATATCCTAAAATATATTACCACAGTTAAAATAAAGAATGCTATAAAAATTTATTTAAGGTTGCATTAGATCGCAAATAATTTTTTCATTAATTCTTTGTAATCTAAAAATTCAATCTTTTCTTTGGTTTGTTCTTGTAATTTTAGTCCTAATTGTTTCAAATTATAATTTTTATTATATGTGCAACAATTTTCTCCATGTTTAATCTTTTTCAAATCTTGAAAATAATCTAAAATATATTGTCGCTTACACTTGTCTGAATTAATATAATCAATCATTTTAATTAATGCCTGATTTTTATCTCTTTTTCTCTCTGCAAAAAATTTAAGCAAATCATCTGCAGAGATATTCATTGCAAAAAATGCTTTTAATAATTCAAACTCTTCGTTTTTAATATTATGTAAGAGTTCTTTATGTTCTGCGTAGTATTTAATATCTGATACAGTCGGAAGAGAACCTTTTAAAATTTGATACTGAATGTTTTCATCACCTAAACAATAAAGTAATATAGCAATACTTTGCTTGCCATCTCGACCAGCACGTCCAATTTCTTGTACATAACTTTCTAAGTCTCCAGGCAAGTGATAATGAATGACATACCTAATATCTTTTTTGTTAACTCCCATTCCAAACGCACTTGTTGCACATATTAAATCCAATTTGTTATTTATGAATTGGTGTTGAACAGAGTAACGATCTTCTAAATTTAAATCAGCATGATATGATGCAACTTTCAGTCTTGTTTTTTTATTTAACAATTCTGCAATCTCATCTGCTTTTTTCTTACTAGAAAAATAAATCAACCCTGGTCCTTTAATAGTACTAACTAATTCTATTAAGCGATTATTTTTTTCTTTTTCACCATCTAATGTTTCAGTTGCAAGCATTATATTCGGACGGTCTACTGAATATCTAATTACTTTATCTTCAGAATTAAAATTCAATTCTCTAGTAATTTCATTAGCAACTTTTGGCGTTGCTGTTGCAGTTAATGCCAAGACTAATGGATTTTTTAATTTTTCCTTGATTTCTCCCAATAATAAGTAATCTGGTCTAAAATCAGGTCCCCATTCAACAATACAGTGAGCTTCGTCTACAACTAATAGTTCTATTCCTATTGTTTTGATTTTTTGAAAAATATATTCATTTTTTAAAATCTCAGGAGATGCAAAAATAAACTGATATTTTTCTAAATTATGCAGTATATAATTTCGTTCTTCTCGACTTAAACTAGAAGTCAATGCCACAACATTTGTCAATTTGTTATATTTCATTTGCTCTACTTGATCTTGCATTAAAGAAATTAACGGAGAGATAACTAATACGCGTCTACCAGTTATCTTGGCAAATAATTGATAACAAAGCGATTTTCCTGTACCAGTTGGTAAAATTGCCAATGTTGAATGCCGATTTAATAAACTTATTAAAGTTTCTTCTTGGCCTTCTTTAAATTCATCAAATCCAAAATATTTTTTTAAACCTTCATGTAGAATTTCACTTAGTTCTTTGCTCATCATGTGACCTCATTATGCAAAATAATCTAAATTTGAAAAATGAAATATTCATTTCATCCTCATTCATTTTATTAAATTGCCACTTATCAATATTTCCTTGGTATAAATTATCTAAATATTCGACTTCGTTCTCATTTATGAATTTGTTGTATGGAAAGTTTTTTTCAATAATAGCTAAAATTTCTATATGTTCTTGAATTGTACTTATTTTGAGTTTTCTTTCTGTAACAATTTGTTTCAATGATAAACCAGAATCAAATAATTCCTTAGTCTGTTTAATTGTATCTGAAAAAATTCCTGATAACATTGATTTTTGCACTAATAATGATAAATGATCCTTTTTTGATAAGACAAAATATGCAAACTGAACTGCTAAATCATGAAATATAATATCAACATCAAGCGTGTTTAAATTGTAGTGATGTGCAATTTGGTCATTTGATAACCCTGAATAATCATGACCTATTAATTTTTGTGAAAAAATATCAGCTTTAAGTTCATCTTGTTGCTTTAAAAATGCCATTAAACAATCTTTAACTTCAGTTTTCAATTGATCAAAGCCAAATTTGTTAATCCATTGCTTAACTAAAAACTGAGCTTGAAGATTATTAGATGCAACATAATATTTTTTATTTTGATAGCTATATTCAGAACTGACTTGTATCATTAGTAACATTAATGCATTCCACAATGAATAGTTAATTTTCAAGAAAAGTTCAGGGTGATCAAGTTTATAATGACATTCATCAAACTTGTTTTTCATTTCAATTCCCTTTTCACTCAACAATAATTCATTATCGTTATGAATTAATAAATCTTTTTGAATTAATTTTTTTATTGCCATATTAAATTTTTCAGTATTTAACGTTGGAATTACATTTAAATAATCTAATAATTGATATCTCATCCCCCAATATAATGAAGAACTCGTTTTTTTATTTGATAAAATTTGGCGAATTACTGCTGGTTTTCGAGATTGTTTATCACTGAAAAAATGTAATAAATAATAATTCATTGTATTTCTCCTCATTAATTCAATAAAATTATTATATTATATCAAGATTTAAATTGAAAAATATATTATTAAATAATTGTTGGGCATACCTAAAAATACTTTTAATTCGATTGAATTAAGAGTATAATTACCCACTGAAATAGAAAGCGAAAGGTGGTTTTCGATGTGTCAAGCACGGAGAAACGCGGTAAACATCATGAATTTATCGAGCACGTTGATTCAGATCACGGCCAATCATTAGCGGAAATCAATGGTACTGTTAAAGTTCCGAAAGGAAAAGGATTTTGGCGAACATTGTTAGCTTATTCAGGGCCTGGAGCATTAGTTGCTGTTGGATATATGGATCCCGGTAACTGGTCTACTTCAATTACAGGTGGACAAAATTTTCAATATTTATTAATGTCTGTCATTTTAATGTCAAGTTTAATTGCGATGCTTCTTCAATATATGGCAGCTAAGTTAGGGATTGTTACTCAAAATGATTTAGCACAAGCAATTCGGAGAAGAACAAGTAAACCTTTAGGAATTGTTTTGTGGATTTTAACTGAGCTAGCAATTATGGCTACTGATATTGCGGAAGTTATTGGTGCAGCGATTGCATTATATTTATTATTTGGAATCCCACTAATCGCAGCAGTATTCATTACAGTTTTCGATGTATTATTACTATTATTACTAACTAAAATCGGATTTCGAAAGATTGAAGCCTTAGTTGTAGCTCTTATCATGGTAATATTATTCGTCTTTGTTTATGAAGTTGCACTATCTGATCCAAATTGGGGAGCAGTTATTCGCGGTATTATACCAACAGCAGATACATTTTCTACTAAACCTGTTGTAAATGGTATGACACCTATTCAAGGAGCATTAGGTATCATTGGGGCAACGGTTATGCCACATAATCTATATCTACACTCTGCAATTTCACAAACACGTGAAATTAACCATAATGATGAAGAAGAAGTTGCAACAGCAGTTAAATTTTCTGCTTGGGACTCAAATATTCAATTATCAGTTGCTTTAATTGTAAATGCATTACTTTTAGTAATGGGAGTTGCTGTATTTAAGACAGGTGCTGTAAAAGATCCATCATTCTTTGGTTTATATCAAGCACTTTCAGATACTTCAATGTTACGAAATCATGTTTTGATTAGTATTGCAAAAACAGGTGCTTTATCAGCATTGTTTGCTATTGCCCTACTCGCATCTGGTCAAAATTCTACAATTACAGGTACATTAACTGGACAAGTAATCATGGAAGGTTTCATTCATTTACGTGTACCTTTATGGGCAAGACGTTTAATCACACGTTTAATTTCAGTAATTCCTGTTTTAATTTGTGTTTCAATGACTGCAGGAATGTCTAAATTAGATCAACATGAAGCATTAAATAACCTAATGAATAATTCTCAAGTATTCTTAGCTATTGCTTTACCATTCTCAATGGTTCCACTATTACTATTAACCAATAGTAAAGAAGAAATGGGAAGGTTCAAAAATTCATTATGGGTTAAAATTGTTGGTTGGATTTCTGTTATTTCACTTACATTCTTGAACCTTAAAGGTTTACCAGATTCTATCTTAGGATTCTTTGGACAAAATCCAACTGTAAGTGAAACTCATATGGCAAATACAATTGCAGCTATTTTGATTGTTGCAATTCTCGCATTATTAATTTGGATTATCGTTGATTTTACACGAGCAAATCGTAATATTGCCAAAGAAAGTAAGCAAAATGGTTAACTAATTGATTAATAAAAAGACACTTTGTAATTAATACAAAGTGTCTTTTTTTATCTTTTATTGCTAACCATTTTTTCAAGCTTATGAACTTCATTATGAGATAATGGTCGAAATTGACCAGCAGTTAAACCATCAAGTGTTAAGAAACCATATCTTTCTCGTTTAAGTTTCTTAACTGGATGTCCTACTTTTTCAAACATAATCTTAACTTGATGATAGCGACCTTCATGAATTGTGATTGAAACAATCGCTGTATCAGTTTTTTTATCTGAAGATAAAATCTTCACTTTTGCAGATGAAGAACGATGATGATCATCAAGTTTAACTCCAATTCGAAGTTGTTTTAAACTATCATTTGATGGAATTCCCTTAACTTTTGCAACATATGTTTTTTCGATTTTATATTTGGGATGCATTAATTTATTAGCTAATTCACCATCATTGGTCATCAATAGTAAGCCAGATGTATCATAATCAAGTCGTCCGACTGGATATAAGCGTTGCGGAATGTCTGTAAAATAATCAGTTACAACCTTTCTGCCCTTATCATCCTTAACTGCAGAAATTACACCACGTGGCTTATAAAATAAGAAATACTCTTTTGTTTCAACTTGTTCAATCAGTTTGCCATTAACTTCAACAAAATCATTACCATTTACCTTAGTACCTAATTCAGTTACAACTTTACCATTAACTTTTACTTTTCCTGCTACAATTAATTTTTCACTTGCTCTTCGAGAAGCTACTCCAGCTTGCGCCATATATTTTTGTAAACGTATAGCCATTATCTCGCCTCTTATTCTTCTTTTATTGTTTTTTCAAATAATTCCATTAAGTCATCACTTGATTCTTCATTTTCGTTTTCTTCTTGATTAAGAGGTGGAAGATCTTTTAATGATTGCAATCCAAAGTGATCAAGAAATTCTTCAGTAGTTGCATAAAGAATTGGTCTACCTGGAACATCTAATCTTCCACTTTCTTTAATTAATCCTAAAGTAAGTAATTTTTGAATCATATTACTTACTTTAACTCCACGGATTTCTTCGATATCAACCCGAGTTATTGGTTGTTTATATGCAATAATTGATAATGTTTCAATTGCTGCTTGTGAAAGTGATGTAGTTGTTGGAGTTTCAAAATAATCTTTAACTAATTTTGAAAATTTCTTTTTAGTGGCTAGTTTTAAGGTTTCTCCTGCTTGTAAAAGTTCAAAACTACAATTACTATCTTTTTGATACTTTTCAGAAAGTAATTTAACCTGTTCTAAAACTGCTGGTTTAAGTAAACCTGTTAAATGAGAAATCTCAGTGACTGTAATTCCTTCACTACCACTCACAAAAATTAAGCTTTCAATTTTAGCTTGATTAGATAACATTAATGAACTCCTCTTTCTAAAGTAATTGGTCCTAACTCAATAGGTTGAGTAACTAATGTTTCTCCACGTTTAATTAATTCCAATAAAGCTAAGAATGTCGTTACTAATTCTTCCGCTTCAACTTGTTCACCAAATAAACTGTTAAATTCAATTGGATGGTTAACCCTCATCAGTCTATTTTTAATTCGTGAAATTTCATCTTTAATAGAATATTTTTCCACATTAACTTTCCGACTAATTGGTTTTACAATCTTCTTATGTATAAGCATCCTTTGAAATGCATTTTGTAACAATTCTACTGACATTTGTTCATCTGACAAACGACCAATTTTAGCATCATCAGGAATTTCTGCTTGTTCACGTGAATAATGTTGCTGCCGCTGAGTTTCCAAAGTTTGTAACTGTTGGCTAGCATTTTGAAATGTTTCATGAAGTAAAAGTTGTTGAACCAGTTCCTCACGCGGATCTTCAAATTCTTCTACTATTTCTTCATTTTCTACCTGTTCAGTTGGTAATAACATTTTACTCTTAATATTTAATAACATTGAGGCCATTACAAGATATTCTCCTGCAACATCTAGTTGAAGAGTTTGCATCTCATGCAAATAATTCATATACTGACTAGTAAGTTGGGCCATTGGAATATCATAAATATCCATTTCATTTTGACGAATCAAATGAAGTAATAAATCTAATGGTCCCTCAAACTTTTCGAACTTAAAAGTAAGGCCATCTTCTACTTGATTAGTTTCGTTTCTTTTCATTTCTTTGTTCCCATTTAGTAATCATAGGAGCAATATCCATGTTACCCATCATTTTATGATCTGGATATGTACTATTTAGTGCATCTAAAATATCAAAACAAACATCTTGATCTCTTGCAGATGGTGATAAAGCAATTTGACGTAACATTACAATATCATCACTGATTTCAACTCCTACAATTCCTGTAAAGTCTTTATTCTCATCTTTCCATAGATATAATACTCGACTTTCGTCTTCTTGATACCATTTGATTTCTGCTTCTAATCTTGAAATTTCTTTCAAGTCAGGGATAAAAGATAATAATCCCATTGCAATTTTTTGATAGTCGTTTTTATATTTAACTAACATTTAAAAAGTCTCCTACTACACTTTCCTCTTATACCAATAATTATTCAAGTAATGTATAACATTAACTTGACAATGTAAAGCTAATTGATTTCATTTAGGTAAAGAGTGCCTTCTGATTGATGAACTAAACCAGCTTTCATCAAATGTCCAATTGCGCGTTTAAATGCACCTTTACTAATTCCAAAATAAGTTTTGATTTCATCTGGACTTGACTTATCTGTAAAAGGTAATGTTTTACTTGGTGAATGTTGTAATGCTGCTAAAATCATTTGAGCATCATCACTAATTGCTTCAAAAGCTCTTGGTTTAAGAGATAAATTTAATTCATTATTCTTATTTATTCCAATTACGCGTGCATGTACAACTTCACCTAAACGTGGTTCTTGATCACGTTCTGAAGGATGAATGTAACCTAATTTATAATCGGATGTAATAACATGAGTTCCGTTTAATTTTACTTGATAGACCGTTGCTGTAACATCTTTGTTTTTCATTCTACTATCAGCTTTGTCACTCACACCTTCAATCATCTCATCCGTTGCAAGTTTACCCCATACACGTCCTTGTGAGTCAACTGTAAGAGCAATTAATAAACGGTCGCCTTTATTTGGCCATAATTCAGGTAATGCAGGCATGTCATCCATTGAGACGACGAAATCTTTATTAGGTAAACCTACATCAACAAAAACACCTAAATTACGTTGAACTTTAACTACTGTTCCCCATGCATATTTATCAATTCCACTCTTAGGTGGATTTTTAGTTAATTGAAGATCATGTTTTTCATTTTCATAGGCCCATCCTGTAATCTTTGAACCCATTTTTGGTAGTTTAATCAATTCATTCTTTGCTAATTTAAAGGTTAATCCTTCAAACTGAGCAAAAATATAATTTTCATTCTCATCTGTAACTGTTGCAGTTATATTATGAGCTAAAATATCTTGTAACAATTTATCCACCTATTTCTAAAAACTTAAATGCAGTAATGTAACAATAACATAAGTAATACCACTTGCAATTACCGGACCTGCTGCGATTCCTTTAAATAGTACAACACCTAAAATTGTACCAAAAACAAGCGCAACCGTAACTTGTGGTGAAATTGATAATTGATCAACGCCCCACTTAGATAAAATGGCAACTAAAATTCCACATCCAATTGCAATCCAACCAGCTGGTGACTTTACAATATTTACTAAATCATGAATCGAAATTTCTCCTGTTGCAATTGGTATTAAAATTGAAATAGAAATTATTGTTACTCCCCAGTTGATTCCTTTATCATGTACAGTTTCCATAAATTTACTAGCAAATGGAAGTAATTTTAGTAGCATTACAACAACTGTTGCAACAATTAATGAGGTGTTTTTACCAAACATCGCTACTGCTAAAATTAAAAATAAAAAAAGCCAGCTTTCCATTATAAATTCCTCTTTCAGTATACATAATATTCACTATTTTAACGAATTTTAATCATTTTTTCAAAATTATTTTTTGATTGCCCAATCTTCAGGTAAATAAAATTCCTGTTTTATAATTCGTGTATAGTTATAATTGGGCATTTTAAATAGGAATTCTAAAAATGAATTTTTAAATTCCCAAGTAGCTGTTGTAGTAATCATATATGCATCTTTTGAGTCTTCAACGATTTTTATAGCATGTTTATTAATCTTAGTTTTAATTACACCCTTCTTAGTTCTGTATTTAATTTTTTCTCTGCTAATAGCAATTTTATTTTTACTATTTAGAGGAACTAATTGGGTATTTTGAATTTGATCGACTTGAACCATTCCTAAATGTTCATTCCAATTTAACATAGACAAAATTAAAGATAATGCACAGATTACCATAGCAATCCAGCCAAACCATATTCTCCATTTAGAAGGTTTCATAAATAAATTAAGGGCTAAATAAATAACCGCACTTAAAATGCCAATTATTAAAATGATCATTTTATATCTCCTTCAATATATTATCAACTCGGATACTATTATAACTTTAATAGTAAAAACATTTTCCTTTTTTAACAAAATTTCTTCTATTTTTTAAATCCGTAAAAAAATCTTGACATATACTTATATTCTTTATATACTGTTAAAGTGTTGTTAATACATATGGAGGATTACCCAAGTCTGGCTGAAGGGAACGGTCTTGAAAACCGTCAGGTCGGGGCAACTCGGCGCGAGAGTTCGAATCTCTCATCCTCTTTTCTAATAGATTGAAAAGATCCGTCCATTACGGATCTTTTTATCTATTTTATTAAAAATGTTATAATTAAAACGATGGAAAGTTGGCAGAGTGGTAATGCAGCGGACTCGAAATCCGCCGAACCGGCAATAACCGGCGCGCAGGTTCAAATCCTGTACTTTCCTTTATAAAACATTCCTTTATTAAGCACCGTGAATCTTTGATTTTACGGTGTTTTATTATATTATGAATTTATATATTGTATATATCATCCTCATATTCTTTATGCCCGAAAATGCTATATAGCTAATTCAATCAAGTTGCGGGACATATTTTTTATGTTATAATTAAGTCGTAAATAAAAGTTTCAACATTAAAAAGACTTCAATGGTTAAATGGTTCCAGCATCTAACCAAAGAAGCCTTTTTATTTTGCTGTTACTCAATCATCATCTCCTATGTTTAAGCCATTCTTTGAATAGTTCAGTGACACAATTAACAATGATTGGTGCAACAACGAGTGTAAATAAAAGTTCCAACATCTACCCTCCTTTCTCAAGAAGGATAATTCTATTTTATCTCAAATTTAAATTGGATTAAAATTATCACTTATTCTTCGCCGTATATCCCCTTTCATGTTACTTTATTTCAATTTATTTTTTTAATAATGTAATATTCACTACTAAAATTTTAATAAAATTATTGATATAAATGTAAATTAACATTAAAATATATTTATTAATTTTTTTACATGTCCAAACTTTGATGACATTAAAAGCTAAGAAAAGGGTTAGGAGGATTACTATTATGAATCATACAATTTCATATAATCAATTAAATGCTCAAGAAAAAATTCTTGTTGACAGTCAAGTAGCAAATAAAGCTAAAAAACCAGTTGTTGCATGGCTTCTATGGCTATTCTTAGGCTATTTTGGCGGACATCGCTTTTATTTTGGAAAAACAGGTTCTGCAGTTGTTATGTTAATTTTATCTTTAACATTTTTTGGAGCCGTTATTTCTATTCCATGGATGCTAATTGATGCATTCTTTATTCAAAGATGGGTACATGAAAGCGAAGAGCAAGTTGAAAAAGAAGCAATTGCAGAGCTTGCAGTTTCAAAAAATTTAAATTCAAATAATTAATATTCTTTATAAGTAAAGCAATAATATATTTATATATTAGCGAATTCATATCTTAATATATAAAAAAGCAACTATGTAATTACATAGTTGCTTTTTTTATTATTTAACTTTTCGATCTTTAGATAATCCATGGCGCATTATATAAACTATCATTAAAACAATTAATAATACTGCACCAACTGAAACAGAAACTCTTGTATCTGGATTAATAAACATAAATACAACAATGATAAACATTGATAATAATGCAATGTAATTTGATAATGGATACAATGGTAATTTAAATGGATGATCCTTCATAATTTCTGGATTATTTTTTCTAAAGTGTAATTCTGCTAATAAAATTACAAACCATGGTACCATTCCTGGTAGAACACTAGAACTAAAGATAATAACGAATAGATTTGATGTTGATTTATTTAAAGCAGCAAGGACTGTGTTTAAAATAAATCCTAATAAAATACCAAATGAAATTGCTAAAATAGCTCTATTAGGTACCATATGTTTAGATAACTTACCTAATGCTTTAGGAGCATCGCCTTCGTGTGCTAATTTGAATAACATTCGACTTGAACTGTAAATTCCAGAGTTTGCACCAGACATTGCAGCTGTTAATACAACAAAGTTAATAATTCCTGCAGCACTTGTAATTCCAATCTTAGCAAATGTTTCTACGAATGGAGAACCAATTGAACCTAATTTATCCCATGGGTAAATAGTTACAATAACAAAAATAGCACCAACATAGAAAATTAAAATTCTCAAGATTACTGATTTAATTGATTTAACAATTGCTTTTTGTGGTTCTTTAGCTTCTCCAGCTGAAATTCCTAATAATTCAATTCCTTGATATGAACCAACTACAATAGCTAATGAGAACATAAATCCTTTAAAGCCGCCTGGGAAGAATCCACCATGACTCCATAGGTTTGAAAAACCAATTGGAATACCGTGATGACCAATTCCGAATACGATAATCAATAAACCAAGAATAATCATTAAGATAATTGTTACAACTTTAATCATTGAAAAGTAAAATTCCAATGTACCATATGTTTTAGCTGATAATAAATTAGCAGCAGTTAAGAAAAAGATAACAACTAGCCCTGCCGACCAATCTGGTAAATTAGGCCACCAATAATTCAAATATTCAGTTGCCGCAACAACTTCACTCATACCAACTATGATATATTCGATTACGTTTGACCACTCTGCCATATATCCAGCCATTGGATGAACATATTCAGTTGCAAAACTTGCAAATGATCCTGTTCCTGGATTAATATACAACATTTCACCTAATGCACGCATGATGATATATAATAATACCCCCACAAGAGCATATGCTAAAACAACTGATGGCCCTGTCCACTTAATCGTTGAATTTGATCCCATGAACAATCCAACACCGATTGCTCCACCTAATGAAATCATTTCTAATTGACCAGCAGACATTGATCGTTTAAGTTTTACTTCACTTTTTTTCGGCTCCATTTCGCTTTACTCCTATCAAATTATATTTACATTATAATAATATTAAAATTATCACATTTTACCGTTATTTTCAAGATTCTTCTCATTCCAAATCTTTTGTAATCTCTTTCCTGAGCTACTTAATTCGCCATTTTGATCAACTGCATTACTGATCTCAAATGAAAATCGATTCCATAATTCTTGAAAATCATTTTCATTTTCAAAATAAGCAACTTGACTATTTTTACTATAACTTGATAAACGTGGACTTAATAAACTGTAAATTCCACTGAAATCACTTTTCAAAAATTCAATATCATCATTACTGATAATCAAAGAATATTCTTTATTCATTAGGTTCTCTCCTCTCTTACTAATATAATATGTAAAATTGCAAAATAAAAAAACTATAAATAATAAAATTTAACACTATTTATAGTTCTATGAAAATATGATGAAGAACATAAAATCTCTATCCATTATTCTCTATAGTGCCAGATAGTACATGGCTCGTACTCTTACGTAAATTATATATAATCTACATAAATGTGTCCATTAATACATCTATAATAGCAAAGATAATGTTTTTCATAATTATTAAGAAATACATGAAAATATAATTTACTCAAAATAAAAAAAGATAGTTAGATACTATCTTTTCATTTACCCCATGTAACTAAAAAATTATTTCTTTATAAGACCAATAATTGCACTTGCTACAAGAACTAAGATTACGGCACCGATTATAGCAGGAAATACTGCAATTCCTGCTACTGTCCATCCCCATGAACCAAGTAATGATTCTCCTAAGTAAGATCCTAAAAGACCTGCGACAATATTGATGATCCAGTTCATTGAACCACCACGTTTTGTAATCCAGCCAGCGATAATACCGATGACTGCACCTACGATCATAACCCAAATTAAATGTAACATAGTTATTCCTCCTTTTATGGGGCAATAGTAAGTTTATCAAATTAAATATAAGATTTTTAACGATTATTTTAAAAAAAGTTTTAAAAAGTATTATGATTTCATTCTGATTAAGCACCTTGAAATTATCAAATGATAAAATAAAAGTTATTTTTCATTATAATAAATGCAAAACAAGAAGAATCCTTGGCGAAAAACATTGAAATTAATAGTTAAATTATTCATATTCAGTAATTTTTGCAAAATAAAAAGTAGTATCGCTTGATACTACTTCATAACAGCTTAATAACACTTAGATCCCCTATGTTAAAAAAACTCTTACTACAAAAATTTATTCTTTTAATTAATACATATGATGAATATGTGTATGGTGAGATTCATATTTTATTTTTTCAATTAATTGATCGATATTTCTTTGAATTAAATTAGTTGAAATAATCTCTAAATCATTATCTTCAAAATAATTTGATGCGAATTGCTCTGCATCATACTTTGAATTAAATTTCTTTACATGTGTGTTATCTGATCTATAACTATTTGCACTCTCAATCTCGTAATAAGTTTTCCAACAAATATGGATATCATTATGATTTAAATGACTCCACTCCGCACAAACCTTATTATTTTTATTATTTACAATAATATACATTTTCATCACCCTTTAAGAAAAAGTTAATCACTTAACCTTTGCTTAAACTTTAACAAAAATATTTTCATTTGTAAAATATTCATTTTCCAAACATAGTGCCCAATATATTATAAAAAAAGCAATAAACACATTGTTTATTGCTTTAATTTTAAAATTACAAGTTCTTATCCATATCAAAAGTAAATATCAAACTCCATCATTTTATATATTCAATAAACGCTCAACACCTTATATTTACTAAGTCTGAGCGTTTATTTGTTTTATTTTATTGTCAATATTAACTCAATAAAATGTCATTAATTTACAAAACTTGGCACACTTTGGGCACACCAATTAACAAATATCATGTATATAATTCTTTTTTACGTATGTTTTTAATTAAAAATTCCCCTATACTAATTATTAATAATCTAATTTAATATTGAATATAATATCATGAAACACATATAATGCGTGTGATCTTGATGATTATGAAATTTATTTTTAATTTTAACCATCAAATTATCCCACGATCTTTGTAATCGATTTGTAGAAATAATAGCAAGATATGGCATACCATTAAAATTATTTTCTATATATTTCTGTGCTTTATATTTCGTAACAAATTTTTTTACACGAGTAGTATCATTACGATAACTATTTGCATTTTGAATTTCCTCTAACGTTTTCCAACAAATATGTATATCATCATAATTTAAATGATTCCACTCTGAACAAATCTTGTTGTTATTTCTATTTACTATAATATACATTAACGTTTCACCTACACTTAATATACTTTAAATTCTTAACTCCTTCTTAAGGAAGTTTATCAAAATAAAAGAATATTGTAAATAAAATTTAATGCTATCCATAATGTTTTTTGGTATTTATATATATTCAAATATATTTTTTGCCGCTTTCAAATATTTTAAATTAATTCATTGAATATATCATACTTGATTAATTTATATAAATATAGTATTATTAAATTCTCCTGTTGAAAAAGGAGTATAGCATGTTTAATCTTACTCTTATCACTAATAATGTGGTAAGAGTTTTTTTTTAGTTGATTCATTTTGTCAGATATATTATCATTATACGTATAATTTATCCTTCTCATATAAATTATTCCAACGATTGTACAATATTAGTTCCTATTATTATAGTAGGAACTTTTTTTATAATAAAAAAGGGAACGCACCAATTAAGGCACGTTCCCTTTTTGAACATTAATTTGAATTTTTATTTTAACATATAAAAATAGAGATGTCTCATAACATCTCTAAAAAACTACAGTGAGGATAATTTACTTAATTATAATACTAGTATTTTAACACTTCACCAACATAAATCAAGTTAGCATTATTAATTCCATTCTTATTTTGCAAGTATGAAACGGATACCCCTAATTTTCTAGCAATTCCAGATAAAGTATCTCCTGATTTTACCGTATATGAATGAGCATTTGAGTATGCTTGACGTGTGCCATATTCTTCACCGCCCATTTTACCCATGGCGACATAATGATAATATCCACTATAACTCATGTATCTAGCCCATACATATCCATCACAAATATAAACATGGTCATAAGTTAGACTTTCGCCAGGTGCATATGAACCAACAATACTTGCTGATGTACTTGGTGCAGTACGAATATTTAATGTCGTGTTTGCTGTGAACACTCCATTTTGAGCATAATCTTCATTTTGAGATTGGTTATTATTGTTGCTTGTCGCTGTCATATTCTTATCTTGGCTAGGTTTATTATTATTGTTTCCATTAACATGAGAAACGTCTGTTGTATCTCCATTAGAAATAACAGCATTCTTATCTTGACCGCCAGTGTAATAATTATCATACAATTGACTTGCATCAAATCCGCCATAACTATCTTTGAATTGTTGTTTATCAGTCCATTGCCAAGCGTGACCTTTGGTATATTTATCTTCCTTAACATTGTATGGATAATTTGCAATCCATTTAATGTTACTCCAAGAAATATGTTTATCACCCCATGAGCTCATTGAATATACATCAAATCTATATCCAGCATTTTCTACAATTTGTTTCATTGCTTGAATTGCTTGGTCATTAATTGATTGACTTAAATTAGCCTGTTGATTAGATTCAATATCAGCACATAGAACAGATGTGACTGGTAATCCATCAGCTTTAGCTGTATTAACAGCGTATTGTGCTTCGGTTTTAGCTTCTTCTATTGAAGTATAACGGCAAAAGTAATAACCATTAATATATAATCCAGCTGCTTGAGCATTAGCAATGTTACTGCTTGCGTATGGATCTTGATAATATGTTCCTTCACTAATTTTT
>CALVCU010000001.1 GCA_944326135.1 uncultured Ligilactobacillus sp. | reverse complement strand
AATACCTGCTTTGTGTTGTTCCGTGTGGTGTGTTCTACAAAGTGTCATGATATACATTCCAACATGATTAATTTTCTTTCTGTTCCGTCCACTCCCAACGGCTTTATAATGTGCGATATCAGCAGGTTGTCCGCATATAACACATTGCTTGTGCTTTAGGCAGAGCATTTGTTTTGGGAAATCATTTGGAATGCTATCCCACGTCTTGGTCTTGAATGGTATATCGTTTTCAAATAGAAAATCTAAAATGGTTAAAATCATGTAGTTTCCAACAGTCACAGAACAATCACTCAAGCTGAATTCCTTAACGCCAAAAATCGTTTCAACCATGAATTTGAATTTGTCTTTCCAATATTCAGGAACATCTCCTGTGTAATCGCAAAGGTCATTAATCAATGCGTAAATCTTTTTTCTTTGTGCCGGTGTGATTGTTCTTCCATCTGAAAAATCAAGTTCCACTGTCGGTTGTTTGCCTTCTGACAGCCTTTGTATTTGATACATATCAATCTTTTCATCAAGTGTTATCAAAATTTGATTACCTTGAATTTTTTCGAGCTTTCCAAACATTAATCATTAACTTCTTTGATAACTGCTTTGTCCCAATCAATAGCCAAATCATCACGTTTCTTAAATTCTTCGATTTCTGACTTAGTAAATTCTGTTTTGACACTTCCAAACGTTTCAGAATTTAAGAAACCAAAACGTTTAGTAACTGAAGAATAATTTAAATACGCTGACTCATTACCTTTAATAACTTGAACCGTGTATTTTGGTTCATATTCGCTCATTAATTCGATGGCTTTATCGTGAAATTTTTCGATTATATGGTTTTTGATCAATTCAACATTCACATTTCCGTCGTTAGAAGAATTGAATTTAAAATGATATCTGTGAAAATAAACAAACCATGCGATATATTCATTCTTTCTGAATAGTGTTAGGTCGCCACAATCTGTTTCGACTCTAAATTCTGAACCCAATTCTTTTTTTGCCCATTCGTTTAATTCTTCTACAATATTTTCTTTATTCATCATCACGAACCTCCTTAATCACTGCCTTATCCCAATCAATTGCAATATCCTTATCTTTTTTCAATTCATTAATTTCTCTTGGTGTGAATTGTGTTTTAATACAATCTTCTTCATTTCCAATCACGCAATAGAAATAACAATTGGTCTTAGTATTGAAATTCAAGAAAGAAGTTACCGAGTTTCTAATTGTTTGAATTGTGTAACGAGGTTCATAGTTTTCTAACAATTCAACCCCCTTTTTATAAAATCGGTGTGCAATCCCGGTCATAACTAAATCTGTCATCAACCAGTAATCTACTTGGCCATCTAATTCCGGTGCATAGAATTTTGTCGTTTTAAAATCAGCAAACCAACAAATCGGAATCATTTGATATTGGCCGTAAAAATACAAAATCAAATCATTTCCATTCTTTTGGACTTTAAAGCGTTTATCTAAATCGCATAACTCTTCATTAAGTTTTGAAACTACGTCATTTTTATCTAATGCATTATCCTTATTCATTTTTTAATCCTCCTACACTTCTTTAAACTCTATTTGTTCGCTGTTTTTGCCAGTTGCGTCTTTTTTCATGTTTTCTAAAATCCCAATCATTAACTTAAATTTTTCTAATGGTTGCATTTTTTCTAAATCAGGATACTCATTTTTGATTTGCTCAACGATACCTGCTTGGATATCTGCTGTTGGTTGTTTAGTTGCAATTGCAACTTCTCCAAGTAACATGCTCATCTTATGCTTGGCGTCCAAAAGTTCTTTTTTCATCTTTTGGTCTTCTGCACTAATACCTCTCTTTTTAATGCTTTCGCTTGAGGGTAGATCTTCGCCTTGGTATAGGTTTAATCCCAAGCCTGCAAGTGCTAGTGCCTTAACTAAACAACGTTGTTGTGTCTTGTTAATTTGTGCATAATTTGGATTTAAAACTGGCTTATTGCGGTTATCCATTACATACAAGCTCATTGTAAATTTCTGTTCTTTGATATAAACATTAACCGTTACTTCACAACCTGCATTTGTCATTCGATAATCAACGTCACGGCCTGTTGCAATCCACTTTCCTGTCTTATCCAAAACATATTCAGGATATTCAATAAAGCTATAATGTGAATCGGGGAAGTGTTCTGTTAGAATTGCCCAAGCGTCTGCCCAACTTAAATATTTCAATCCTATTTTTTCTTTAACAAACTTGCTAACATCAATATTTGATAGCTTTTCAATAATTTCTTTTCTTTCGGTCATTTTTTATATCTCCTATTTAATGATTTCTTTTCTATCCGAAGCATTAATAACTTCAATGCCTAAATCTTTAATCGTTTTGGCCAACAAATCTAATTGTTCTTTGTTCCCACAAATTGTTAATGTGATTTCTTGAGCAATTTCTTTAGTTTCCCCAGTTTGGCGATTAACTAAGATGTCTCCAACTTGTTCAGCTTTTTCTTTTTCAGCTTCAATTCGAGCTTGTTCGGCTGCTCTTTCTGCTTCTTCACGTTTTTTCTTGTTTTCAAAATCATCATCAATCTTCTTTTCAACATCTAAAAGTGATTGATTTTCAATTAAATCAACGTAATACATTGGATCTAATCCATGCTCTTTTGCATACTTTTCAACAATCAACTTATTATCGTTGATTGTTTTACGTTCTTTCATTACAGTTACAATTCCATCAATGATACTTTTTTGAGTAGCAGTCTTATTCAACCATTTAGGATTTATTTCGATTTCGTCAGGAGAAACTCCATAATTTTCAGACATTTCTTCGATTAGTTTTTCCACTTTGATATGACGTTCTTCTTTTTCTCTTTGCTCAAAATCTTTAATTTGTACATTGATTTCATTGGAGCATCGCTTAACCTTATCTCGCATTGTGTTAATTGTTTCTTCATACACTTCAAGTGGTTTTAGATATGCTTTCTTGTCTGCTTTTCTCTTCTCATCTAGTGCTTTAGCTAGTTTATTCAAATTAGCTCGGCTCTTTTTGCTTCCTTTAAGCGTTTCGGCTGTCACAATCATTGATGAATATTTGTCAATGTATTCATTAACTGCATTCTCTAATACTTCTTTGTTTTCCAAATCAATTGAGCCTAATTCCATTTTGGTTTGTGGTTCAGATATCATTATTTGATTTTTCATATTAAAATCCCTCTCTTTCGATTAATTGCATTTCAATACATACGTCTTTCATCTGTTTTGCAAAAAGTTTCATTTGCTTATCTACTAAAGTAGGTATTAAATTATTTAGAAAACATAAGCGTTCTGATAAACTATCAAATTCATGTGATTTATCAAGCAGCCACTTGCGAAATGCTTGTCTTTCCGATACAATATAGTTATTATTGATTTTTGCGTGCGGAGCTTTTATTGCTCCGTTTTTTTGTGCGTTCATTTTCCATATTTCCTTTCATATTCGTTAATTATGTGAATACCTTCATATAATTTACTCAAATCTTTTTCATTTAAAAATTCAGCAAATGTCTTGAGTCCTCGTTTGAAATAATCTTGTCGTAATGTCTTTGGCATAAAATCATCAAGGTTGTTGTTTTGCATTTCTTCACGACCTCTCGTTCTACATTCCTTGACGCTTTAGATCAGCATTTGTTGCAACCGCAATTTTTGCTATTAACACCACCCATGCCAATAATAAAATCCATGGGCTAACTAAAACGCCGTTTATGAAATTAACACCAATGTACATCCATAGAAATATCGAAACAGTAAACCAGTTAAAATATTTTGTGATTTTCATTTTTTACACCTTCTCAATCCCAATTAATTTTGTTGAAGTTATCTTCAAGCCATTTCCTTGCGCCACTTGGTTGAATGCGGTATGCAGTGCCTTTTCCATCTCCAAACACGCACCAGCCTTTCCCGTTTTTAGCCTCAATCTCTTCCCTGTTTGGCTTTAATAATTCTTCTCGAATCCATTCAAGGCTTTTTTTGATTTGTAACTTATCTTTGAAGTCTTTCAAACTCCAATGCACACCCAATTCATCTCTATGTTGCTGTTGTTTGAAATCTTTCGCATTGATAACAATTAGCTTTGGCTTGTTTGCTAACTTAATGCCACTGGTTACAATTCTCATTGTTTGCTCCTTTCGTAAACTTCACTACATTTTTAATGTAGTTTATTTTCAAAAAAAATAATATCCCCTTGTGGTATTTTTACAATATTGCTAAACATTTCAGCTTTATCAACTCGCATAATGCTTTTCCCACGTTCATATCCGCAGTAAGTAGGTAGTGATACGCCTAGTTTTTTAGCCATTTCCGTTTGAGTTAATCCTGCATTAATGCGAGCTGCCGCCAAACTCATTTTCGTGTTCAATGCTTTACCTCCTTTCGAGTACATTTATAATATACTACATTTTTAATGTAGTGTAAATAGTTTTTTTTACTTTTTTTCAAAAAAACTATTTAAAATGTATAAAATACTTATATAATATATATAAAATAAACTTTTGGAAGGAGTGAGAAAAGCGTTGGAATTTGCACATAAATTTAAAGAATTAAGACTTGAACACCATTATACTCAAAAAGAAGTGGCAAATTTATTAGGTGTTAAACCAACAACTGTATCTGCTTGGGAGCTTGGAAACAATACACCCAGATTAGATATGGTTGAAAAAATTAGTGATTTATTTGATACAGATATAGATTATTTTGTTAACCATAAATCTAAATCCAAAAATAAAATAGACTTAACTAATGATGATGTGATTTTTACATATGAAGGTAGACAAATACCTAAGGAAGATTTGGCAATTATTAAGCGATTAATGCGTGGTGGGAAAGAATAGAGGGTGTCATATGATTCTCCATATTATAGAAGAAAAAGCTAAAAAACTTGGTATAAGAGTTGAATGGGCATACAAATTAGATCAATATACGCCACCAGCAGCGTCAACGAAATATAACTGTATAGTTATGAATTCAAATTGGCATAATCAAAATGAACTTGTCTTTCAACTTGCACACGAAATTTCACATATTCAAAATGGCGATAATTGTATAGCGTTCTATCATGCTTCGTATTCATCTAAAGAGAGGATGGAACGTGAAGCAAATTTAGGCGCTATCCAGTTATTATTGCCAATATTTAGAGATATGGGATATGATAATAATCCTGTAACATTTATGAAAGTATTCAATGTGCCAGGATATTTATTAGATAATGTTGTTAAAATAATGAAAACATATTAAGGAGAGTTTTATACGCATGGAATTAATAGGAGATTTAGCAGGAATTATTACGTTTATTTTATTTTTTAGATTGATATATTTATTTTTTAAGTCTAGAAAAACGAAAGACTGGAGCAAATTTAAAAAAGACGGAATTATTTTTGTAATTTGTTTTGTTTTGACAGGTTTATTCGCCGATACATCTTCTAATGATGAATCAACTAATGCATCAAATACATCATCTAAAGTTGTAAAAAGTAGCACAAATTCAAAAAACAATAATAAAACATCTAGCACAGTAACTGAAAATAATAAAAAATCATCTAGCAAAAAAACTAAAAATGATAATGGATATCAAGCGATTAATAAGGAAATATCTGATACAGTTGCAGAAAATCAGAAATACGCTGAACAAGGAAACTCAAATTTTAACGGATATTCATATATCAGTAAAGTTGAATATATTG
Organism: uncultured Ligilactobacillus sp.; assembly: GCA_944326135.1. GTDB lineage: Bacteria > Bacillota > Bacilli > Lactobacillales > Lactobacillaceae > Ligilactobacillus > Ligilactobacillus cholophilus. Next base: position 10,206 of record CALVCU010000001.1, on the reverse strand, counting down.
GCAATAAGGATATTGATGTGTATATATACAATGAATTTAATAATTTATCAGACAAAGAAAAAACTAATATATTAAACGAAATTCAAGGAATGGTACAAATGCCATTACTAGACCACGACAAAATTAGCAATGATGATTGTAGAGAAGGATTATTTATTGACATTAAATTAGGCAACAACTCAATCGGTCATTCTAAAATCACGAATCACAAAGAATATAAATTTAATTAATTATAACTCCCTCAAATGAGGGAGATTTTTTGAAGTGAGGAAATATGGCATATATTAAGAAAATTAAGAATGGTAAATGGCAGGCACGTGTTTCATGGCGTGATAATGGCATTCTAAAGCAGAAATCTAAAAGCTCATTCAAGACTAAAGTTGAAGCAACCAAATGGGCAAACAGCTTTCTAAATGGTGTGTATAACGGTACAGCAGTGGTTGATAACGTTTCATTCTATCAGTATTATAACGATTGGTTTGAAACGTACAAGCAACCTAGAATTTCAAAAGTGACTGCAAATACATATCGGATTGTTGGTAATAGGATATATTCATTTTTTGGCCAAAAGAAAATAAATAGTATAACACGCCGTGATTACCAACGTTTCATAAATGAATATGGTAGTAATCATGCTCCTGAAACCATGAAAAAAATGAATTCAATCATCAAGGCATGCGTTAAATCTGCCCTTATTGATAACAAAATAAAAGTTGACTTTACAGAAAATGTTGAGCTTGTTTCTGATAAAACTAAGATTGTTAAAGTTGAATATTTGTCATTAAGCGAAATTCAAAAATTAATATCTTTCATTAAAGATAATCTAGACCATAGATACACCGCAAATTATATGATTTTAACAGCAATATATACCGGCATGCGTTTAGGCGAAATAAGCGCATTAATGTGGGAAGATATAGATTTTAAAAATAAAACAATAACAATTAATAAAAGCTGGGATTATATATACAATACAGGCTTCAAGCCAACGAAAACAGAAAGCAGCAATCGCACTATTAGAGTTAGTGATAGCTTATTGAAATTTATTAAAGATTTGAAAATAAATAAAAGTGATATGGTATTTACTAATTCCATCGGAACTATACCTTCTTCAAATGGAGTAAATAAACAATTACGGTACGCAATGAAAAAATGTAATATTGAAAAAAATAATTTTCACTTTCATAGCCTAAGACATTCGCATGTTGCATTACTGCTATATTTTGGAGTAGACTTATACTCAATTAGTAGACGATTAGGTCATTCTGATCTAACCACTACTTCCAAAAAGTATGCTTATTTGATTGACGAATTGAAAGCACAATCAGACGATCACATCGAAAATATTTTAGAACAATTTTAAATTGCAACACAAATTGCAACAGTTGCAAATTTTATAATTGCTAATAATTATTCATTTTTAGATTGTAATAGTGTTTAAACTATTAAAAATTTATCAGAATTCATTGTCCACGCCTGCCAGTGGCATAAAAATGGATATTATCTTTTATTTAAACACCGTAAATCGTTAATTTTACGGTGTTTTATTATTTTATAAATCATATGTTTTAGTATGTTTTTCAATTTTTTGTACACACTTTGTGCACGCTTATGTTTTTTTATTAATAAAAAAGCAAGATACATCAATTAAGATTATCTTGCCGTTAGTTAGTAACTTCGTTTTACATTATTAAAATAGTAAATCTAAAAAACTAATAAAATTCCAAATTATATGTGTTATAGTATTTATTCGCCAATCTTTTGTACAGCAGTATAAAACACAAAAAGTCAATCCTAATATTCCAAATTGTATTGAATAAAAAATTAGCGTTACTTCTGAAACATTTACAGCATCTAAATGTCCTAAAATAATCAAAAATGTACTTAACAGACTTAACAATACAGTATGATTTGACTTTCCTATTATTCCTGTGCGAAATAAACCTTCTTCTACAACTGGTGCTACAATTACGATAAAAAATAAAATTTCTATTTTTCTAAAAATATTATTTCCTACACTCTTTATTACCTGTTGATCTTCTGGTAATGGAACATGTGCTATATTTAAAATTACAGATATTATTAATACTGTTATCATTAAACAAATTAATGCTATCAAAATAAATTTAAAATTCTTTTTAAGTGAGTCTAATTTTTGATTTCTTATTTTTTGATACCATAATTGCAATAATAATGCTCCAATTAAGGATATCACCATTAAAATTAAACTTATTAATGTATGTTTTAAAATAAAAAGATTAAATCCTATTTGTTCAATTATAAATATAACAATAAATAAACTACGACATGTGAATCCATTTATTCTTTTCATATGTCATTCTCTTCTCTCATAGCATTTAAATATATTAATATCATAATCAAAAAAGTTCTTATTGTAAAACACAATAAGAACTTCTTTGATATTGTACAATATCAGTTTCTATTATAATATAGGAACTTTTTTAATAATGAAAATTCAGATTTGAAATGTACATATTGTTTTCTTTTTTATAAACATATAATAGTATGTTTATAAAAATCAAATCAATTTAATATCTATAATTTTTTATTTAATTAAAAATATTTTAGTAAATGTTAATTTTTTAATACAATAGCTCATATTAATGTATGATATAGTAATTATAAAATAGGTTATACTATGTCATTTTTGGGGTCTATTTTAAATTTCTGGACTGGAATTTTGGATTGGAGTATTACAAATACTACTTATTCCAATTATTGGAGTAGCTACCTTTGTTTCTGATACGTACAAAGATAAATATTTATCTATACTTGCTTATTCACTTAATAGTTTTATTAATTTTACCTTATATCAGTTTAATCGTACGACATATATATAGTATTGGATTTATTGATCTTGGAACTATTCTTGCTAATGCCACATTCAACATGTAATTGTTATTATTATACTAATACTAACAACTGCTTTTATTTTAAATGATTCTAGTTTTATTAATAAAATTTTACGTAAAGAATAATAAAAAAGAAAGTAAGTGCATTACATAATATTTGGAGAAAATAATATGAAAAAATTAATATTAGTTTGTAGTATATTTTTTATTAGGTTTGGTTTTAGCTGGTTGTAGTAATCAAAATAAGCGTTAAAATGTACATAATAAAATTAAATCTGAAAAAATTAAAAGTATTAGCTTAAAAAAAGTTTTAGTTCTTCAAAATCAAGCAGTTCACACATGAGTAATAATTCTTCCGTTGCTTCAGTGGTTTCATCATCTGTCGCGATAAATAATCCACAATCTGTTATTACACGATCATCCAGCGTTCAACAACAATCAACTAATAATAAACAAGATACAGAAGATGAGCCACAAACGTTAACCGAATTTGTTAATAAGTATGGAGTATCTCCTGCTGCTTATAAAATGCAATATGAAGGCATGTCAGAATTAGAAGCTCTACCAATCTACACCTGATAATATAAAAACATCTGGTGAAATTCAGTTGCAGCACCAACTTGAACAACAAGGACAATAATATAATGATTCTTTTTGAGAATTACTACAATAAGGATTGGAATCAAATAAAAAGCAAATTTTAGGAGTTATTATGGATAAGAAATTTAAATTTTATACATGGACTATAACATCTAATATTCTTAATTGTGTTTTATTCGCTATATCTTTTTTTATCATTCTTTACTCACTCAGATATAATTGTTCAGGAAATTTAGTAGAAATTGCTATTTTCATTTCTTATATGATGTACTTTATTGGAATCATATTAAACGCAATCTGTATTTATAAATCAAATAAATATGGAAAAATGAGTGGTGGCATTCTTGGAATTATAGGGAATTTAGGCTATATATTATCTGTGTTCATTCCCTTTATTGTTTTCCCTGCATTTATATTATTAATTATTTCATGTATTATATTATCTAATGTAAAAAGCAATAATTGATTTATAGGGTTTTCCAATACCTTAATAACAGTTATTAAATTTCTCTATCAATCCCTTAATCTACTAAATTTAAGGGATTTTTTGATTTAACTACTTTTTCAAATTTAGTTTATTTATTGATAACTATATACACAATGTATATAATTTAATGTGAACATTACTTAAAGAGAGGAATTTTATTTTGAAGAAAAATAATTCAGATTATTCAAGAATGTCTAAATATCACAGTAATAACAATAATGGAAATAATAAAGGCAAAAGGATTCTACTTATTATTGCGGTATGCATCGCTTTATTATTAGGTTTATATATAATAGTATCATCATCAAATTCTTCTCATAATAAAGCTGCAAGTGAATCTGATTCAGTCAGTGAAACTGAAATTACAAGTAAGGGTAATAAAGATAAATATTCATCACAGGAAAACTCAAGTGATTCTGACTCTTCTGAATCATCAATTCAAAATAATGAAGATGTAACTTCAAATACAGATGATTTTGAAAATCAAAACTCTGTTATAAATTCAGATACTCAACAAAATCAAAACACAGATATATCTTCTAAAACTAATACCACTAATACTTCAGAAAATGTAGGAAATAATGCTACATTTAATGATCTTCAAACAGCCATTAATTATGGAAAACAATGCATTGCTAATAATTCTTGCAATAACTATAAAGTAATTAATGACAATGGTAAGTATGTTGTTGAATTATATTAATAATAATTATGATTAAAAAATGCACAGGAACATTATTCCTGTGCATTTTTTATATCATTATAACTATAAATAAAATAAATATCCTATCTTAAAGATAGGATATTTATTAATCTCCGCTACAGAGAATTAAATTTTTTGTTAATTAGCAACAATATTAACTAATTTACCAGGTACTACAATTACTTTTCTAATTGTTTTCCCTTGAAGTTCTTCTTTAACTTTTGCATCGTCTAATGCTTGTTTTTCAATCTCTTCTTTAGTTGCATCTTTACTTACTACTAAGCGTTGACGAATTTTTCCATTTATTTGAATTACAATTTCGACAGATTTTTCAACTAATTTGCTTTCATCGTATGTAGGCCATTTTGCATATGAAATAGTTCCAACATGTCCCAATTTTGTCCATAATTCTTCAGCAATATGAGGCATTACAGGTGCGATTAGTTTTACAAAACCTTCTACATATTCTAATGGTAATGCATCTACCTTATAACATTCGTTAACGAAAACCATAAGTTGAGAGATAGCTGTGTTAAAATGCAAATCTTCATAATCTTCTGTAACTTTCTTAACTGTTTGGTTATAAATTTTATCTAATTTTCCATCATTTACAGTTGTTACACGATCTCTTAATTCGTCATTTTCGTCAATTAATAAATTCCAGATTCTATTAACAAATTTATTTGCACCATTTAATCCATCTTCTGTCCATGGTTTAGATGCTTCTAAAGGTCCCATAAACATTTCGTATACTCTTAGTGTATCTGCACCATATTTTTCAACAATTTCATCTGGATTAATTACATTTCCTTTTGATTTAGACATCTTTTCGTGGTTTTCTCCAAGAATCATTCCTTGGTTAACTAAACGTTGGAATGGTTCCTTTGTAGGAACTACACCTAAATCATACAAGAATTTATGCCAAAAACGTGCGTATAATAAATGAAGTACAGCATGTTCAGCTCCACCGACATAAAGATCAACTGGCATCCATTCTTTTAATTTATTATAGTCAGCAAGTGCTTCTTCATTATGTGGATCTACATAACGTAAGAAGTACCAAGAACTTCCTGCCCATTGTGGCATTGTATTTGTTTCACGCTTACCTTTACGTCCATTTTCATCAACAACGTTTACCCAATCATCAAGGTTTGCTAATGGACTCTCACCTGTGCCAGAAGGACGAATATCATTTGTTTTTGGTAACTTCAATGGTAATTCATCTTCAGGAACTAAAGTAGTTTCTCCATCTTCCCAATGGATTACAGGAATTGGTTCACCCCAATAACGTTGTCTAGAGAATAACCAATCACGTAATCTGTAATTTACTTGTTTATGTCCCACTTTATTGTTTTCTAGCCAGTCAATTATTGCACTAATTGCATCTGATTTATTCATACCATTTAAGAATTCTGAATTGATATGAATTCCTTCGCCTGTATAAGGTTCTTCTTCAATATTTCCACCTTTAATTACAGGTTTAATTGGTAAATCAAATTTCTTAGCAAACTCATAATCACGTTCATCATGAGCAGGAACAACCATAATTGCTCCTGTACCATATGTAGAAAGAACATAATCAGCAACCCAAATTTGAATCCTTTCACCATTTACAGGATTGATAGCATAACTTCCAGTAAATACACCTGTCTTATTTTTGGCCAAGTCCGTTCTCTCTAAATCTGACTTATGAGAAACTTCTTCAAGATAATTATTTACTTTTTCTTTTTGAGATGCAGTAGTCAATTTTTTTACTAATTCATGTTCTGGAGCTAACACTAAAACAGATACACCGAAAATTGTATCAGGACGTGTAGTAAAGACTTCTATCTTTTCATTTTCTAAATTATCAATTTTAAAGTCTACCGCTGCGCCAATTGAACGTCCAATCCAATTACGTTGTTGTTCCTTAATAGCTTCTGGCCAATCTAAGTCATCTAAATCATCAATTAAACGATCAGCATACGCAGTAATCTTTAGCATCCATTGTTTCATTGGTTTTCGAATAACTGGAAAACCGCCACGTTTTGTCTTTCCATCAATTATTTCTTCATTTGCTACAACAGTTCCTAAGCCAGGTGACCAATTAACAGGAACTTCAGCTTCATAAGCAAGTCCTTTTTTATAGAGTTGTTCAAAAATCCATTGAGTCCATTTATAATATGATGGATCACTTGTATTAATTTCACGATCCCAGTCATATGAAAGTCCTAAAGATTTAATTTGACGACGAAAATTATTTATATTCTTCTGTGTAAATTCACGAGGAGAATTTCCTGTCTTCAAAGCATATTGTTCTGCAGGTAGTCCAAATGCATCCCACCCCATTGGGTGTAATACATTGTATCCTTGCATACGCTTCATTCTCGAAATTATATCTGTTGCAGTATACCCTTCTGGATGTCCAACATGTAATCCTTGTCCAGATGGATATGGAAACATATCCATTGCATAATATTTTTCTTTTTTAGGATCTTCAGTTGTCTTGAATGTCTTATGTTCATCCCAATAATTTTGCCACTTTTGTTCGATTTTTTTGTGATCGTATGACATTTTAATTTCTCCTTGTAAAAAATTTTTAACGTAAAAAAAATCCTATCCAAGTATAAAAACTTGAATAGGACGAAAAAATCGCGGTACCACCTATTTTCTGACTCTAAAATCAGCACTTAATTAGAGATAACGATCTAACACGCTTTATCCTACTCTAAAAAATTTCAAATAAAGATAAAATAAAGGTGAGTTCGAATAATCTCCCTAGACATTTTCACCGAACATGCCCTCTCTGAAATAAGGTACCAACTATTCTACTAATCCTTTTCCACGTTAAATATTAACTAGAATTTTATCATAAACTAGATTATCTTTCAATTCAATTATTTTAATTTTAATTGTTGTCCTACATAAATTAAATCTGAATTTAGATTATTCATAGATTTTAATTGATTTACTGTAAGTCCATTTGAAGAAGCAATCTTCCAAAGCGAATCACCTGATTTTACTGTGTATGATTTTGCAGAAGATGAACTTTGATTCTTATTTGAAGTTGACGTTGAAGTTGATTTTTTGCCTACATTTAATTTTTGACCAACATAAATTACATCATTACTCAAATTATTATTTTGTTTTAATTGCGAAACAGTCATATCATGATTATTTGCAATTGACCATAATGAATCACCTGATTTTACTGTATATGTTTGTGAAGAGCTTGATGATTGTTGTTGACTTGAAGATTGATTTTTATTTGTTGTACTTCCGCTAGTCTTATTTCCACTAATAGTAAGTACTTGACCAACATAAATGTTATCAGACTTCAAATTATTCTTTTCTTTAATTGAACTTACACTTGTATTATTTTTATTTGCAATTCCCCACAATGTATCACCTGATTTTACTGTATATGTTTTCACACTTGATGATTGTGAAGTTGATGTTGATGATTGATTTTGTGAAGAACTTTGATTATTTTTGCCCTCTTTAATTTTCAATTTTTGACCAACATAAATAGTATTTGAACTTAATTTATTAATACTCTTGAGATCATTAACAGTAGTATCATGGCTAGTAGCAATCTTCCATAATGAATCACCTGATTTTACTGTATAGTAAACATCACTAGAAGATTGACTATTATTATTACTATTTTGTTGATTATTTGATGTTGTTTCTTTTGTTAGCTTAAGTACTTGACCAACATAAATAGTATCAGACTTTAAATTATTGATTGATTTTAAGTTACTTACACTTGTATTGTGATTATTTGCAATTGACCACAATGAGTCGCCTGATTTAACCGTATATGTTTTACTACTACTATTTGAAGTAGTTGTAGATTGTGTTTTTTCTTTAATCTTTAACACTTGTCCAACGTAAATAACATTTGAACTTAAATTATTTAATTGTTTTAATTGATTAACAGATGTACCAAATTTTTGTGAAATTCCCCATAGTGAATCGCCTGATTTTACTGTATATGTATCAGGAACTTGATTTCCACTTCCAGTACTTGAATTATTTTCATTTTGGTTACTGTTAGAAGCGTTAGAATTTTGATTATTCTGGTTGTTAGAATTACCACTATACACATCATATTTAGTTAAATTATACTCGCTCATCAAACGACATAATGTATTAGCATAGTTAGGGTCAGTAGCATAAGTACCATAAACACCGTTGCGCAAATTAGCTGCAGCAATTTGTGGAGTAGCAGCTTTTGCACGTGTAGAATTAGGGAAACGTGATGTAATCAATTTTGCATATGCAGTTAATGAATCATAATAACTATCATATTTTTGGAATTTTGCATCAACTGTATACCACTTACCATTGATATACTCTTGTGTTTTCATAATTATATAATTTCCGGTTCCATTCCATTTGACACCAAATAAATTATGACCTTGAGTACTTAATGCACTACTTCCCCATCCACTTTCTAATGCTGCTTGAGCAATCATGAGTGAAGCATAGATTCCATTTTCTTGTGCAACTTGTTGAGCAACTGGGCCAATTGTATTCAAGAAGTTTTGGACGTTTCCAGGATATGAAAGTGTTGATACAGAATTTAATTGTTCTCGAGTTTGTACTTGATTAGTATTTTCTGTTTCTTTATCACTTGTAGATTGTGCTGAAGTAGTATTCACTGAAGAAATACTACTTGATGATGATTCATTATTTGAACTTGAAGAATCAGTAGTATTATCATCTTTTATTTCACTTGAGGAAACTTCACTACTTTGAATACTTGAAGATTCACTATCTTTTGAACTGCTACTAGAGCTCACTGTACTACTTGATGAACTTACTTCGCTACTTGATGAATTTGAACTAGATTCAACCGCAGAAGAACTTGAGCTAACTATGCTACTTGATGATGAACTTGATGCATTCTCAACATTTGATGATGAACTTGATGATGAGCTTGTTTGATCATCTGATGAACTAGAAGAATAAATAACTTCACCAGTAACTCGTGCTCCAGCTGCACTTGAAGAAACATTTGTTGTTTCTGATGAACTACTAGAACTTACTTTATCACTAGATGATTGTGATTTATCGTTCATTTGCAATGTAGAATCAGCATGAACTTCTTTATTATTTAATAGAAAACCTGCAGTTCCTACCATTAATGATGTACCTAAAGCTGTTGTTGCTTTTTTTACATTTTTCATTTTTTGCATATGTTCTAGTTTTCTTTTACTAGCAATTCTGTCTTTTCTATTACGCATTTTTTTACCTCTATATAATTATAAATTCCTACTTTATATATACCCTTAATTACACTAAAAAGTCAAAATATTTTAATAGAATTTGAATAAATTTACATAATTATATAATCTTTTAAAAGATTATTGACTTAAACTTAACCAAAAAAAACACCGCTCAAGGCGATGCATTATAAGTCACAACGGTCCGTACGGGACTCGAACCCGTGATCTCCTGCGTGACAGGCAGGCGTCCTAAACCAACTAGACCAACGAACCATATTGCGGGAGCAGGATTTGAACCTACGACCTTCGGGTTATGAGCCCGACGAGCTA